>JAFXRI010000115.1 GCA_017526445.1 Ruminococcus sp. | reverse complement strand
GACGGTCTGACCGTAGAGACCTACGATGTGGAAATGGGCTCGGCTCTCGGCGGAAATACTCAGATGAAGTATTACTTCGACAGTGACGGAACTCTGAAGAAGATCATTGTGGATGCTCCGCTGATCGGCAAGACAGCTATCGAGTTCAAGAGCATAAAGTTTGAAGAAGTTGATGTCAGCCTCCCCGACCTTTCGGGTATGACCGAGATCAAGCAGGGCGAGACTCTTGACAACAAATCCAAGATCACGATGACAATGAGCCTGCTCGGCATCACCGAGGATATGCTCAAAAAGGCCGGCAGTTCATCTGAGGAACTCGCCAAGCTCAGCGATGAAGAGATAGTCTCTTTCCTGACAAAGGTGGCTAAGGACAACGGCCTGAAAGTACCGGATATCCTGTCCTGATAACAGACGTATCCGTCTGATGCCGGAACACGAATAACAGTTATGCCCCTGAGCTTGCGCTCAGGGGCATTTTTACTCACAGCAGATACTGCCGGCCGGTATTCTTTACACCCGGTCACTGCCGGTCGTTTATAAGGCAGACGGCGGTTGCCGAGATGCCGAGCTTCTGTCCGGTGAAGCCGAGGCCTTCCTCAGTCGTAGCCTTCACCGACACCCGGGAAACATCTATCCCGCAGGCTTCTGCGATACGTCTGCGCATCTCGGATATATGCGGAGCAAGCTTCGGCTCCTGGGCGCATACCGTGGAATCTATATTGCCGATGACAAAGCCTTTCTCAGTCAGGAGAGCACAGACCTTTTTCATAAGAGCGAGACTGTCGGCTCCCTTATAGCAGGGATCGCTGTCCGGGAAGAGGTGCCCTATATCACCGAGAGCCGCCGCCCCGAGAAGGGCATCCATTATGGCGTGAGCCAGCACATCGGCATCCGAATGGCCGAGAAGCCCACGCTCATACGGGATATTCACGCCGCCGAGAATAAGGTCCCGCCCCTCGGCGAACTTATGCACATCATAGCCATGACCGATACGAAACACAGCAAGCACTCCTTTTTGAACAATAGCTTATCAGAGCCCGTCGGGGTTCTTCTGGGCGAAGTTCCAGCCGTCGCGGCACATATCGTCGAGACCGTACTGAGCCTCCCAGCCGAAAAGCTCACGGGCCTTTGTGGGATCGGAATAGCACCAGGCAATATCCCCTGCACGTCTGGGCATGATCTTATATGGAAGCTCCCTGCCGCAGGCCTTTTCAAAGGCGTGGAGCACGTCAAGCACGCTGGAGCCCTTGCCTGTGCCGAGGTTGACAGCCTCGACGCCCTTATGTTCAAGGACGTATCTAAGGGCACAGATATGCCCCTTTGCCAGATCCACAACGTGGATATAATCTCTGACGCCGGTGCCGTCGGGGGTGTCGTAGTCATTGCCGAACACGCCGAGATACTCCCGCTTACCGACTGCTACCTGCTGTATATAGGGGAAAAGGTTATTGGGGATGCCGTTGGGATCCTCGCCGATAAGGCCGCTGCTGTGAGCGCCTATGGGATTGAAATAGCGCAGCAGAGCGATGCTCCACCCTTCGTCGGCGACAGCAACATCTTTAAGTATCTGCTCGATCATCACCTTTGTATAACCGTAGGGATTGGTGGAGGTATGGGTGGGCATAGTCTCCACATAGGGTACCGGGTTCTCATTGCCGTAAACTGTGGCAGAGGAGGAGAACACTATCCTCTTGCAGCCGTGAGAACGCATAGCCTCGATGAGCATAAGCGTGCCGGTGATATTGTTGTGGTAATACTCCACAGGCTTCTGGACACTCTCGCCCACGGCCTTGAGGCCGGCAAAGTGTATAACAGCCTCGATGTTGTTTTCATCAAATATCTTATTCATAGCGCCGAGATCAAGGATGTCGGCCTCGTAGAATTTAAGCTCTTTGCCGGTTATCTGCTTAACTCTTCTGAGCGCTTCGGGCTTGGAGTTGGAATAGTTATCTGCCACGATGAGCTCATAACCTGCTTCAAGCAGCTCGACACAGGTATGACTGCCTATAAATCCGGCACCGCCGGTAACAAGTATTGCCATAAAGATCTACCGTCCTTTTTTATGATTATGGGAGATCACGCTCCCTGAAAATATTATACCACAGATCGGGACAAATTGCAAGGGCTGTCGGGGACGGAAAATGAAAAGGGATGTCCCCGCATATTTTTCGGCTGCTATGACAAACTATGCATATACTCTGATTGACATATCATTTGAGATAGAGTATAATATAGGTCAAAGGACCGACTAAAAGGGAGACAGCGATGAATGCTTTCAAAAGATCATTAACACTGCTGACGGCTATGCTGATGCTGGGGGGCTGCGCGTCAAAGACGGCAAGCGAAGATGAGGCCGGCGTTACCGTGTCAGGGCTTACCGGGACGGAGACTGCGGTGCCTGAGATGCCGGCATCCGAAGCGGAGAGCAGCGGCAGTCAGGGAGAGAGCGCCGGGCTCTACGACGTATCGCCGATAGTGCAGGCATATCTTTCCGGGGACAACAGCGGACTTGACAAGGAGCAGGGGGAGATACTCGCTGCGGCTTCAAGGCTGATAGACGAGACTGTGAACGATAAAATGAGCTTCGTTGAGAAGGAGCTTGCCCTGCACGACAGGCTGACAGCCGACACAGCTTACGATGACAACAGCCTGAGCGTGATAGGAATCCACCTTCCCGGCTCGGACACCCCTTACGGTGTGCTGATAGATCACACAGGGATATGCACGGGGTACACGGTGACATTCGCAATGCTGATGCAGATGCTCGGCGCGGAAGCAGTCACTGTATATTCGGTGAACTCCTCCGGTGACGAACACGCATGGGATCTGGTGAAGATAGAAGGCGAATGGTACGCCGTTGATCTCACCTGGGACGACATACACTCTGACAACGGCTCGCTTTATGCACAGCACAAATTTTTCAACTGCACGGACGAGGTGCTGGCGGACACAGGCCACATCTGGGACACAGACAGCTATCCTGCCGCATCGGGGACGAAGTACAGCTATGCCGAGCTTTATCCCGATGAGGTGAGCAGCATGGAGGATATAGAAGACGCCGTAAAAAGATCGGCGGAAAAGGGCTTCGGCGAGGTGTACCTGCTGCCCGGGAAGGGCTTTGGCGCCCTCGGTGCGAAGGCTGAGGACAAGAAATACGAGCAGATGAAAAAGCTGCTGAAAGAAATGGGCTATGATCTTCACTCGCATTATGAGTATGAGACGACACGGGGGACTGTGCTCTATGTGCAGTTCAGGACTTCAGACGGGAGGAAAAAATGAGATTCAGACCTTGCATAGACATTCACGGCGGCAGAGTAAAACAGATCGTGGGGGGCAGCCTGCGTGACGGCGGCTTTGCCAGCGAGAACTTCGTATCCTCACAGGACGGGGGATATTACGGCGAGCTTTACAGATCCTTCGGGCTGGAGGGCGGACACATAATCCTTCTCGATCCGGCGGGGACTCCGGAATACGAGGCTGACTGCGAACAGGCGGAGCTTGCGCTCAAAGCATACCCCGGAGGGCTGCAGATCGGCGGCGGAGTGACTGCCGGGAACGCGGGAAGGTTCCTTGATATGGGGGCCTCGAAGGTGATAGTGACGAGCTATGTTTTCAAGGACGGCATCGTCAACGAGGAGAACCTCAAAAAGCTTTCAGCCGCTGTAGGGCGGGAGAGGCTGGTGCTTGATCTGAGCTGCCGGTACAGGGAGCACGACAGAAGCTACATCATCGTGACCGACCGCTGGCAGAAATACACGGCGACGGCTCTCAGCGAGAGCTCGCTTGAATACTTCTCGCAGTTCTGCTCTGAGCTGCTGGTACACGCTGTGGACGTGGAGGGCAAGGCCAGCGGCATAGAGGCCGGAGTCGCTAAGCTCCTCGGAGAGTTCGGCTTCCCCTCCACTTATGCGGGAGGGATATCCTCCTTTGAGGACCTGAACAGGCTCAACGAGCTGGGCAGGGGCAGAGTGGATTTCACCGTCGGCTCGGCGCTGGACATTTTCGGCGGAGATCTGCCCTTTGAGAAGGTCGCACGCTATCCGGAGGACAGACAATGACCGCAAAGACGGCTTCCCTTTCCGGCGGATACGTCAGGATCGACTGCGGCGGCAGCTGGGAATGTTACACCCTTGGGGGAGATGTTTCCTTCGGCGGCGATCAGGGCTGGTTCGGGAACGAGGACGGATACATCCGTCCGCTGGGGTGCGGGCTTATATCCTGCGCGGACATACTTCTCTACAGGACAGGCCGCAGGGAACTTGTCCGGGATGAATACACGGGCTATGTGCGCTCGCTGGAAAAGGACAGGCTGAAAGTACGGAAGAAGCTGGGGCTCAACGGGCTGAGCATGGCACGGGGGATGAACAGGCAGTTCAGGGCTCTCGGGCTGGGGCTGAAAGCGGGCTGGGGCTTCTCCAAAAAGAAGATAATGCCGCGGATACTGGAAATGCTGGGGCAGGACATACCGGTGACTCTGTCGGTGGGGCCGCATATCCTTTTTAAGAAAAAGGACAGGCCGACGGGTGTGAACTTCTACATCCGGACGGAGGAGGGCTTCGTGCTCCCCCACTGGAGGAGCGGCCTTGTCAAGGAGCACTACGTCACGGTGACGGCGGTGGTCGAAACGCCGGACAGGACTATGCTGGAGATCTCCTCCTGGGGGGAAAGGTACTACATCGACTGGGCGGAGTACGAGGCGTACATAAACACCCCCGGGACGTTTTTCAGCAACGTGCTGTATATAAAGTAAAGCCACAATATGACATATCGTCCATTTGTTGGATCTCGCTCTGATATTCAGCGATTTGATCTTTGTACAAAATATACGGTTTTGACTTATTATCTTTATCTATAAATAAGCTTGATTTTATTCATTAATGTGATATTATAGAAATGGGGTTCATAACACATTAACACGAAAGGAGACAGATCTATGAAATTATTAAAGCCATTCACAATTTTCACTGCATCTATATGTATCCTCGCATCTTGCGGCTCAACAGACAGCAGCAGATCCGAACCTGCCGATACAGACACGCGATCAACAGCTGAAGCTGTCGAATCAGCAGCACCCATAGATGACAGCAGCACTGAGGTGATACAGTCAGAGGTCGACTGCATACATTATAGCTTTGACGAGCTTATCAAAAATTCAGAGGTCGTGATGATCGGCGAATATACGGATGACGGAAAACCAAACGTCAGCTACCTTGATCCCGATGAAAAAACAAGGCCATACGGAGCCTACACTATCAGAAAGGTCAAGGTCGGGCAAGTATTCAAGGGCGAGGACAAGGTCAAGGCCGGAGATACCAAAAGCGTTGTTGAGGGATATGCCTTCATCACCGCAAGCGACGGCAAAAAGCAGCTGCTTATCAGCAGTGAACTTGCACCAATGAAAAAAGGTGACAAGGCTGTCTTCGTAATGAAATACAACAAGAGCTTCAACGCATATGATCCGTTCGGCTCACAGGGGCGGTTCCCGCTCCCGGAGGACAGGGGAAAAACGGACGAGTTCGGCTTTACGGACGGACTTGCAAAGGGCGTGAGCTTCCAGGGCGAGATCTACGATGCTCTGCGGAAGAAATTCGGCTTCTGAACACATACAAAACAGCCGGTGTTCCCACATTCGGGAGCACCGGCTTTGCCGTACCGTAATTATTTTCTGCCGTCCTTGCGGCCGCGGGGCTGCTCGGGGGCAGGTGCGGGAGCTTCCGCTGCTGCCTTGCCGCCGACCTTGAGCACAGCGTTCTTGGTAGCGGTCACATCTGCAACACACTTCTGGAGCGTGCGCTCGCTCTCGGTAAGAGTCTTTTCGAGAGTGGCTGCCAGAGCACTCTTGATCCTCTGCTCATTGGCCTTTGCATCGCCTACGATCTTATCAGCCACAGACCTTGCTTCGGAAACGGTAGCCTCAGACTCCTGCTTTGCACGCTCAAGCTCCTGCTTGGCGACTTCTCTGGCCTGCTTGATGATCTCTTCCTGCATGACCATAGCCTTGGCTCTTTCCTCGGCCTTGCGGATGATCTGCTCGGCTTCCTGATTGGCGCGGGCGATGATCTCCTTCTGCTCCTTCTCAGTCTCTTTAGCCTTATTGATCTCCTCAGGCATATTGTATCTGATGCTGTCTATGTATTCACGCATCTGCTCAGCATCTATCATCTTCTTGCTCGAAAAAGGCATTGCCGTTGACTTGTCGAGCAGCTGATCCATCATTGCCAAGATCTCATCAATTTTCATATCAATTACATCCTTTCATTATGCATCTTTATGCAGTCTTTCAACAATAGCAGAACATATCTGCGAAGGTACAAATCCACTTATATCTCCGCCAAGGCTGGCGATCTCCTTCACCATACTCGAAGAAAGATACATATTCTCGGGGCTGGTGGTCAGGAAGACCGTTTCGGCCGAGGGACAGAGACGGCGGTTGGCAAGAGCCATCTGGAACTCATACTCAAAGTCCGTCACGGCGCGGAGCCCCTTGACTATGGCGCAGGCCTTAGTCCTCGTCAGATAGTCGGCAAGAAGCCCCGAATCGCAGTCAACGACCACATTCGGAAAGCCGCCGATAACTGCGTTTATCATCTCAATTCGTTCCTTTACGGTAAACCGCGCCGTCTGCTTATTGGGGTTATACGACACAAGAACGATGACCTTGTCAAAGATCTGCGAAGCGCGGTTTATAATATCCAAGTGCCCGTTGGTGACAGGATCAAAGCTGCCGGGGCATACTGCGATCTTCATTCATTCCTCCATCTGCCGGGCGGTCTTTTCATAGACGCTCAGCATGATCTTTCCGTAGCGATAGCGCTTCCTCAGCTTCAGCTCACCGTACTCCTCTGCGGGCAGGTACTCCCTCTCATGCTCGCACACGACGACGGAAGGCTCATTCATCACCCTTGACAGGAGCGGCATCGCCTTATCTATGAGCCCCTGCTTATACGGCGGATCGAGAAGCGCTATATCGAACCGCTTGGGCGTGAGCTTCAGGTAGTTCAGGCTGTCAGTATTCTCGACAGAAGCAAGCCCGGCGAGCTTACAGTGGGAAAGGTTCTCCTTTACGACTGCGGCTGAATCCTTGCTTTTATCGACAAAGGTACAGGAAGCGGCGTCCCTGCTCAGAGCCTCGATACCGAGCTGACCGCTGCCGGCAAAAAGATCGAGGACATTTGCCCCGGGCACATCGAACTGTATGATCGAAAAGATCGCCTCCTTGACCATATCGGTGGTCGGGCGGACGTCTGTGCCCTCAAGAGTGGCAAGCTTCATCCCTCTTGCCTTGCCGGTGATGACTCTCATTTTATTTACCTCATTCAAAGAATAAAAAGCTTTCAGGCGACAGGCCTGTCGGCTGTGCGGTGTTGCTTATATAAACACTACAGTTAATTATACAATAAAAAAGCCGTTTTGTCTATAGTCTTTTAAAAATTTTTTTGTCATAAATCAAAACATTCTGTCAAAATAGCTGCCGGGGCTTGAAAACGGGGAGAAAAGATAGTAAAATATAGTGTAGAGCTGCATAGCTCCGGCACCCTGCCCTGCTCTGAGGCATATAATGGAGCAAGGGGGCGAGGATATGGCTTTTATAGTGACTATGGTAATGATCGTCGTACTGCTGACTGCCGCCTGTGCGCTGCTATGGGAAAAACAGACCCGGCCGGCGTGCGGTGAACGGGGCTGCATACTTATCCCCTGCAGGCAAAGCACGCAGCAGCTTGAGATGTCAGTCAGGAGCGCTTACTGGAGCGAGAAGCTGGAGCCTTTCGAGCAGCGCAGGACTGTGCTGATCGTACTCATCGACGCAGGTGAAAAGGAATATGAAGCCAGGCGTCTGGCAGCGGAGCTGGAGGGTGTTGAAGTGACCGACATCTCCGCCCTTGCCGACAGGATAAGAAGTATGTGCCGGGAGATACCGGCTGAGGATAACGTGAAGGATGGATGATATGCAGGACAAGGATACTGTGATGCTCTCGGGCGAAGTTGACAGCATCATATACCGCTCGAATGACTCGGCCTTTGCAGTGATAATGCTTGCCTCGGAGGGAGATCTGTACTCTGTTGTGGGAGATCTCGGCCTGGTGGAGGAGGGCGAGGAGATAAGCTGCACCGGGCATTTCGTCAATCACGCACGGTTCGGTGAGCAGTTTCAGGCTGATATAGTTGAAAGGAGCCTGCCCACCTCTCCTTCCTCGATAAGGCGGTATCTTGCCAGCGGGGTTATCGAGGGAATAAGCTCGGTGCTGGCAAAGAGGATCGTTGACCGCTTCGGTGAGGACAGCTTTGATGTGCTGGAAAACAGCCCGGAAAAGCTGGCGGAGATCGACGGCATATCCTTCAAGAAGGCGCAAAAATTCTCGGAAGACTTTAAGAAGACCTTTGCAGTGCGCTCGCTGATGCAGATGCTCTCAAAGTACGAGATACCCTCGTCGGCAGGCATAAGGGCGTGGAAGCGCTGGAAGGAGAAAGCCGAGCAGATCATTTCGGGAAATCCTTATGTGCTGTGCAGCGAGGGCATAGACGTGAGCTTTGAAAAGGCTGACAGCATCGCTGTAAAGTCGGGTATGCCGGTCAATTCGGAAAAGCGCATCGCTGCGGGCATCAGATGGGTGCTGAGGGAGAACTCCTTTTCGGGGCACACTGCCCTGCCGCTGGACAGGCTGAAGGAGAAGGTATGCTCGTTCCTCACAGTCGGTGAGGAGGACTTTGACAGCTGTCTCGGGGAGGAGATAAGCGAGGAGAACCTGTACAGCTATCACAAGCAGAAAAGAGAGTTCATAATGCTCAGCGAGATGTACCGGGCAGAGGATTACATAGCGAGAAGGCTCTCGATCATGAGCGAGATATCCTATGACAATCAGATGGACTTCTCCGACCTGATAGACATTGCGGAGGATGAGAGCGGCATAACCTATGACAGCATACAGCGCAAAGCCATAAACCTTGCGCTTTCCAAGGGCTTCCTTGTGCTGACGGGCGGCCCCGGCACAGGAAAGACCACAACGCTCAACGCCATACTCTCGCTGTTTGAGCAGCAGGCGATGAACGTTTACCTTGCGGCGCCTACGGGACGTGCGGCAAAGAGGCTCTCGGACCTGACAGGACACGAAGCCAGGACGATACACCGGATGCTGGAGGTCAAAGTGCCAGACGGAGACCGTCTAAGCTTCGTTCACAACGAGAACGACCAGCTGGACTGCGACGTGCTCATAATCGACGAGATGTCGATGGTGGACAGCTGTTTGTTTGAAGCGGTGCTCAGGGCGATAAGCGTCAGCTGCAAGCTGGTGCTGGTGGGGGACTCGGATCAGCTGCCCTCGGTGGGAGCCGGGAACGTGCTGCGGGACATTATCGACAGCGGTGTTATGCCTGTGGTCACTCTTACCGAAATATTCAGGCAGGCACAGGAAAGCGCTATCGTCATCAACGCCCACAAGATCGTCACCGGGGAATACCCGGATCTCACGCAGAGAGACAGCGACTTTTTCTTTATGCAGAGACAGACCTATCCGGAAGTGCAGAGCCTTACGATAGACCTCTGCCGTGAGAGGCTGCCAAAGGCTTACGGATACGATCCTCTGAACGATATACAGGTGCTCTCCCCTGCAAGGAAAGGCCCCACCGGGACTGTCGAGCTCAACAGGCTGCTGCAGGCACAGCTGAACCCGCCGGCTGCGGGCAAGTCGGAGGTCAAGACTCTGCTTTACACCTTCCGCAAGGGAGACAAGGTGATGCAGATAAAGAACGATTACGATATACTCTGGAAGCGCACCGACGAGGACGGAAAGGTCGAGGAGGGCTCGGGCATCTTCAACGGAGACATCGGGATAATCACTGCGGCGAACAGGATACTGAAAACACTGACGGTGGATTTTGACGGAAGGATCGCCGTATATAACTCCGAGATGCTCGACAGGCTGGAACTGGCGTATGCCGTTACCGTACACAAAAGCCAGGGAAGCGAGTACGACGCGGTCATCCTGACGGTGTTCGGAGGGTATGACAAGCTGTATTACCGCAATCTGCTCTACACCGCTGTTACTCGGGCGAAAAAGCTGCTCATCATCATCGGCACGAGAAAAAGACTTTACGAGATGATCGACAACGACAGGCGCACACTGCGATACACCTGCCTGAAAAATATGATAACCGATATCAAGAACGGGTAAATATATTGACAAATGCAGTCAGACGTGATATAATGATCAAGTCAGCTGCTGTGGCGGAACAGGCAGACGCAAGGGACTTAAAATCCCTCGGTGGAAACACCATACGGGTTCGATTCCCGTCAGCAGCACCACTTTCACAGACTCTTAAACTGCGTAAATACGCAGTTTGGGAGTCTTTCTTTTTGCCTGATCTTCTGGTCAGGGAGCTATGGCCTTATTTAGCACCTGGGACGCTGCCTTTGCGTGTATTTTCCGCTGTCCCCTGCTCCGGCAGCGGGGAGAGGGGGCGTTTTCGGAAAAATTCAGCGTATTTGTAATTTGCTCTTGCAATCAGGAATAGAATGTGATATAATAAATGTATGTTTGTGTTATCGTTGCTACAGCGATCAAGGCAGCAATAATCTGAAAGGCGATGTTTTAAATGTCAAGGCTAAAGATAGCCGTTCTTTTCGGCGGCAGATCAAACGAACACGATATATCCTGCATCTCGGCGGCTCACGTGGTGAGATGCATCCCGAAGGACAAGTACGAAGTGCTGACTATCGGCATAACAAAAAAAGGACACTGGTTCAAATACATCGGCGACACCGAGCTTATCGCTTCGGGCGAATGGGAGAAGCAGCCGGACAACGTTCCCTGCATACTCAGCCCCGATCCCATACACAAGGGCTTTATTGCCTTTGAACGCAACGGCAGCACCTCAAATCTTAAGGTGGACTGCGTTTTCCCCGTGCTCCACGGCCGCAACGGCGAGGACGGTACTGTACAGGGCTTGCTGGAACTGGCGGGACTGCCTTATGTGGGCTGCGACCTTATCTCATCGGCAAACTGCATGGACAAGGATATGACTCATACCATTCTTGAGGCAAACGGTATAAAGACCTCGAAATGGGTAAGGATACTCAGGAGCGAACTCGATGAGAGGCTTGAAGAAAAATGCGATGAGATGGAAGCAAAGCTCAGATACCCCATGTTCGTCAAGCCCTGCAACTGCGGCTCGTCGGTAGGCATCTCCAAGGTCAGGGACAGAGCGGAGCTGGAGGCCGGCATAAAGCTTGCCTTTGTACACGACAGGAAGGTCATCGTGGAGGAAGGCATCGTCGGGCGCGAGGTCGAGTGTGCTGTGATGGGCAATCTCGAGCCCTTCGCTTCGGATGTGGGAGAGATACTCCCCTCGAATGAGTTTTACGATTACGATGCAAAATACAACGACTCAGGCTCGCTGACTGTGATACCCGCAAAGATCAGCGACCGTGACAGGGAGGCTCTGCGCACCACAGCAGTCAGGGCATTCAAGGCGCTGGGCTGCGAGGGGCTGTCGAGGATAGACTTCTTCCTCCTTGAGGACGGCTCGGTGATACTCAACGAGATCAACACCATGCCCGGACACACTCCCATAAGTATGTACCCGATGCTTATGCAGGATCACGGCATATCCTGTGAGGAGCAGGAGGATAGACTCATAAAACTTGCTTTGGACAGAGCGGGGGTAGATTATGAATAACTCTGCTATCGGGGTGTTTGACTCGGGCGTCGGAGGGCTGACCTGTGTTAAGGAGCTTACGGCGCTCATGCCCCGCGAGAACATCATCTATCTCGGGGACACGGCAAGGGTGCCTTACGGCACCAAGAGCGCCGACACCATTGCCCGCTATGCAAGAGAGGACATATCCTTTCTTGAAAAATTCAACGTCAAGATGATACTTATCGCCTGCGGCACGGTATCTTCCGTGCTGATGACGAGACCGCTGTTCGACGGCAGCACCGTCACCGAATACAGCGGCGTCATCTATCCCACCGTGACAGCTGCCTGCGCCGCCACACGCTGCGGCAAGATAGGCGTTATCGGTACGCCTGCCACCATCAGGTCGGGATGCTACGGTAAGGCTATAAGAGAGATCAGGAACGATATAAAGGTCGTATCCAAGGCCTGTCCTATGTTCGTACCGCTGGTGGAGAACGGATATACCGATGTGAACGATAAAGTCGCAAGGATCATCGCCGAGGAATACCTCGAAGTGATGAAGCGTGAGGGCGTTGACACGCTGATACTCGGATGCACCCACTATCCCCACCTGGAGGGCGTTATCAGCAGCGTAATGGGAGACAATGTCAGGCTTATATCCTCGGGGGCAGAGATCGCCAAGTATGCAGAGAGGACGCTGGTCTCAAAAGGCCTTGCGGCAGAGCGTGAGGAGCGCGGCACCCTTGATCTTTACTGCACCGACAGTGAGGAGCTGTTCTCCGAGAACGTTGAGACCTTCCTGGGACACAAGGATAATATCACAGTCTCGACCTGCTCGGTAAAATAAAGGAGAGATAATTTGAAAAAGGATGTAAACATCAAGCTCATAAGCAAACAGACTGACGGCGACAGCACCGACGAGATAGAACTGCTGACCGAAGGGCTTTTCAGATACGGCAAGGACAGCTATGAGATCTCCTATAACGAGACCGAAGCCACCGGATTTGAGGGGGCTGTCACAAAGCTGACGGTAATGGGCTCGGAAAAGGTCGAGATGGTGCGGTCGGGGGCTGCTTCGTCGAATATCGTCATTGAGATGGGCAGGAAGCACCACTGCCACTACGGCACTCCTTTCGGGGAGTTTATGGTGGGAGTGACTGCAAAGCAGATAAGCTCGAACATCTCCGAGAACGGCGGCGATCTTGATTTCAGCTATGTGATAGATGTGAATTCAAGCTATGTGGGCGACTTTGAGATAAAGATACAAGTCAGGACTATAAATTAAACGGAGGAGAATACGATGTCAAATATGGTAAGAGAAGCCCAGGAGCAGGTCCGTGAACTGGTGCTGGGCGCACTGGGGCAGTGTGTGTCGGAGGGCGTCTTCCCTGCCGAGCCTGTACCCGGATTCAATATCGAGATACCCGCCGATCCCAAAAACGGCGATATGTCCACCAATGCCGCTATGGTATGCGCAAGGGCTTTCAGAACTGCACCGAGAAAGATCGGTGAGGAGATCGCAAAGCGCGTCTTCCTCGAAGGCTCCTACTTCGACAAGTGCGAGGTGGCAGGTGCGGGCTTTATAAACTTCTTCTTCGGCAAGCAGTGGTTCTCCGAAGTGGTCAGCGATGTGCTGGGCGAAAAGGAAGAGTACGGCCGCACTAATATGGGTGCCGGCAAAAAGGTGCTTATCGAGTATGTATCAGCAAACCCCACAGGACCTATGCACATAGGCAACGCCCGCGGCGGCGCGATCGGTGACTGCCTTGCTTCGGTAATGGAGTGGGCAGGCTATCAGGTGGCGAGGGAGTTCTATGTCAATGACGCCGGCAATCAGATAGAGAAGTTCAAGACCTCGCTGGAGACACGCTATCTTCAGCTCTACAAGGAAGGCATCGAGATGCCGGAGGACGCTTATCTCGGCGAGGACATAATCGATCACGCAAAGAATTTTGCTGAGATATATGGCGACAGATACGTCGAAGCCGACAGCGTGGAAAGACGTCAGGCGCTCTGTGACTATGCCCTGCCGCTGAACATCGAGGGGCTGGAGAGAGATCTTAAAAAGTACAGGATAGTTTACGACCGCTGGTTCCGGGAGAGCGAGCTGCATAACAGCGGCGCCGTGACCGAGATCATCGGCAAACTCAAGGACAGCGGATATACTTACGAAAAGGACGGCGCAC
This sequence comes from Ruminococcus sp., assembly GCA_017526445.1. Lineage (GTDB taxonomy): Bacteria > Bacillota > Clostridia > Oscillospirales > Ruminococcaceae > FB2012. Next base: position 56,634 of record JAFXRI010000115.1, on the reverse strand, counting down.
TGTGGTTCAAGTCCAGTGAGCTGGGGGACGAGAAGGACAGAGTGCTGGTGCGCGACAACGGCATACCCACCTACTTCGTTCCGGATATAGCTTATCACTACAACAAGCTGGTGACCCGCGGATATGACACAGCCATTGATATCCTCGGTGCGGATCATCACGGATATATCCCCAGGATGAAGGCTGCTATGCAGGCCCTCGGCGTTGATCCCAGGAGACTTGATATGGTCATAATGCAGATGGTGAACCTGGTGAGAAACGGCGAGAAGTACAAGCTCTCCAAGCGCTCGGGCAAGGCTGTGACTCTTTCGACTCTGCTGGAGGAGATCCCCATAGATGCAGCAAGGTTCTTCTTCAACCTGCGCGAGCCGAACTCGCAGTTCGACTTTGATCTGGAGCTTGCTATATCCCAGAGCTCGGAGAACCCTGTATATTATGTGCAGTACGCCCACGCAAGGATATGCTCGGTGCTGAAAAAGATGTCCGACGAGGGCATAGAGATCAGGCCTGCCGACGCCGATATACTCTCGTCCCTCGGTGAGCCTGATGAGATCGAGCTCATCAAGTACATCGCCACACTTCCGAACGTTGTGAACGAGAGTGCAAAGAACTACGATCCCGCTAAGATCACACGCTATGTGTGGGAGCTGGCAACAAAATATCACCGCTTCTACACCAACTGCCGCATCGTCGGCGCGGAGGAGAACGCTATGCAGGCAAGGGCTTCCCTCTCGCTGGCTGTCAAGCAGGTGATCTCGAACATCCTTGATATGCTCAAGATCGACTGCCCCGAAAAGATGTAAAGGAGTGCTATGGAAAACACCATTGATAAAAAAAGGCTGCTGATCGGCGCCTTTGTCAAGGGCTATCTGGAGACCGAGCTGCTGGGCATATTCGTTTTCCTGTTTTTCTGGGCGGTGTCCAAGGCCTTCGGTCTGTTCGGGAACATACTTTTCGGTCTCGTGGGCATCGCTACGGTATTCACGATAGTAGCGGACTACGGCCTTAAACAGGGTGACAAGGCGTATCATAAGGTCCACCTGCACGGTGCGGAGCCCTGCCGCAATTTCGGATTGAAGATAGGGGCTGTGGCATCTATACCCTGCTGGATATCGCTGCTGATGCTGGTGCTGTCAAAGGCAGGGATACTCTTCAACTTCCTGCCGGCTTTCAAGATCATCAACGCTTTCTACTTCCCGATCATAGACATTGTCGCTCACACCGCTGATGTGAACGAGATGAACCCGGCCTGCTTTGCGCTGTTTGCTGTATTGCCTCTGCTGTTCATACTCAGCGGCTGGCTGAGCTTTCGGTGGGGCTACGATCAGGTTGATCTGAAAAGCAAGCTCATCTACAAAAAGAAATGACCGGAGCATCAGAGCATCCGGACAGTATGCGTGCTGACATAACGAAAGGGAGACCTGACCGGTCTCCCTTTATTTATTATGTACAGAGTGCAGGGTGTTCGTATCACTTTACGCCCTTCATCGTCAGGGAGATGCGCTTTTTCTTAACATCAACAGAAAGGACGCGCACCTTTACCACCTGACCGACCTTGACTACATCGAGAGGATGCTTCACAAAGCGGTCGGCAAGCTGTGAGATATGGACAAGGCCGTCCTCGTGAACGCCTATATCCACGAAAGCACCGAAATCTATGACGTTGCGGACTGTTCCCATAAGTTCCATACCCTCGGTAAGGTCCTTGAGCTCCATAACATCGCCGGAGCGCATCAGCGGGGGCGGAAGCTCGTCACGGGGATCGCGGCCGGGCTTCATCAGCTCGGAGATGATATCTTTAAGGGTGGGAACGCCTGTCCCCAGTTCTTCGGCGAGAGCCTTTATCCCCTGCTTGTCGGCGCGGTCCGAAAGCTCGTCAAGAGAGCCGATGTCCCCGGTGCCGTAGCCGCACTTTTCCAGCAGCTGCCTTGCGGCGGCATAGCTCTCGGGATGCACGGCGGTATTGTCGAGAGGATCCTTTCCGTCACGCACTCTCAGGAAGCCTGCGCACTGCTCGTAAGCCTTGGCGCCCAGCTTGGGTACTTTAAGGAGCTGTTTGCGGTCGGTGAAGGCGCCGTTTTCCTCGCGGTAGGTGACGATATTCTTAGCTACTGTTGCGTTTATACCGGAGATATAGGACAGCAGCGAATGCGAGGCGGTATTCAGGTCAACGCCCACAGCGTTCACGCAGTCCTCCACCACGCCGGAAAGAGCTTCGTCCATACGCTTGGGGGGCATATCGTGCTGATACTGTCCCACACCGATGGCCTTGGGATCTATCTTCACAAGCTCGGCCAGCGGATCCTGCAGGCGCCTTGCGATGGACACAGCTGAACGGAGAGAAACGTCATAATCCGGGAACTCCTCCGCTGCCAGCTTTGAAGCGGAATAGACAGATGCACCGGCTTCGGATACAACTATATAGCTGACATCGCCGCCGAACTCGCGGATGATCTCGGAGACGATAGCCTCGCTCTCGCGGGAGGCGGTGCCGTTGCCGATAGATATGGCATCCACATCGTTGCGGTAGATCATATCCAGCAGCTTGCGCTTGGCATCGGCGATCTGGTTTTTCGAGTTGATATAGACTATCCCTGTGTCCAGCACTTTTCCGGTCTCGTCAACGACAGCCAGTTTGCAGCCGTGAGTATAGCCGGGATCGAGTCCGAGGGTGATCTTGCCCTTTACGGGAGGCTGCATCAGCAGCTGGTGCAGGTTCTCCTTGAAGACCTTGATAGCACCCTCCTGAGCCTTCTCAGAAAGCTCGGCACGGATCTCGCGCTCGATAGAGGGATAGATCAGGCGCTTATAGCTGTCAGTGCAGGCGGCCTCCACCAGCTTCGAGCACTCGCTGCTGCCCTTGGCGTAGCGGGATATGCAGGCACGCTCGCCGGCGCCCTCGCTGACCTCAACGGAGACTTTCAGTGCGCCCTCCTTCTCTCCCCTGTCAACTGCGAGGATACGGTGTCCCATTATCCTTGACACAGGCTCGGAGAAGTCGTAATAGTTCTCATAGACGCTCTCGGCGTTCTCGTCGGCAGCCTTGGACACCACTTTGCCCACCTGCCCGAAGAGGGTACGGAGATATTTTCTCAGCTCGGCATTATCGGAAACGTCCTCGGCGATTATGTCCATAGCGCCCTGCAGGGCTTCCTCAGCTGATGCGACGCCCTTTTCCTCGTCGATATACTCCTCAGCCGCCGCAGCGGGATCGGTGTTTCTGTCCTGGGCGAGTATGAGCTCGGCCAAAGGCTCCAGCCCTTTCTCCCTGGCGACGGAAGCGCGGGTCTTGCGCTTGGGCTTGAAGGGACGGTATATATCCTCGACCTCGACGAGGACGGTGGCCTTGCTGATAGCCTCCATGATCTCGTCGGTCATCTTGCCCTGCTCGGTGATAGAGTTTATGATCTCCTCCTTGCGCTTTTCGAGATTGCGCAGATAGGTCAGGCGATCAAAGATGAGACGAAGCGTCTGGTCGTCGAGGGAGCCTGTGACCTCCTTGCGGTAGCGGGCGATGAAGGGGATGGTCTTATCGTCGTCGATAAGGGCGACGGTATTGTCGATCTGATCCTGGCGCAGGCCGAACTCCTTAGCGAGCATTTCGTTGATATTCATAAAAACAAGTCCTTTCTGTAGGAAGCATGATAGCAGATATATTATACCACACTTTGCCGGATTTGTCACCACATTTTACAAAACTTTTTGCGTCAGCCTGCCGGAGACAAAAAAGGGAGGGCTGCCAAAACAGCCCTCTCTTTCAGGAAAGTATGAAAAAGAAAAAATTCGTAAAGCTCGGATTATTCGTCAACTTCCTCAACGGAATCTTCAACCTTGTCGAGTGTCTCCTCTACGCCTTCTTCTGCATCTTCTGCGCAGTTCTCGCAATCCTCTACGCAATCATCGAAATCGTCGTCGAGCTCTTCGTAGTCGTAGTCCTCAAGCTCCTTGCGCTTTTTAAGTGCGAAGATAGCAGCAGTACCGGCAGCAACAGCTCCAACAGCAGCGATGATCTTCAGTTTCTTACCCATAACAAAAACACTCCTTTGATTTGTATTATCTCATCTACAGCGTTTTCACGCTCTATTCAGATTAACTAAATTATAGCATATCAAAGCGGATTAATCAAGCTTTTTTCATAAAAATAAAATTTCTAACTATCTTTTTGTAGAGGATGCACAAATTTGTTAGCGTTTTTTTGGTAAGTTAGATTGACATAATCAAATGAGATGTTGTTAACATTTTTAATTCCGGGAAGAGCCCTCCGCCGCGCTTGACATAGCGCCGCACAGCATATATAATTATATAAAAGAATACTCTGCGAAAACGGAAAGGAGCTGCGCTATGCCGAAATTCTTCATAAACGAACCTCCGCAGGGGGAGGCTGTCATAACCGGCGAGGATGCACGCCATATCGGCTACAGTCTCAGGATGCGTGTGGGCGAGATAATCACCCTATGCGCCGACGGGACCGACTACATCTGCGAGATAAACTCCATAACTCCCGCCGAGGTACGGTGCTCGGTGCTGGATCACAAGCCCTCGGAGGGTGAGCCAAGCATAAAGCTGACGCTGTATCAGGCGATCCCCAAGGGGGACAAGATGGAGACGATAATACAGAAGTCCGTTGAGCTGGGTGTTACCCGTATCGTCCCGATGCTGAGCGCCAGGTGCGTATCCCGTCCCGACGGCGCATCGGCTGTGAAAAAGCGTGAGCGCTGGCAGAAGATCGCTCAGGCGGCTGCAAAGCAGTGCGGACGCGGCCTTATCCCGGAGGTGGCACAGATACACAGCTTTGAGGAGGCTCTGCGCTTTGCGGCTGCTCTCGACCGGGGATTTTTCTTCTACGAGCACGCCGAGAGAAAGCTGGAGGCAAGATACCTCTTCGGTGCGGGAGAGATAGGCATAGTTATCGGCTCGGAGGGCGGCTTCGAGGAGCGTGAGGCGGACGCTGCCCTAAGAGCAGGGCTGTATGTAACTTCCCTCGGGCCGAGGATACTCCGCTGCGAGACTGCCCCCATAGTCGCCGAGACAGCGATCATGCTGCTGACAGGCAACCTGTGATATGCAGGCTGCTCAAAGGAGTGGAGATATGAAGGATCACAAGGTATATGCGGATCACGCTGCGACCGCTAAGGTCTCGGAAAGGGCGCTGGCGGCTGCTCTGCCCTTTCTGGGGGAGAGATTCGGCAATCCCTCGGCAGTTTACGGCACCGGCACCGACGCGGCAGGAGCAATGCTGACAGCGAGAAAACGCATCGCAGGGCTTCTCGGAGCCGATGCTTCGGAGCTGTTCTTCACCTCCGGCGGGACGGAGGCGGACAACTGGGCGGTAAAATCCGCTGCCGAGTTATGCTTTGCCGCAGGGAAAAGACACATCGTTACGACAAATATAGAGCATCACGCGGTGCTTGGCAGCTGCAGGCATCTTGAGCGGCTGGGCTTTGAGGTCACATACCTCCCTGCTGACAGGGACGGGCTCATCTCCCCGGAACAGGTGAGCAGTGCGGTAAGGGAGGACACCGCCCTGGTGAGCGTGATGCTGGCAAACAACGAGATCGGAACGCTCCAGCCTGTGGCGCAGATCGGCGAGATCTGCCGTGAGAGAGGGGTGCTGCTGCACACCGATGCCGTACAGGCCGCAGGGCATATCCCCATAGATGTTAAGGAGCTGGGGGCTGATATGCTGTCGCTGTCGGGACACAAGTTCGGCTCGCCCAAAGGGATAGGGGCACTTTATGTTCGCAAAGGGCTGACACTGCCGCCGCTGCTGGACGGAGGGGCTCAGGAGCGGGGACGGCGTGCAGGCACCGAGAACACGGCAGGCGCCGCTGCTATGAGCGAGGCCCTGGCCGAGAGCCTGGAGGACCTGGAGGCAAAGACTGCCCGGCTGCTGGCTATGAGAGAGAGACTGATCGGCGGACTGCTGCGCATACCCGGCAGCAGGCTCAACGGAGATAGGCAGAAGCGTCTCCCAGGGAATGTGAACATCTCATTTGAAGGCATCGAGGGAGAGGGCCTGATAGTGATGCTGGATATGCTCGGGGTGCAGGCTTCTTCCGGCTCGGCGTGTACGAGCTTTTCGCCGGAGCCCTCCCACGTACTTAAAGCCATCGGGCTGAGCGATGAACTGGCCAAGGGCTCGCTGCGGCTCACACTCGGAGCAGACAACACCTCAGAGGATGCAGACCGCATACTCGAAGCTGTGCCGAAGGCGGTGGAAAGGCTCCGCAGGATGTCGCCCTGTAAATTCTGATAACAATATATATAAGACCGGAGGTAAAGACCATTATGAGAGAAAGTATCCTTACCATACCAGTAAACGAGATATTCGAGCCGAAGGAGGGCTGCCCTGTCTGCCGGATGCGGGATATGCTGGAGCAGCGGACCGTGGAATACATCATGGGCGCCGCTATGATGGAGCCTGATGTGCGTATCGAGACCAACAGGCAGGGCTTCTGCAAGACTCACTTCGAGCAGATGCGTGCCTGCAAAAACAGGCTCTCGCTGGCGCTGATGCTTCAGACACATCTCCAGCAGCTGCAGAAGGATGTCTTCGCCAAGGCAAAGACCGGAATGTTTGAAAGCAAGACCGCCAAGCAGAAAAAGGTCTCGGCGGTGAACAACGACTGCTTTGTATGCTCCAAGATCGAATGGGGTATGTCAAGGCTCATGGTGACTTTCTTTGAGCTTTATCAGAAGGAGCGGGAGTTCAGGGAGCTTTTTGCCGACCAGGAACAGCTTTGCCTCCCCCACTACGATATGCTGGTGTCACAGGGCGCCGAGAAGCTGGAAAAGAAGTGGCTCAGCCAGTTCGTCAACGACTGCTCAGCCCTTACGAAGAAGTATCTCGATGCTCTGGAGGAGGACGTTTCTCACTACTGCAAGATGTATGACTACCGCAACACCGCAAAAAATGCCGATTGGGGAAACTCGAAGGATTCTATCGAGCGTGCGATAAAATTCCTTACCACAAGATGAACGTCTGTTTTGTATCATTCTTCTCTCTTTGCGGGTAAAAGTTACGAAACGGTTACAAATATGACAGACTTGACACTTGGCAGAGTTCAGCTTGATGTCCCGAAAAACGTACTCAAAACCGCAAAAGCCCGACGCTGTGAGACAGTATGCTTATGAGGGGAATTTTTTGGACAGTTTCGGAAAATCCGGGGCATTTTTTCCTGAACAAATTAAAAATACCCCCTTTCCCCCGAAACATCGGGGGGTATCGCAGACGAAAAGCTTTCTGAACTTTCTCGTTAATGAACTGTTCACATCTGTAATTGAAAAACCGACATATTTTACCATTTTTCAGGGCTGATTGTACGATTTTTCAGACTTTGAAAGTTTTCAACACTCGCAAAAGCGCGTAAAATCAGCGTAGTTTTCAACGGTTTCAACAGACTTTTCAACAGTTTTTCGCGTGTGAAAGCGTTTTTCAACAGCGTTTATCAACAAAATGTTGAAACATCAGGACAAATTACCATAACTTGGTAAAAATATTTACTTTTCAACATTTTCAGAAAATAATCGGGAAGAAGCATTAATAAATCACCCTATGAATATTAAGTTTTTATGAACATTGCTCCCGCGAGTTAGCGGCGGACAATGTTCAAAATATGCGCAGGAGGAATGATCTCCCCGCCGGAAGACTCTTGCCGGGAAGATAACTTATGCTGCACACAGGAGACAACACCTATGAAAAAAAACCTGCTGAAACTGTTGGAAAGAGCTGCGATCACTATGATATTCGCCGTAGCTGCTGCGGTTTTTTTCCTTGTGATCTCGGGCAGTCCCCGAAGCATGGCAGACAATGCTCTGACAGCCACGCTGTTCTTCCTGCTCGCCTGGATGCTATACGAAACGGTCAGGAACCTTTACAAGTACGCTGTGAAAAAGCAGTTCTTCAATTTTCCTCCCGACCAGGCCGTACTGGCAGTGGCCGCTTATGTGCTTTCGAGGATAAGCCTCGGATGCTTCCTGGCAGGATGCGCCCTTGTTGGCATACCGGATACCCTGACCGACGATCAGGCCGGAGCGCTGATCGGAGGGGGACTGTTCTTCGGACTGGTAGCTGCTCTGCCCTTCGGTCTTGTCGTATGGGCAAAGCGCAGCGCCGCCAGGAAAAACCCCGCAGCCGTGGCTATGCATATGACTCAGTCGCAGTTTGTCGGGCTGTACGGCAGCGGTGACCTCAGACACATCATACTCCCCGCCGAGCCGCTGGGCAGCTATGCTCCGCAGGCTGTACGCACCGCAAGGCTGCTGGGCGCATATGTGCGCACAGATCAGGACTACCCTCCCCTCGGCCAGCTGATAAGGCAGGATATGCTGATACAGGGAGACTCCTCGGTGCCGAGGAATACTGACCAGCTTATGGCGGCGGCCTTCTCGACGGGCGACAGGCTCAACGAGCTGCTGGAAAGGCGGGGCTTTGCGGCACGTATCTCCCACGACGACTGGCGGGAGCTCAAACGTATGGCAGGAGACGTATGCGTGCAGAACCGTCTCCGCGACGGCGTAAGCGTGAACTGCTTTATTGCAGGCGCCGCCGACCGCATCCTCGCGCCCAGGGGACTGGCTGTTGTCGAGATACTCTGGCAGAACGGCAATTCGCTGCTCGGAGTGCTGCGGGACACCGACGCCGGGCAGCTTATCGGCGGCTGAATGCCGTCAGACATCTGAAGGGAGCACTGAATATGGACTTCACCGTATCCGGGAACGATATAATACTGCGCCAGCCTGACTTTGCTCTGAGCGAGACGCTTGACTGCGGACAGGCCTTCCGCTGGAAGAAAGTGTCCGATGATTCGGACAGATGCGAGGTGTATGAGGGGTATTTCCTCAACAGCTTCCTGCGTATCTCCGAGGGAGAGGAAAAGGGAGTGTTCATACTCCATAACACGCAGGAGAAGGACTTTTTGGACAAATGGTACAATTATCTGGACTTGTCTACAGATTACGGCGAGCTCAAGAGGCGCTTCTCGGAGGATGAGATGCTCGCCCGCGCCTGCAGTTACGCAGGAGGGATAAGGATACTCAGGCAGGACAGCTGGGAGGCTCTTTCCTCCTTCATCATCTCGCAGAACAACAACATTCCCCGGATAAAAGGGATAATCGGGCGGCTCACGGAGCATTACGGAGGGTATCCGGAGGTCTCGCAGCTGGCAGGCGAAACAGCTGAGAGCCTTGCTTTCCTGCGCTCGGGGTTCCGGGCGAAGTACCTCACCGACGCGGTGGAGCGTCTGTTATCCGGGGAGCTGGACCTGGCCAGTATCGCCAGGCTGCCCCTGCAGGATGCCTTGAAGGAGCTTATGAAGATCAGAGGCGTCGGGCCGAAGGTGGCTATGTGTACCCTGCTTTTCGGTATGCACAGGACAGATGCTTTCCCCGTGGATGTGTGGATGAAGCGGGTGCTGGAGCGCTGGTATCCCAACGGCCTTCCCGACTGCGTAAAGGGCTGCGAGGGCATTGCTCAGCAGTATCTCTTCCACTACATAAGAAACGAGCCTGTATGACTGTACGGTCCTCCGCTCCGGCGGCAGGACCGTACAGATTTTTTCTCTTTTTGTCTTTACAAGACGAAAAAAATATGCTATAATATTTTTGTATGCATTATCATAGATCTTTGAAGGTATTTACTGATGGATAATATTAACAATAAAAAAAGGCCCCGTGAGCGGAAAGCTGCTCCGCAGGAGAACGACGAACAGCTCATCATCGGGAGGAACCCCGTGACCGAGGCTATCAAATCCGGTATGACCATAGACTCGATCTACGTCAATCCGGAGGCCGGAGGATCGATCGGACATATAATCACTCTGGCAAAAGAACAGGGCATAGTCGTCAAGGATGCCAACGAGCAGAAGCTCTCCAAGATGTGCAGGGGGGCCTCGCATCAGGGCGTTATAGCTGTGGGAGCCTGCGCCGAGTACGCGGAAATAGACGACATCTTCGCCGCAGCAGAGGAAAAGGGCGAGGAGCCTTTTATAATCATCTGCGACGAGATAGAGGATCCACATAATTTAGGCGCGATCATAAGGACTGCCGAGACCGCAGGGGCTCACGGAGTCATCATCCCCAAGAGGAGGAGCGCTTCGCTGAACTATACGGTGTTCAAGACCTCCGCAGGGGCGGCAAGCTATGTGCCGGTGGCAAGGGTGGCAAATCTCCCCGCAGCGGTGGATGAGCTTAAAAAGCGGGGCGTGTGGATCTACGGCACCGACGGCGCCGGACAGGACTACACCGGCGTTGATATGCGCGGGGCTGTGGGGCTGGTGATAGGCTCCGAGGGCTTCGGTATGGGAAGACTTATGAAAGAGAAATGCGACTTTCTGCTGAGGCTGCCGATGGCGGGGAAGATCACCTCGCTGAACGCTTCCGTCGCAGCAGGGATATTTATGTATGAGATCGTAAGGCAGCGCAGGGCTGCAAAAGGTTAAGGAGTGAGAGTATTGAACGATAATCTGTCTATCGATGATATTGTCGCTGAGTACAATGAGAAAAAGAGAAAGGCTGGATCGGTGCCCGAGCCGGAGGATGATGCCGCTTTCGCTGCCGAAGAAGCCGTTCCGGTCATCCCGGAGAAGGATGTGGGAGAACAGACCGCCGATGAGGAGAAAGCCGGCGAGAACGCCGAACTCATCCAGAAGCTGATGCAGGCAAGACGCGAGCAGGGGCTCGTCTCGCCGGAAAGCGAGGAAACGCCTGTTAAGCGCACCGATCCCAAGGACATAGAGATGGGGCTCACCGAAAAGATCATCCCCCGCACCGACGAGTTCGAGAGGGTGACGGATATCCCCAACGATCTGAGCTATGAGGAACGCTCGGAGATGCTGAAAAACAAGCGTCAGAAGCGCGTGGATGCCTTCCGCCTGAAAGACAGGGGCGATGATGTGCTCGCTGATGAGGACGAGGACGGGGAGGACGATGATGCCACCCGTCACACCGGACAGCACGAGTTCGAGCGCTTCGATGACGAGGAAGAGGTACTGAGCGATATCCTCCAGGTCAAGAGCAATCTGACTATGCGTATGTGCGTGCTGCTGTTCACGGGAGTGTTCACCCTGCTGATAGCGCTGGCAAACGATCTGTCGCTGCCCCTCGTTATGATATTCGACAAGGTGGAGAGCCCTTCGACCTATATGTTCACAAACACGATACTCGGCCTTGTATCCATAGCGGTGAGCTATACCGTTATCCTTGAGGGTATCAAGAACATACTGCGGCGAAGGCCGGACTGCGACAGCCTTGCGGCGCTGGGGATACTGATAACCGTCATAACCGGCATCATCACCCTGTTCGAGCCCTCGATAGTAAGGCAGCCCTTCTATAACGTTTATACCTCGATAGCGATCTTCGGACTGCTTTTCAATACCCTCGGAAAGCTGATGATAGTAAAGCGCACCGAGCGCAATTTCAGATTCGTTGCCGAGGACTTCGACCGCTACGCTCTGGTTCCTGTCACCAACGAGGACACCGCCGATAAATTCACAAAGGGCGTGCTGGACGATTTCCCGGAGCTTACCACGATGCGCAAGACCGAGTTCATCAAGGACTTTATGAAGAACTCCTACTCCACCGATATATCGGACACCTACTCAAAGAAGATGACTCCCGTCATCCTTGTCATATCGCTGGCTATGGGACTGCTGTCGCTGATCTTCGAGAAGAATACAGCCGGTATGACCGAGAGGATATTCAACATCTTCGGCGTAATGTCGGGCACGGTGACGCTCTGCTCGTCGCTGTCTCTGATGCTGATAGTCAACATCCCGCTGGGAAGAGCGCAGAACAAGTATCTGCAGTACTCCGGCGTGATGCTGGGCTATTCGGCAGTAAACACCTTCTCCGACACCAACTCGGTGCTGGTGGATGCGGAGCAGCTCTTCCCCAAGGGTATGGTGGATATCAAGAGCCTGAAGCTGCTGGGCTCCACCAAGATCGAGGAATGCATACTCTACGCCGCAAGCCTGTCCTGCCAGGCCGGGAGCATACTCAGCCCCACCTTCTATAAGATACTCAGGGGTAAGACCGAGATGCTGCTGCCGGTGGAGAGCTATATCTACGAGGACGGGCTCGGGCTCTCGGGCTGGATAGAGAACAAGCGCGTACTGCTGGGCTCGCGCCAGCTTATGGAGAACCACTCTATTGAAGGTCTGCCCACTCCCGCCAAGGAAAACGAATACGCCAAAGGCAGCACAGTGCTCTACCTTTCGGTATCGGGCGTTGTTTCGATGCTTTTCGTGGTACAGGCCAACGCCAGCCGTTCGGTGGCAAGGTGGCTGAGAGAACTGGGGCGCAACGGCGTAATTACCGTTGTACGCACCGTGGACGGATTTGTGGATATCGAGTTCCTGTCCGAGCTTTTCTGTGTCAGCCCCAAGAAGCTCAAGCTCCTTCCCTTCCGCTTCCACAAGGATTACATCAAGGAGACCGAATACACTCCGGAGGTATCCTCGTCCATGCTCTGTTCGGGGCACTTCCCCTCCTTTGCGATGCTGCTTATCGGAACTAAACGCTTAAAGCAGATCTCGGCTCTCGGCGTAGCGATACAGGCAGGGGCCTTTGCTCTCGGAACAGGCATATCCCTGATAATGACGATACTCGGCACCTTCGGAAGACTGAGCTCCAGCTTTGTCTTTGCATACAATATAGCCTTTGTGCTGATAACCCTTATCGCACAGAAAAAGAAGGTCTGAGCCTTCTCACGGCTTGAAATAACATTATAAGGCGCTGTGCTCCCGGCCGGGGCGCAGCGCCTTTTTATGTACTGATATATGTGCGAAAAAAAGACTGCTGCGGTCCTGAACGGCGCAGCAGTCCTGTTGCTTATTATGACATTACTCTCTGGCGTCTTCCTCTTTGAGGTTGCCCAGCGACAGAGATTTCAGATATGCGTTGATGAAACCGTCAAGGTCGCCGTCCATTACTGCCTGGATATTGGCAGTCTCATAATCGGTGCGGTGATCCTTTACCAGCTGATAGGGCATAAACACATAGGATCTGATCTGGGAGCCCCAGGCGATCTCCTTCTGGACGCCCTTGATGTCCTCGATCTTCTCCAGGTTCTGCTGGAGCTTGATCTCGAGCAGCTTTGCTTTCAGCATTCTCATAGCGTAGTCGCGGTTCTGGAACTGCGAACGCTGTGTCTGACAGGCTGCCACGATGCCCGTGGGCTTGTGTATCAGTCTGACAGCCGAGGATGTCTTGTTGATGTGCTGTCCGCCTGCACCGGAGGAGCGGTACACCTGCATCTCGATATCCTCCGGGCGGATGTCTATCTCCACATCCTCGGGGAGGTCAGGCATAACGTCCACAGCTGCAAAGGAGGTGTGGCGTCTTCCCTGCGAGTCAAAGGGCGACACACGCACAAGGCGGTGTATGCCGGCCTCGCCTTTCAGGTAGCCGTAGGCGTTCTCGCCTTCAACGGCAATGGAAGCCGACTGCATACCGGCCTCGCTCCCCTCCAGTATATCAAGCACATTTACCTTGAAGCCGTGAGCCTCGGCCCAGCGGGTGTACATCCTGTAAAGCATCTCGTTCCAGTCCTGAGCTTCGGTTCCGCCTGCGCCGGAATGGAAATTAAGGATAGCGTTGTTGCGGTCGTACTCGCCCGTGAGCAGCGATGCAAGGGTGAGGGCGTCCACCTGGTCGGCAAGGTTTTTAAGCTCCTCCTCTATATCGGAGATCATACCCTCGTCGTCCTCCTCGGCAGCCATTTCCAGCATTACCTCGATATCATCGGCAGACTGAGTGAGCTTGCCGTATTTTTCCAGTCTTGCTTCAAGGGTGCGCGTCTCCTGCAGGACCTTCTGCGAATTCTCCAGGTCATCCCAGAAGCCGGGCTCGGCAGCCTTATTATGCAGCTCCTCCACACGCTCTTTGGAGTTCTCGATATCGAACACCTCAGCCAGCTCCCTGATCTTAGGCTTATAGCTTTCGAGCTTGGAGCGCAGATTTTCCAAAAATATCATAGTTCATTTCTCCCATAACTTTTTCAGACATTACCGGCTTTAGCCGAAATGTGCATTACAGTTCATTATATCACACTTTTGCGCATTTGTCAATTTTCATTCCCTGCCTGTTCGCATACTTACAGGAAGGTGTCCCTCAGCGCCTGCACCGCATAATATCTTGAAAGATTGTCCGCACACCCGAAGGCCGCGCAGATATAGGTCTTCCCGCCCTTTTTGAAGGCTGCCGCAAGGCAGGCCCCGGCATCGGCTGTCGTACCGGTCTTCAGGCCGACGCAGTCCTCTCTGAAAAAGCCGTACTGGGGGTTGAGGAAAAGATTGGTGTTCGTCCAGGTCATACTTCCGCCGGAGATGAACTGCACCGTCTTCTGATACGTTGCTGCCGCATTTGCGATCTCAGGAACCGACAGAGCGTGGCCGAAGAGTATCAGCAGATCGTTCATCGTCGAGTAGTTATCCTTGTCGTCCCATCCCTCCGGCGAGGAGAAATGGCTGTGAGTCATACCCAGCTCAGCAGCGCAGTCATTCATCAGCCCCACGAACAGATCTACAGCCTGGCGCTCGGACATCTCCCGTCCGGCATACACCTTCTTCGCAACAGCCACAGCCATAACGTAAGCCGCATCGTTGCCGGAGGGCAGGAGCATCGCATAGATGAGGTCGGCAAGCGTCAGCTTGCAGCCGACGGACAGCCAGGCCATAGTGGAATCGGGCTTGGCAAAGCTTACCTCGTTTCCGACAGTGATCTTTGCTGAGGGCTTCATATATTTGAGGGCAACGGACGCCGTCAGCAGCTTGGTGACGCTGGCTATGGAGATAGTGCCTTTCATATTCCTGCCGTAGAGCAGCTCGCCGTCATCGGCGCACCATACCGCCGCCGCCGAGCACTTGGGGAGGTCCGGCTCCTTAGGCTTTTCTTCCTTGGGCTTTTCCTCCGCTGGCTTTGCGGTCTTCTTTTCGGTCTCCGACACAGCGGAGGTCTCCGTTTTCTTCTGAGAGGTGGTGGTCTCAGAAGTGGTGGTCGTTGTGGTGGTGGTAGTCTCCGGAGCTGTTGTTGTGGTAGTGGCGGCAGTAGTCTCCGGAGGAGCTGTTGTAGTAGTCGTGGTCGTAGTAGTTGTTGTCGTCGTCTCGGAAACAGCAGTAGTTGTGGCAGCAGTCGTCTCCGGGGCAGCCGAGGTGCTCTCTGACGTTGTCTCAGAGGCAGCGGGAGAGGTCTCCGCAGCGGAAGACGAGGTCCCGGAGGTGGTCTCTGTTCCCGTTTCTGTCAGGCTGACAAAGGAGTCCGCTCCGGCAGAAGATACAGCCGAGGACAGATCGTCGGCACCCGACGAATACTCAGCCACAGCATTACCGCAGGACGTCAGCAGCAATGCCGCAGCTGCAAGCAGTGAAATTAATTTCTTTCTCATGTTCATTCCTTATTGCCTATATTTTTCTTCATTCAGTTCTCAGGCTTGTATTCAAACTTGGGCATCAGTCTGAGCTTGTGCAGGTTTGCCCTGTGCAGGCGCTCGATGCGGTCTTTGAGCTCAGGCTCATCGCTGAGGGTAATCTCACCGCGGATATACTGATCCAGCTTCGCGTAGGTGAAGCCCAGGTTCTCCTCATCGGTCTTGCCGCAGAGGCCGTCTATCGGCACCTTATGAGTAAGCTCCCGCGGGAGCCCCAGCTCGTCGCCTATTGCGATGACCTCCGTCACCGTCAGGTCGGAGAGAGGGGAAAGGTCGCCGGCGGCGTCGCCGTACTTGGTGGAATACCCCACATAGTCCTCCGAGGCGTTGCAGGTGTTGATGACTCTTCCTCCCACGCAGGCGGCCACGGCATAGAGGGTGGTCATCCTGACGCGTGCGGGAGTATTTATCCTCGCCTGAGCGTTAAGCTCAACGGCTCCCCCCACGGCATCTATGACCTCAGCCACGGCTTTGCCGACGTTTATCTCATAGCTCTTTATACCGAGATGACTTACGAGCAGTCTGGCGAAGTCTATATCCGCCTGCTCGCCCTGGGGCATCAGCACGCCTACGACTCTGTCAGCGCCGAGGGCCTTTACGCATACTGCCGCAGCGACCGAGCTGTCCTTGCCGCCGGAGATACCGACGACAGCCTTTGTATCCGGCGAAGCTGTGGCTGCGAACTGCTCTCTCACCCAGTCAACGACATCCTGTGCCGTTTTCTTTGCATCAAATCTGTACATATACGTTTCCTCCCTGAAAGTTTACTTTATGAACACAAGTCCCCTGCACAGCTCATCATCGGGGATGATGCCCTCGACGCGCATTACCGCTTTAGCTATGTCGGATTTCAGGGCCTTGGTCAGTCCGTAGTAGTATTTGCTGCCGTTCACTGCGTAGGGATAAGCTTCGGAATACACCGAGTCGGCAATGAAATAGTAGCCGCCCGTACTGCTGGTCTCGGCAGTGATGACTATGCAGTGGGTGTACTCGCCTGTGACGTAGTCGTGGGTGGTGAGCCCGGTGGAACTGTCGGAGGTATGCGACACGCAGGCCAGCACACGGTGTCCCTTGGCGAGCTCGGAATCAATCTTCTCCATTATCTTTATTCGCCTGTCATAGTTTGAGTCGGCTTTTATGGTGCCTGTGTCGAAGTACACCGCCTTCCTGCCGTACTCTTTTGCAAAGTCGTCAACTATCACGCTGACTCCGCCCTTGTTGTAGGTGCCTTCGCTGATACACCAGTAATTGGTCGCAAAGCAGAATTTTTTCACCCGGTCATCGTTCCTGTACATACTGATGAGAGTATTCTTTCCTATGGCGGGGTCGCCGTTGGGTATCCTCAGCTCGTGGTTTATCAGGATATCCGCCGAGGTCGGGCCGCAGCCGTTGGGGTAATCCTTGCCGTCCTGATACTGGGAGATGCTGCCCGTAGAGAGTATCGTATGCTTCTCGTTATTGACATACTTCACGTCGATATTTGCATCGGTATAGGGTATGGCCTTGCCGCCGTAGCCCACGGCGACGACATAGGTGCCTGCGTTCTTCTTATATCCCGAGTAGAACCCTGCTCTGACCATAACGCTGTTGCCGGCGGAATCGGGAAGTGACATGGTGTCCTTTTTCAGCTCGATGATGCCGGGCTTGTCCTTGGATGTAGCAGCCTCCGGGTGCTTCAGAGTCCTGACTGTGCCGACAGCCGCGGCGCTGTTCTTGAAATCGTCGGTGCCGAAGTTCTTGTAGGCTTTTACGCCGAAGGAATACTCTGTCAGGTTATCGAGCCCTTTTACGACATAGCTCACGGCAGCATTGCTCCTTATGGACGCCAGCCATTTGAGCGTGCCGTCCTTATTGACGGCATATACCTTGAAGCCGCTGGAGGCGGTCTGCTTTTTCCACTGGATCTTCACGGTGGTGTCGGTGGCGGTCATAGACTCGATGACAGGCGTTTCCGGCTGGGTGCAGAGCTTTACCTCCTTGCTGAGGGCAGCCCTGACAGCGCCGGTGCTCTTGTTCCTGTACACCTCCGAGAATGAGAAGGTGTAATCCTTGCCGGGTTTGAGTCCGGTCTTTTTGAAGGTAGTGTTCGCCGGCTTGGAGGAATAGCCGATGTTATCCACATAGACATATCTCTCCAGTATCTCCTCATTGTCCCGGGGCTGGGAGTTCAGGGTTATCTTTATGGACTCGGTGGTGGCTGAATACTTCCCGTCCACTGACGGCAGGGTGACTGCCTGAGCCGACACCGCCCCGAAGCACACTGCCGAAGCCAGTGTGACGGCAGCTGAAATAATGAGCTTGCGTAATTTCATATTTTCATACCTTTCTGCAAAATGTCTGTCAGGCGGGAAAGCCGCCCGGCGGAGCCGTCTGCGGGAAACACCGGCATCAAAAACGCCGAAAGCCGTCCCTCATTTCCGGGGGACGGCTTATTATTCTATTAAAGTTCGATAACGGCCTTTCCGGAAGCCGCTGCTTCAACATCAACAGCCTTGCCTGCGGATACCGCCTCGATGCGGAAACCGGCGGCCTTGCCGCTGAAGCTGCACTCGATCCTGCTGCCGGATCTTACAGCTGTGAGCTCAAAGATCTTGTTTGCCTCAGTATCATATACTGTGCAGGATGCGCTCTTGCCGTCCTCCAGCTCATAGATCCTGAAGGTCGTGCCGCTAAGATAGTCATACTCGAAATCGCGGGTGAAATCTCCGTAAGCTATGATGCTGTTAGGTCTTGCCAGCGCGGGTATCTCAAAATAGGAGCACTTATGGGTGTACCACTTGCCGCCCTCGAAGACCTTGCCGGTGATTATATCCGTCCACCTGCCGGCGGGGACATAATACTGAGCGATGCCCTCGGCGTTGAGTATGGGTGCCACGAGGATATTGTCTCCCAGCATATACTGCCTGTCCAGAGTCAGGCAGGCGGGATCGTCGGCGAAGTCGATCACCATTGCCCTCATCATAGTCACGCCCACGGTATGGGTCTTTATGGCCTGTGCCCACAGATATGGCATCAGCTTGCCTTTGATATTTGTGAAGAAGCGGAGCACATCACAGCTCTCCTCATCGAACAGCCAGGGCACACGGTAGCTCTGGTTGCCGTGCAGGCGGGAGTGTGTGGAGAACAGTCCGAAGGCTGCCCAGCGCTTGTAGATGTCGGGGGTAGCCGTAGCCTCGAAGCCGGCCATATCGTGGGAGGTATAGCCGAAGCCGGAGATGCATAAGCTCAGGCAGCCTCTTACCACCTCAGCCATTGAGTTGTAGGTGCCGGAGCAGTCGCCGCCCCAGTGTACCGGGAACTGCTGACCGCCGGCCGTAGCCGAACGGGCGAACAGGCAGGCCTTGTTCTCGCCGTAGAACTCCCTGAGCACGCCGAACACGGTCTGATTGTAGAGATAGGTATAGTAGTTATGCATCTTGATGGGATCCGAGCCGTCGAAATAGGTCACATCCCTTGTAGGGATACGCTCGCCGAAATCGGTCTTGAAGGTATCCACGCCCATTTCGCAGAGCTTTCTCAGATACCCGGCATACCACTCACAGGCGGCAGGATTTGTAAAGTCAACGATAGCCATACCCGGCTGCCACTCGTCGCACTGGAACACCGAGCCGTCCTTGTTCTTGATGAAATATCCTCCTGCCATACCCTCGTCAAAGAGGCGCGAGCGCTGTCCCACATAGGGATTTATCCACACGCAGGTATGCAGTCCCTTGTCCTGATGCAGGCGTTTGAGCAGTCCCTCCGGATCGGGGAACTGTTCGGTATCCCACTCGAAGTTGCACCACTCCAGACCTTTCATCCAGAAGCAGTCAAAATGGAACACCTGCAGGGGTATATCTCTCTCAGCCATACCGTCGATAAAGCTGGTGATAGTAGCTTCGTCATAGCTGGTAGTGAACGAGGATGTGAGCCACAGTCCGAAGGAGAATGCGGGAGGCAGCGCAGGCTTGCCGGTCAGGTCGGTATAGCCCTTCATTACCTCAGTCAGGTTCTCGCCGCCGAACACGAAATACTCCATATTCTCGCCGGGGAGCGTAAAGCTGACCTTCGAGACAGTATCCGAGCAGACCTCGAAGCTGACCTTATCGGTGCTGTTGACGAAAATGCCGTAGCCCCTCGAAGACACATAGAAAGGCACGCTCTTATAGCTCTGATCCGAGCAGGTGCCGCCGTCGGCGTTCCAGATCTCCACATTCTGGCCGTTCTTGGTGAAGGTGGTGAACTTCTCGCCGAAGCCGTAGAAATACTCTCCCACATTGGTGTCCAGCTGCTCACGGATATAGGTCCTGTGCTCGTCCGCAGGATAGCTCCAGAAAGTGTCGTCAGCCTGCACGGCAATTCTTGCCTGCTGCTTGAAGGCGCTCTCCTTGATGACGCCGGTGGATCTCCACCCGCCGGAGGTCAGCAGCCTGTCCTTATAGTAATAGCTCACCTGCCAGCTGTGTTTGGAGACTACTACCTTTGTATCGCCAGAAACGAGTACAGCCTCGTTATCGTCTATGGTAACGGTGGGCTTGAAGGAACCTCTGTTCAGGGGGAAGTGGGGCCCCTTGTCAACATATCCCTTATGGTGGGTGATATTTACTCCGATAACATTCTCGAGAGTAGAGGTGTACTCTATCTCCAGATTGGCGCTGCCCAGCAGCTTGTATCTTTCTCTTCCGTAAAAGGGTGTTGCCACAACGAGAAAGCCGTTCTCGATCTCCTTGATCTCGTAGGCCTGAGTGGCGTAGTTTACCTCAAAACCGCGTTGATTGAGCCAGAATCCGTCAGCAAATTTCATAAGCATTTCCTCCCGATCACACTTGGATCAATATTTTCATATTTTACCGTACAACGTACTGCCTTGAATAAATTGTAACCGATTTCATCACGAAAATCAATATAAACTTTCTGTACAATAGTGTGATATTAAAACGTCCGCCCGGGAGGTATCACTGCCCGAGCCTGAGCATCTCGTCGATGCACTTTCTTGCGTCCCTCATCAGCTCCTGAGACATCTGTATCTCACAGGCTTCGCCGTCGCCGGCGGCGATGGAGCGCATAGTATTGTAAACGTCGTTTATGGTAGTAAGTTTCATATTCGGGCATATCAGCTTTTTGGACAGCGGATAGAAGCGCTTGTTCGGGCAGTCGTACTGTAAATGCTCGATTATGCTGATCTCGGTGCCGATGATGAACTCCTTATCCTCCGACTCGCGGGCGTAGTTCATAATACCCGTTGTCGAGCCGGTATAGTCTGCGATCTCCACAACAGCGGGGCTGCACTCCGGGTGTACCAGCAGTCTTGCCCTGGGGTGGAGAGCTCTGGCCTCAAGGGCCTCCTCGGCGGTAACGGCTGCGTGTACGGGACATCCCCCGCGGATGAAGGTAAACTTCTTGTCCGGGCAGGCCTTGGCAACGAAGTCCCCCAGATTGCAGTCGGGGATGAAGAGTATATCGTCCTCCTTCATAGCAGAAACGATCTTCACGGCAGAAGCGCTCGTCACACAGACGTCGCTGAGAGCCTTCAGCTCGGCGGTGGTATTGACATAAGCCACGACCTTCCTGCCGGGAGCCTTCTTTTTCATCTCGGCGAGCAGCTTCGGCTCCAGCTGTTCGGCCATAGGACATCCGGCGTAAGCATTGGCAAGAAATACTTGTTTCTCCGGCGAGAGCAGCTTGGCAGTCTCGGCCATAAAATGCACTCCGCAGAAGAGTATCCTCTTATTCTTGACCTTTGCGGCATCGGCGGAGAGCTTATAGCTGTCGCCCACGAAATCGGCGATCTCCAGTATCTCCTGGCCCTGATAGCAGTGAGCCAGAACGCATATATCCAGCTCCTTTTTGAGTCTTATTATCTCACTCATAATATCCAGCAGCATAACGTTCACCTCATAAACAATTATATTTATTTTATTATACTACTTTTCGGCGGATAAGTCAATCACAATTTTTGGGCAATACCGCACAACCCCTGTGCGTCAGATGCGCAGTCAGATTTTTCGTCAGAGTGCACAAATTTGACGCAGGCGGGCTGACGCCCGGCAAGGAAAATTTGTGTGCTATGACGGGAAATATGCAAGCAGATGACGTGCAGAGGCGCAAGCCGCGGGTTGTGCGGTGTTGCCTTTTATTCCGGGCAGTAATAAAATGTCGTAACTGTCCGATAAAATGTACTTGTTTCAGTCGGAATGTAAACATTCCGTAAATCTTTATGGGGTGTTGCATATTTTATATGCAACTTTCTGCCCTTTTCCGGCTATAAGTGAAGGGGGTATGTTTGCTATGGATAGGAAACTGAACTGCTCCGAGGGATTTACCGGGCTGTGGATCCCCCGGGAGATCAGGGAGGACGGTCGGCTGAACATGACAGAGAAATGTCTGCTGGCGCAGATCACTGCTCTCGACAACGAAGACGGCTGCTTCGCCTCCAATGCTTACTTGTCGGAGACTATGGGCTGCTCGGTATCAACAGTCACAAACGGCATAAGAAAGCTGAAAAGCCTGGGGCTGATAGAGGTCACAAATTTTGACGGAAGGACGAGGACATTAAGGACCTGCATAACAGCATCTGACAGTCAGGATGACAAGATCTGTGAGTCAGGATCGCAGACAGCTGATGACCGCTCCTTATTAAATAAAACAAAAAATAAAACAAAGCGTATCTCAAAGAGAGAGAAAAGAAAAAGGAACGGACCAAAACGGTTCGTTCCGCCGACTCTTGATGAGATAGAGGCTTACTGTTATGAGATAAACAGTTCTGTGGATGCAGCCAGCTTCTGCGATCACTACACATCCAACGGCTGGATGGTAGGCAGCAGTCCTATGGTTGACTGGAAGGCAGCACTCCGCAGGTGGGAGAAAAACGGCATCGACAGGTTCAGACGTGACAGGAAGAAGAAACATGACGATGATGACGAGCTCAGCCCCGAAATGATGGCCTGGCAGCTGACCGATCCTTCCCTTTAGACACAGCGCTGCCTATTCGCCGTACTCGTACTCAAAGGACGCCCTGTCCGAAGTGAAGGCCGTCAGTATCCTTCCCCGGCGGGAGAGCTTATAAAAAGCCTTGCAGGAAGCGCTCTCATGGATAGTGCGCACCATCGAGCCGGACACCGGCGCCGCCAGCGGCAGGGCATTCTTCTCGATAAGGCGGGCCGTTAGGCGGGTATGCCCCTGGTCAATAACGATCTCGCCGTCCCTGATCTGTGACGGCTTCGCAAGGAGATATGTACCGATCCGGTATTCGGTGCCGTCCAGCAGCACAAAGCCTATCACACCTGTAAAGTGCAAAGGCCCGACAGGTATATCCGCTACGCTGAGCATCAGCGAGCCGCGGTCAAAGCTGCACTGCGTCCAGGAATACTCGCTGGGGAAGGACCTGCCGCTGTCACCTTCGATATAGCCCGTATCCCCGGAGAAGACGAACTCCTCCCCGTTGACATTTATCCACCCGTCCACACGGTGGCGGAGGCTCACAACGGTATGGCGGCACTCCATAAAGGGCAGCAGGGCAAAGGGCCCCATAATATCGTACTTTGGCTTTGAAAAGCGTCCGAACTTTACACGTCCTCTAATGCGGATGCCCTCACGGTCTATGTCAAGGTTCATACCTTTCTCGGTGAAGTAATTCTCCCCGAGGGTGAGCTGAAAGCCCTTGGGCGACTGCTTATAGGCCTCCATAGGATAGGGGATGTTATAGGTGCCTGTATCGGTTATGACCTGTACAGAGCTGCTGCCGCTGTCTCCGCTGCAGTGCTGGGCGGCAATGACAGCCACCGTCTGAGTCTTGTTCTGGACCTTGAAATAAAATCCCCGAAACTGGTTTTTCATCTTCTTCGTATTGGTATCACTCATACAGCAGCCTCCTTTGCCGACGGACGTATCTTCACAGATACATTATAGCAGAGACGGCCGGAAAAGTCAATCGGCGGGAAAGAGGGAGAAACAAAAAAGGGGCAGCAGCCCCAGCAAATAACAGTCAGCGGAATAACACAAAATGAGCGCAAAATACGCCAAATCCAAGGGCGGCGTTAGCCCTTGGCGGGGACGGGGGCAGCGCCCCAGCAGGTCGATCTTTCTTCTTCGACAAGCTCAGAAGAAAGCGGGCAGAGTCCTTGCAGAGTGTAACGTCCTTCTGCGAAGGCCGTTGACAGCGTCCCACTCGGAGCTTGCTCCGACCACGGCGCGGCACGAAGTACACAGTAGGGCGCAAAAGCAGACACCCAGCACACAGCCGCGAGGACAAACTATCCGCCGCGCCGAAAAAAGTTAGTGTCCTGCACTCGCAGGAAAGAGCGGTAGCGATTTTCCGTACCTCGACTAACAACACCCGTGCTCCGGAAAGCCAAACGTACAAGTCTGCGCGTAACCGGACGGAACCGACGGCTTTAGCGCGTTACCGGACGGAACCCCCGGCTTTAGTGCATTATCGGTCGAAACCGACGGCTTTTGTCCGTTACCGGACGGAAGATGCTTGGTCGCTTCGCTCCCTCGCTGTTCCTGTTTGTGCAGGAGGACAACTTTTTCACGGCGCGGCGGATCGTTTGTCCCCGTGACTTTGTGCGGGGTTTCGGCTTTGGTGACCTACTTGTCACTTGGTGCCGCGCCGTGGTCGTCGCTTCGCGCCGACTTGGAGCTCTGCTCAACGGCCTTCGCAGAAGGACGTTAACCTCGCTGGGGCGCTGCCCCCGTCCCCGCAAGGGCGTAACGCCGCCCGATGGCTTTCGCAGAAAGACATTGGATCCGGCGGATATTACGCTGCTTTTGCTTGCTGCTCCTACTCTCTACAGCTTTATCTCCCCCAGCTCGCTGTCTATCATACTCTTGTAGTAGTCCGAGAGCTTTCCTGCGAGGGTGTTGAGCAGCAGCAGAGCCTCCGACCTGACCGAGGGATTGGCATATATGCCCTCACCGGAGAGCTGTGCTGCCTTTTTGGCGTACTCTGCCGCCTGCTGGAGCGAGGTTATCTCGCCGTCGGTGTACTCTCCTGCCAGCCTGAGATATGCCGAGGCTCTGAGCGCCGAGAGCTCGTCCGAGAAGCCGGCTATATCCTGATGAGCGATGACCTCGCTGTACTCTCCCCTGATGAATCGGGACCGCACGCTGAGATAATCCGCTGCGCCGTCGGCAGGCGGCTCATCCTCGGGCATGAGCTGGGACATCGGCACCTCCAGCACCTTGCTGAGGTACTGCAGCGTCTTCACCGACGGCAGTGCCGAGCCGCTCTCGATCTGGCTGAGCATATTTCTTGTGATGAAATCCCCCACGACCTCCGCCTGGGTGAGCTTCTTTGCAAGGCGGGCTTCCTTTATCCGCCGTCCGAGTTCGTTGCTGCTCATAGGATCTTCTCCTTTCCCTGATCTGTATGCCGGCGGTGTTTGCCGGCTGAACGTAAATTTAATTTACATTTATTATAACAACCGCATCCCGATTTGTCAAGCCCCAAAAAGCGGAGAAATCGAAAATATTTACATAAAACCGCGATTTTGTGAACCCTGCACAAATTATGAACGAAAAAATCTCGCAAAAAGCACTTGACAAAACGTGAAAAAGGATATATAATCTATGTAAATGATATTTACATACGGTGACGGCTCTGCATCTGCGGGGCAATGTCCCAAAACTGCATACACGGAAGAAAGGAGAGATCTGTATGAGTGAATGGTGGGAAGGACTCAGCACTATATTAAAGGTGCTCTACTGCATTGCGCTGCCCTCGACCATACTGCTGCTGCTGCAGACGCTGATGGCGCTGTTCGGTATGCACGACGGCGGGGCGGGTATGGATATATCCGACACCTCCGGCATAGACTTTGACGGAGGCGGGATGCACGGGGGCTTTGACGTACATACCGATATGTCCTCGGTGGATCTCAGCCACGATATGTCCCTCGGACATGACGGCACCTTCGACCACTCGGTGGACGGCGGCAACCCGGGCGACTTCGCTTCGATGCGTATGTTCACCCTCCAGACGATAGTGGCTTTCCTGACTGTGTTCAGCTGGACCTCGATAGTGGGAGTACAGGGCGGTCTGCCGAATGTGCTGTCGCTGGTGATAGGCTTTGCGCTGGGCTTTGTGGTGATGTTTGCTGTGGCAAAGATCGTTCAGCTCTCGGCACGCCTTGCAGAGAACGGCACTCTCGATATGCGCAACTGTCTCGGTCTGACGGCGACGGTATATATCCCCGTCCCTGCAAAGGGCCAGGGTGAGGGAAAGGTGAACGTGACCGTTCAGGGACAGCTCCGTGAGCTTTCGGCGGTGACTGCCGGGACCGAGATGCTGAAGACCGGCACCCAGGTGCGGATAACCGATATCCGGGGGGATACCGTGGTGGTGGAGGTCGATGACTGAGAGAGAAATCATAATAAATAAAGCCCTGCATTGCGCAGGGCTGAATAATCATTTGATCCTCTTCTTTTTTAAGACTATAATTACGGTAGCTGTTATCGTAAAAACTCCGAAGCACGAGATCATAACAATCGACAATATACTTGGTTCATCGCTTTTCGTTGCAGACGAAATCTCAGGGCTATCAGGAAACTGCGGAACTCCGCCATACACAGGCAACCCATTTTCAGAGGGCGTGTTTACTTGGTACAATCCTTTTAGATTCTCAATAGCATCTTCAAGATCCATTACATCGCCAAGCTTCATATTGCAAAAATCTTCTCTGCCTCTTAACAGAGCAGCTTTTAGTCCACTGTCACCTGAGATCAGCAATAGTCTTGTATCGTGTAGTTCTGAAATCGAAACTGCTTTTGTTTCATAACCGTTTTCTTTAGAGTATTTTTTTAGCAGTGCAGCTGTATCCGAGGGCTCCATTCTCGTGATCGCGTAATCATCGCCCGGTTCAGGCGGAAGTGTACTTCCGACCACATTAAACTCACCGTCTTTTTCCAATAATGTGATCTCAATTATTTTATCAACATCAACAAACCATTTCACATCAACGTCCCGTATTGAATTCAAGTCTTTAACAGAAAGCAGTTGATCTTTGCTTATAGAACAGGTACTGTAAACTGCCGCATTATCAAGCATGGAAGAAAGTTCGGGATAAAAGCTTTGAGCTTGCATCATTGCGCTGTCCAAAACAGCTTTTTTTGCATCATTTGAGCGTTCTGCATAAACCGCTCCTACACTAAATGTCAAACCTGTACATACAACCAATAATACAGCCATAAGTATCAAATGAGAAATTCTCTTTTTCATAAAGTTCCCCCCTTAATATACGGTTTCTTCATATTTATATCCGGATGGACCGGTGTTAAGCAGATAATTATACGAAAGTGTACCCCTTGAACCATCATAAGGATCAACAAGCAAAACATAATTTATCGAAAAAATAGAATATGTTTGATATATCTCCAGCATATGTCCGCCATCCGGTGTTGAACCTGAATAATGAACCATTCCTGCTTGTACTGGATAACCAGCCGTTAATTTTGCATTAATCTGACTAAAAGATAGTGGAGAAGACGTACTACTGAATGTTCTATAGTAACAGCTTCCGTAACTTGCGCCCATTGCAGCCTGATATATATTAGCGGCATAGTTGTATGTAGAACCAAAAATATAAGTTACAATTTGACTTTGATTATGATAATAAGCGGGGCACGCAATCATAGCTGACATTTGTGCACATGCCGCCCAACACCAGTTGGTCTTCTGCTGTTTTACGGCTGTAACATCTACATAAGCAGCTTTAGTGCTTAATCCCATCATGGTACAAGACATAACAACTGCTAAAATAACAGAGCAAATTTTACCGGCGATTTTCTTCATAATGCATCATCCTTTCTATATTCTCCTGACAACAAGCTGCTCCGAACATTTATCCAAGATTATTATAATACATTTTTTTAAAAAAATCAATGGTATTTCTGCACTGTTTTCAACTCGTATTTTTGTCAATTTTGAACGATTTCAAATGTAATTATATATGGTGTTATTGCAATACAGTAAAATGTATTGTATAATATAAGAACAATGTTTTAAAGAACATTTCTAAGGAGGACAAGAATATGGGAACCGAAACAATCATCATCATCTGCGTTGTGGCGGTAGTTCTGTTCGCAACGATCGCGGCGATACTTTCAAGATACAGAAAGTGTCCCTCCGACAAGGTACTGGTCATCTACGGTAAGGTCGGTACTGACAAGAACGGCCTGACCAAGAGCGCAAAGTGCATCCACGGCGGTGCCGCCTTCATTGTGCCTGTGCTGCAGAGCTATCAGTACATGGATCTGACGCCTATCTCCATAAACGTCGATCTGAAAAACGCTCTCTCGAAGCAGAACATCCGTATCAACGTTCCGTCGAGATTCACCGTCGGCATCTCTACAGAGCCGGGGGTCATGCAGAACGCCGCCGAGAGACTGCTCGGTCTTAAAATGATCGAGGTGCAGGAGCTCGCAAAGGATATCATCTTCGGACAGCTCCGTCTTATCATCGCTACGATGGACATTGAGGAGATCAACTCTGACCGCGACAAGTTCCTCATCGCTGTTTCAAACAACGTTGAGATCGAGCTGAAAAAGATCGGTCTGAGACTCATAAACGTAAACGTAACGGATATCACCGACGAGTCGGGCTATCTGGAATCTCTCGGTAAGGAAGCCGCTGCAAAGGCTATCAACGACGCGAAGAAATCCGTTGCCGAGAAGCACCGCGACGGTGAGATCGGCCAGGCCAATGCTCAGAAGGATCAGCGTATCCAGGTAGCATCCGCCAACGCCTTCGCTATCGACGGTGAGAACGCTGCCAAGATCGAGGTAGCACAGTCCGAGGCCAAGAGACGTGAGGCTGAGGCTGAGGCTCTGAGACAGGCTACCGCTGCCGAGGCTGTTCAGGCTGCAAAGGCCAAGCAGGAAGCTTATGTTGCTCAGCAGGAAGCAGAGCGCACGAGAGCCGAGCTGGAAAGAGCTACGCAGCAGGCTGACATCATCGTTAAGGCTCAGGTCGCAAAGCAGCAGGCTGAGATCGCTGCCGAGGCTGAGGCTGAGGTCGCAAGGCGCAAGGCACGAGGCGAGGCTGACGCTATCTTCGCCAAGATGGAAGCAGAGGCTAAAGGTAATCAGGAGATACTCGTCAAGCAGGCAGAAGGTATGCGCAAGCTGGTAGAGGCTGCCGGCGGAGACGCTGACGCTGCTGTTAAGCTGATCGTTGCCGACAAGCTGGAGCAGCTCATCTCTATTCAGGTAGAGGCTATCAAGAACATCAAGATCGACAAGATCACTGTTTGGGACACCGGCTCCGGAAACGGCGGCAAGGGCTCGACTGCAAACTTTCTGAGCGGCCTTATGCAGAGCGTTCCTCCTCTCGGGGATCTGTTCAAGCAGGCCGGTATGGAGCTTCCCGATTTCCTGGGCAAGGACATAACCGACGCTCTGGAGAAGTCAAGAGAAGAAGCTATCAAGCGTGTGGCTGACGATATGGCAAACGATGCCGAGGATGTAAACGACATCACCGAGATCGTTGATCCGGACAACAAGTAATACTTAGCGAAGTGATAATACGGCGCTCCTGCTGCGATCGCGGCGGGAGCGCTTTGCTGTGTCCTGCGGGGAGGCTCATCCCCTCCCCGGCTGGATATCCAGCACCAAAAAATGCGCCCCGGCGGTCTGCCGGAACGCATCATGGATTTTTGCCTTTATATTCTTATTTGCCCTGCTGCTCAAAGATGAACTGGCATACGCCTGCACCGAGCATTGCGATCGAAGCGAGGAGCATAAATACGAAACCTACGCTGAGGGAAACAGCACTGGAGACTGCTGCACCGCCGAACAGGGTGTGGAAGAATGCCACAAGTCCGATACCGCTCATCATAACGCCGTTCTTGGTGACTGCAACACAGCACACACCGAGAAGCAGGAAGATCGCGGGGATAACGCTGGATGCGCCTGCCGAGAAGTAGCTGCTGGACGAACCGTAGCCGCTTACATAAGGCATTATCATTGCGATAAAATACAGGAACGATGCACCGAATGCAATGAACTGGGGAATACCCCAGCACTTGGGATCGGAGATGTTGCTGAGGAACGTTGCGATTATGCCCTGTGATGTAAAGGGCTGCTGAACGTGCTCCTTCGGAGGCTTGGGTGCAGCAGGCTGCTGATAGGGCTGCTGATAAGGCTGCTGATAAGGCTGCTGATAGGTCTGCTGAGGGGCTGCCTGGGGTGCTGCTGCCTGCTGTGCGAACTGTGTTCCGCAGTTGGTGCAGAAGGCGCTTCCGTCAGCGATCTGTGATCCGCATTTCGGACAAAACATACTAACTCCACCTTTCATGATGAATGATCAGATTATGAATGATCGTACAAAACGTTCATACACTGTCATTATAATAGAAACATCGGAAAATTACAAGAGTTTGTTCTCTTTTTTGGCGTAATGCACAATGATTATTCACATTAACGATGCATTATCTACAATAAACCTTGCAGCCTTCCCGGGCGCAGGTGCGCTACTCCACCGTTCTGGTGGCAACTGCGGCGACTCCTGTTCCGGCGGCGTCGGACACGATTATGTCTCCCAGCCTTACGGGCAGAGTCACTTTTGCAGCCTTGATATCCTTCACGACCTCGAATATCTTCTCCTTGGGGATGCTGCCGGCTGTCTTTACCGGCACGGGGATGCCCTCGGCTGTCAGGACGGTGGTGGTGACGGCACGGAC
The DNA here is from genome assembly GCA_017526445.1 of Ruminococcus sp. Taxonomy (GTDB): domain Bacteria; phylum Bacillota; class Clostridia; order Oscillospirales; family Ruminococcaceae; genus FB2012. Next base: position 26,553 of record JAFXRI010000115.1, on the reverse strand, counting down.
GGGGGCGCTTATCTCGCTTCTGGCGTAGTTCTCCCCTATCTTACAGGTATTTCCGGCGACGGACACTGCCTCGCCGTTCTCGACTTCCACCGTCAAAGCACAGCCCATCGGGCAGCCTATACAGGTAAGCTCTCTTGTCATAATGCCGCCTCCTCTATCCTGACCTCTATGCCTTCGGTGACGCCGGCAAGAAGTTCCTTTTTAAGCACGATGTCGAGCATCTCGCTGGGAACGAAGATGCGTCCCCGGCGGCGGAAAAGCTCCCTCCCGCCGCTGGTCACGGTGATGGATGCTCCCTTGAAAACCCCCGTAACGCGGAAGCGGATATGCACGCCGTCCTCAACGCTTTCGCAATAGAGCTTTGAGGGTACTGTATATCTCACACCGAAGCCGGGGCTGACCTCCACAGGTGTTCCGGGGGAGGAGGGCCTGCCCTTGATATAGCCGGCGGCGTTTATGCCCGCTCTCACCGATTCCTCCGAGACGAAGTCCACCAGGTCGTGGACGTGGAGCACATTTCCGCAGGCGAAGACTCCCTCGATGCTTGTCTCCAGGCTCTCGTCAACGCAGGGGCCGCCTGTGACCGGTGAAAGCTTAACGCCCGCTGTCTTGGACAGTTCATTCTCTGGGATAAGGCCGCAGGACAGCAGCAGTGTATCGCAGGGGAAGTATTCCTCCGTACCCGGCACGGGGACATTCTTTTCGTCCACGGCGGCGACGTACACGCCCTCCAGCTTCTCCTTGCCCTTTATATCGACGACGGTATGGCTGAGCATCAGGGGGATGCCGTAGTCGTCAAGGCACTGGACGATATTGCGCTTGAGGCCGCTGGAATAGGGCATCAGCTCAACGACTGCCCTTACCTTTGCGCCCTCGAGAGTCATACGTCTTGCCATTATCAGGCCGATGTCTCCGGAGCCTAAGATAACGACCTCCCTGCCCGGCACCACGCCCTCGCAGTTGACCAGCTTCTGGGCTGTTCCTGCGGTATATACGCCCTGGGGACGGAAGCCGGGTATGCCCAGAGCCCCTCTCGGTCTCTCGCGGCAGCCCATAGCGAGGATGACTGCTTTTGCCTTTACAGTCTCGGCGCCGCGTTTGCGGCTGACAAGGGTTATCTCCTTATCCTTTGATATATCCAGCACCATAGTTCCCAGCTCATAGGGGATGCCCAGCTCCTTCACCCGGTCGGAGTAGCGCTCGGCATACTCGGGGCCGGTGAGCTCCTCCTTGAAGGTATGCAGGCCGAAGCCGTTATGTATGCACTGGTTGAGTATCCCGCCCAGTCTGTCGTCACGTTCGAGGATAAGGATGCTGTCTGTGCCCTGCTCCTTAGCAGCTATTGCGGCGGCCATACCTGCGGGGCCTCCCCCGACTACGACAAGGTCAAATTCACGCATCACCGGACACCTCGCTTTCATAAACTCCGTTCTTCCTCACGTCAAGCAGTCCGATGCCCAGCTTTTCGGCGATAAGGGCAATGGTCCTGGGGGAGCAGAAGCCTGCCTGACAGCGCCCCATACCTGCGCGGGTGCGGCGTTTCACTCCGTCGAGAGTGGTGGCTCCCAGCGGACGGTCTATCGCATCTCTGATCTCGCCCTCGGTCACGGTCTCACAGCGGCAGACCACTGTGCCGTAGGCGGGATCCTTCTTTATCAGCTCGTTCTGTTCCTCTGCGGAGAGGGCGGCGAAGTGTACGATGCCCTTTCTTTCGGCAACGAAGCCGGGATCGGGCTCCAGGGCGATGATGCCGCCTATGAGCTCACAGACATACTCCCCGATAGCGGGGGCGCTGGAAAGTCCGGGGGACTCGATGCCTGCGGCGTCGATGAAGCAGGGGGCGTCCTCGGGGATGCCGATGATGAAATCGCCTGTACTGCCCACGGCGCGCAGTCCGGTAAAGCCTGTGATCTGCTTGCCGAAGGGTATTCCCTTTACGGACAGCGAGGCTTTAGCCTTTACCTCGCTGAGGCCGCTGCGTGTAGTGGCGGTGTTCTCCTTATCGTCTATATCCTCGGCGGTGGGGCCAAGCAGGAGGTTGCCGTGGACTGTGGGGGTGACGAGTATCCCCTTGCCCATTTTAGTGGGCTGCTGAAAGACGGTATGCTTAACAAGGCCGCCTGCTTCCTTGTCGAGGAGCATATATTCTCCCCTTCTGGGAATGATAGTCATAGGTGTTTTGCTGACCATTGCGTGTATCCTGTCGGCATAGACTCCGGCAGCATTGACGACGATCTTAGCTTCTATATCCCCGCGGTCGGTGCTGACCGTATAGCCGTTACCGCTCCTGCTTATACCGGTCACGCGGGTGGAAAGACGGAACTCCACGCCGTTGGCGAGGGCGTTCTCGGCCAGGGCAAGAGTCATCTCGAAGGGGCATACTATCCCGGATGTGGGGGCATAGAGGGCTGCGGCGACCTCATCGGTAAGAGCAGGTTCAAGAGCCCTCGCTTCGTCGCCGGAGATGACTCTGACGCCTTCAACGCCGTTTTCCGCCCCTCTGCGGGCCAGCTCTTCAAGGCCGGGGATCTGCTCTTTGTCGAAGCAGAGAACGAGGGCGCCGTTATTTTCAAAAGCGAAATCCAGCTCTTTGGAAAGCTGCGGCATTAGCCTGCTGCCCCGGACGTTCAGCCGGGCTTTCAGCGTACCGGGGACGGCATCGAACCCGGCGTGGACTATGGCGGAATTGGCCTTGGTAGTCCCCTCGCAGACGTCGCTTTCCTTATCGATCACACAAACCGAGAGCTTATACCTGCCAAGCTCCCTTGCGACGGCGCAGCCGGTGGAGCCTGCGCCGATCACTACAACATCATACATTTTATCACCTGCTTCTGGATTTTGTGGTAATGCCTAAAACGGGCATTGAGTGTCAGATAAATTATATCATATTTGCACACCAAAGTCAAGCATGATGTTAATTAAAAGTTAATATTTTATATTTATCGGAAGATAAGCGTGCCGGGCAGGAGCACATATGTCCGCAGGAGAGGCCCCCTGCAGGCCCACAAATGGCGTATTTACTTGACACAGACCACAAAATATGCTATACTTAACAATGTATGGTCAATTCAGAAAGTGAGGTGCAGATCATGTCTTTGCCGGAGTATGCGGTGCTGATGTCGGTATATTACAAGGAGAAGCCGGAGTTCTTCCGGGCAGCGGCGGAGAGCATGACTGCGCAGACTCACAAGCCCTCGCAGTTCGTACTGGTATGCGACGGGCCTCTCACCCCGGAGCTGGAGGGGGAGATCTACCGTCTTGAGGCGGGACACCCCGGTCTGGTGGATGTGGTAAGGCTCAAGGAGAACAGGGGGCTGGCCGAAGCTCTGAACGAGGGGCTCAGGTACGTCAGATACGACTTCATCGCACGGATGGACTCGGACGATATATCCCTGCCGGAAAGGTGCGAGACTCAGCTGAAATATATGCTCAGGCACAAGGCCGACATCTGCTCGGCAACGGTGGCGGAGTTCGAGAACGATCCTGAGGTGATAACCACCCTGAAAACTCTCCCGAAGAACCACGCCCAGATAATGGAATACGCCCGCACCCGCAACCCCTTCAACCACCCCTGCGTGATGTACCGCAAACAGGCTGTGCTGAAAGCCGGGAAGTACGAGAACTACCGCTATTTCGAGGACTATCAGCTGTGGGTGAAGATGCTTACTAACGGGGCGAAGAGCTATAACGTGCAGAAGCCTCTGCTGAAAATGCGCACCGGCGGCGGTATGTTCGCAAGACGCGGCGGCAGGGCCTATCTCAGATACGCCCGGCAGATGGAAAGATACAAGCTGAAAGCCGGCTTCTGCTCGAAGGCGGAATATATGAAAAGGATGAGTGCTTTTACGGTATTCTCGCTGGCGCCGGTATCGGTGAGGGAGAAGCTCTACAAGTCGCTGCTGAGAAAGAAAGGGGATCAGAAGGATGGGCATTAAGAAGATACTGGCCAGGCTGTCGGCGCCGCTGACGCCGCTGAACCGCATGATCCCCAAAAAGAAGCGGCTGGTGCTGATATATTCAAATCTCGGCTTCCGGGACAATGCAAAAAGCATATACGACTATATGATAACCCGGGGGTTCAACAAGAAATACAAGATAGTATGCGCGGCGGACAATTACAGGATGTACAGGCGCTCGGCTCCGGAGAATGTTAAATTCATAAGCCCCGGAAGGGCGCTGTGGAGCTTTCTGCGGTGCAGGTATATGTTCTACTCCTTCGGGAAGTTCCCCATACTGCCGGCAAAGAAGCAGACGGTGGTGAACCTGTGGCACGGTATGCCGCTGAAGACCATTGGCGCTCTGGAGAAGGGCTCGTCTTACGACGGGAAATGCTATTTCGACTACACTATCGCCACCTCGCTGTACTATCAGAAGATAATGCAGAGATGCTTCGGAGTAGGTTCCGGAAAGGTGCTGCTGACAGGTCAGCCGAGGTGCGACAAGCTCTTTGAGGGCGACAGGAAGTGCAAGAAGATGATACTCTGGCTGCCTACATACCGCTCGTCGTCGAAGCTGGGCTCAACTAACAGCTCCTTCAAGGGCGGCGAGGGCTTCCCTCTTGCGGACAGCAGCGAAAAGCTCGCGAAGCTGGACAGCCTTCTCGGGGAGCTGGGGTACAAGCTGTTCATCAAGCCCCACCCCATGCAGGACATCGGCGGGACGGTACACGGCTACGAGAACATAATATTCACCACACAGCACATCCTCGACAAGCGGGGTATGGATATATACGATCTGATGAAAAAGAGCTGTGCTCTCATCACCGACTACTCGTCCTCCTACTTCGACTACCTGCTGCTGGACAGACCTATCGGCTTCACGCTGGATGACTTCGACAAGTACCGGGATGACAGGGGCTTCGTCACCGACGATCCGCTGGCGCTGATGCCCGGCGACAGGCTCTATACCTTCGCAGATCTTGAAAACTTCATCCGCCGGACGGCAGCCTGCAGGGACGATCACAGGATACACCGCTCCGACGTGAACAAGATGGTCAACAGCCACCAGACAGGCGGCGCATCCGAGCGAATTTTAGACATAATAGGATTAAAGATGTAAGGTATATTTGTAGGTTTTTATATTGACATTTGTGTTATAATATTTTATAATAGTACAGAGCATTCCCGGTGCCGTGCGCCGGGTATCCAAGGAGCTTAAAGATATGAAAAAGATCATTACCTACGGCACCTACGATCTGCTCCACTACGGGCACATCAACCTGCTCAGACGTGCAAAGGCGCTGGGCGATTACCTGATCGTGGCGCTCTCGACCGATGAGTTCAACTGGAACGAGAAGCATAAGAAATGCTACTTTTCCTATGAGGAGAGAAAGAGCCTGCTGGAAGCTATAAGATACGTCGATCTCGTCATACCCGAGACCTGCTGGGAGCAGAAGGTCACGGACATAAAGGAGTTCCGTGTGGACACCTTCGTCATCGGTGACGACTGGGAGGGCAAGTTCGATTTCCTCAAAGAGCACTGCGAGGTGGTTTACCTCCCCAGGACGCCGGAGATCTCGACGACGCAGATAAAAAGCGACCTCAAAGACCGCAAGTGACCGGAGGGATAAAGTATTAACATAAAGTATTTTCTCGGGCGCGTCAAGGATACGCTGGCAAGCTCCTACTATATCGGCAGGTATTACAAGTGCGGTATAGACAAGAGCCTGATACTGCTGGAATCCAAGCACGGCGACGACCTGGCGGGAAATATCTTCTCGCTGCTAAAGATACTCGACCGGGACTACACGGACAAGCACAGGCTGTTCCTTACCTGTAGCCCCAAACGCAGACAGAAGCTGAAAAAGCTGCTGGAAAAGTACGGGGTAAAAAACGTTACCCTGGTGGATCCAAAGAGCTTTAAGTATTTCAGGCTGCTGGCTGAGGCAGGGTATCTTATCACTGATACATCGTTTACCACTAAATATATCAAGAAAAAAGGTCAGGTGATACTGAACACCTGGCACGGCACTCCCCTTAAAGTTATGGGAAGGGACGTTGCCGACAGCGCCTACTCTATGGGTAATATAGAGAGGAACCTGCTGTTCTCCGACTATCTTGTGTATCCCAACGAGTATATGAAGGAGAAAATGGTGAGCGCCTATATGCTGGAGGGCGTTTACAAGGGCACCATCCTCAACGAAGGCTATCCCCGAAACTGCATATTCTTCGACAAGCTGAAAGCCAGGGACGTAAGAACGGCTCTGGGGCTTGACGGAAAGAAAGTATATGTGTATATGCCCACCTGGCGGGGCAATCTTGCAAAGATGAAGACCGATGAGCAGATGAAGCTCATGCAGAAGTATCTGAGCGAGCTGGACGGTATGCTTGACGATGACGAGGTTATCATCACCAAGCTGCACCCGTTTATGGCGGCGGATCTCGATACCTCGGGGTTCAGGCATATCATCCCGATGGATCCGGAATATGACAGCTATGAAGTGCTCAGCGCGGCGGACGGGCTCATCACCGACTATTCAAGCGTGTTCTACGATTTTGCCAACACCGGCAAAAAGATAATCCTCTTCGCCTATGACGAGGAGGCATATATGGCGGAGCGGGGCGTGTATGTCTCGCTGGACGAGCTGCCCTTCCCCAAGGTGCGGGATGCGGAGTCTCTTGTGAGGGAGATGCGCTCGCCTAAGAACTATGACGATACGGAATTTTTAAGATACAACTGCACCTATGAGAGCCCCGGTGCCGGCGAGAGGATACTCCGGCACGTCATCGGCGGCGAGAAGGTCTGCAATGAGGAAAGGATATACGACAGCTCGAAGGAGAACGTGCTCATCTTTGCGGGGAGCCTTGCAAAGAACGGCATAACCACTGCCTGCCTGAACCTCCTCAGTCAGCTGGACCTTGACAGGTACAGATACTACGTCACCTTCCAGCAGCCGATGGTGGCCGACGATCCGATGCGGGTGTCAAAGATACCTGCCGGGGCAAGGATCATCCCTATGTCCACCAAGCCCAACTATACGCTCGGCGAGGCTCTGGCGATGATACGCTTCTACAAGCTGGACCGGAAGGGCTCCTACAAAAAGATAGAGCGGATGTGCAGGCGCGACGCCGAACGCTTTTTCGGCGGGATAGATTTCCGGCACGTTGTGCAGTACGAGGGCTACGGCAAGAATATGATACACCTGTTCCGGGCGTTTGACTGCGACAGGACGATATTCGTCCACAACAATATGCTGGAGGAGCTGGCGACCAAGAACAACCAGCACAGGCTGTCCCTCGTAAGCGCTTACAGGGATTATGACAAGGTGGCCTGCGTGACTCAGGACCTGGTGGGATCAACGAGAGAACTGGCAGGGGACGAGGCAAGGATCACTGTAGTGAACAACTGCCACGACTACCGCTCGGTGCTCGAACGGGCAGATGCTGAGATGAAGTTCGATGAGACTACCCTCTCGACCGTACCGGCAGAGGAGCTGAAAGAGATCCTCGGTGACAGGAGCCTTATGAAGATAATAAATATAGGGCGCTTCTCTGCGGAGAAGGGACACGATCTGCTGACAGCAGCCTTTGAGAAGTTCGCCAGTGTCCACCCGGAGGCAAGGCTCATAATAATCGGGGGCTACGGCAGCCTTTACAACGATACGCTGGCGGCTGTGAAAAGATCCCCCGCCGCCGATAAGATCATCGTCATCAGGGCAGTGTATAACCCGATGCCGATACTCAGACAGTGCGATCTTTTCGTGCTGTCGTCCAGATACGAGGGACTGGGGCTGACTATACTGGAAGCCGACACCCTCGGCATACCGGTGGTGTCCACCGAGATATGCGGGCCCTCGGGATTTATGAGAGAACACGGCGGATATATGGTCCCCTGCTCGGCTGAGGGCATACTCGAAGGGATGAACGCCTTTGCAGAGGGCAAAGTCAGGGCTATGAACGTGGACTACGAAGCCTATAACAAAAATGCAGCCGCTCAGTTCGAGGGACTGCTAAAATAACACAAACCGAAAGGAATACAGTTTATGAAAGCGATACTTTTAGCTGCCGGCAGAGGCACAAGGATCTCCAAGCGCATACAGGAAATACCCAAGAGCACATTACCTATCGGCGACAAGCCGCTGATAAGAAGAACAGTAGAGATGATGCTCTCGGTGGGCATCGAGCCTATCGTGTGCGTGGGCTACAAGTACGAGAAGGTATATGAGGCTCTGGAGGGCCTGCCGGTCAAGTTCTTCTACAACCCCTTCTATGACGTTACCAACAGCATCGCATCGCTGTGGTTCGCAAGAGACGAGCTGGACGACGATATGATCGTTATGAACGCTGACGTTTTCTTCTCGCTGGATATACTCAACAAGCTGCTGGACGATGAAAGACCTGTCATACTTGCCAGCGACAAGTCAAGAACAGCCACCGGCGACTACTTCTTCGCCCTGGGCGAGAACAACTGCGTTTCCAAGTACGGCAAGGATATCCCCCTGGAGGAGAGAGACTGCGAGTATGTGGGACTTGCAAAGATCAAGAAGGAATTCGTCCCCACCTTCCGCAAGCAGCTCGACACCCTTATCGACAGCCAGAAGCACGGCTGCTGGTGGGAGGAAGTGCTCTACACCCTCTCAGCCGAGAGACAGATCCATACCCTTGATGTTGACGGTATGTTCTGGTCGGAGATCGACTACTTCGACGACTATCAGCGCATCCTCAACTACATCGACCAGACCGAAAAGAAGTAAAGACAGATACGCAGATCCGTTCACGGACGGACAGCATCCGCCCGAACTTTCAAATAATAAAAGGAGAGACCTACAATGAAGTTATTCACCCTCGGCCCTGTTGAAATGTACGATCACACCTTTGAGGTGGCAAAAAAACAGGTGCCCTATTTCAGGACTCCCGAGTTCTCGGAAGTCGTCCTCGAGTGCGATGGACTGCTCAGGAAGTTCGCCAAGGCCGGCAGTGATGCCAAGACCGTGTTCCTCACCTGCTCCGGCACCGGCGCTATGGAGGCAACTGTTATCAACTGCTTTGACGAGAAGGACAAGCTGCTGGTCATCGACGGCGGTTCTTTCGGACACCGCTTCGCTCAGATCTGCGAGATCCACGGCATCCCCCACGACGTTATCAAGCTGCCCTACGGCACAGCTCTGAAAAAAGAGGACGTTTATGCCTTCGACGGCAAGGGCTATACCGGACTGCTGGTCAATATCGACGAGACCTCCACAGGTCAGCTGTATGACGGAAAGATGCTCTCGGAGTTCTGCAAAAAGAACGGTATGATCTTTGTTGTGGACGCTATCAGCTCCTTCCTGGCAGACCCCATAGATATGGAGGACTGGGGCATCGACGCGCTGATCTTCTCCTCGCAGAAGTCGCTGGCGCTGGCTCCCGGACTTTCCATAGTGCTGCTCAGCAGCAGGATGTACACCGAAAGAGTTCAGGGCAAGCCCGCAAAGACTATGTATCTTGACTTCAACAGCCATATCGAGAACGGCAAGCGCGGTCAGACACCCTTCACTCCCGCTGTAAGACTTATCTATGAGCTGCAGGATATGCTCAGACATATCGACGCGATGGGGCTGGAAAGCAAGCTCGCTCATATGAAGGAGGTCGCTGATGACTTCCGCGCAAGACTGGCTGAGACTCCCCTCTCGCTGCCGGAGTACCCCCTGTCAAACGCTGTTACTCCCCTCTACTTCCCCGACGGGAATGCCTATGAGGTGTATGAGACTCTCAAAAAGGAGTACGATGTGTTCGTAACTCCCAACGGCGGAGACCTGGCCAAGACCGTTATCCGTGTAGGCCACCTGGGCAACCATACCGTTGAGGATAACAAAATGCTCATTGATCTGTTCAAGAAGGTACTGAACAGATGATCTGAAAGCTGACAGCGGCGGTGTCCCGGGCATGGCGTAGGATATCCCTTGCCCGGACACGGCGATGCGCTGTAAAATCATATATGATACAGAAAGGCGGTCAAATGCTATGAAGGTCATTACATTCGACGACATCAAAAAGCTCAATATCTCCCCCGTCAAGTGCTATGAGTGGGTAGAGGAGGCTCTTATGCACAAGAACGAGGCTATCCTCCCCGCTAAGATCAGCCTCCACCTGGAGAACGATGCGTTCTTCAACGTTATGCCCTGTCTGCTCCCCCAGCAGGATGCAGGCGGAGTGAAGGTCATCACAAGACATATCGGCAGAGTCCCCTCGCTGGACAGCCAGATCGTGCTCTACGATTATAAGACCGGCACACCCAAGGCTATCATGGACGGCAACTGGATCACTACGATGAGGACCGGCGCCGTGGCTGCACATACTATCAAGACTCTCGCTGTAAAGGATTTCTATGAGATCGGCGTTATGGGCCTGGGCAACACTGGCAGGGCTGCTATGAAGGTCCTTCTCGCAATGTACCCCGAAAGGCCGCTGAAAATAAAGGTCCTGAAATACAAGGATCAGCACGAGCTCTATACAAAGTATTTCAAGGGCGAGGACGGAAAGAATTATCCCAATGCCGAGTTCGTTTACGTTGACAGCTACGAGGACGTTGTCAAGGGCAGCGATGTTATAATCTCGGCTGTCACCTACACAGACGACGACTTCTGCCCCGCCGAGCTTTACAAGCCGGGCGTACTGGTGGATGCAGTTCACCTCAGAGGCTTCCTGGGATGCGATCTCGCCTTCGACAAGGTGTTCTGTGACGACGATGCTCATGTATGCAAGTTCAAATACTACGACAAGTGGAAGTATCACGCCGAGGTAGCCGAAGTCATCACCGGCAGGGCTGTCGGCAGAGAGAACGATTCGGAGCGTATCATCGCTTACAACGTAGGCCTTTCGATGCACGATATGAACTTCGCAAACAAGGTATTTGAGCTTTGCGGGAACGCAGGCACCGACATCAGCCTCGATCCCCCGACTGACAAGTTCTGGGTATAATTTCATAACAACTTAACGCTGGCTTGCAGGCTGTAAAAGGCCTACAGGCTTACGCTGTTTTAAATTGATGATTGGCAGTTGATAGTTGATAACGGACGGGTGCAAGTGCCCGGCTATCGGCTATCAGTTATCAACTGTCAATTATTTGAAAAAGGAGAGATAGATTTGACACCCGTTCAGGAGAATCTCTTGAAACTGCTCAAGGAGATCGACGAGATCTGCCGCAAGCATGACATAACCTATTACCTCGCCGGAGGCACCGCCCTGGGCGCCGTCAGGAACAACGGCTTTCTGCCCTGGGACGACGATATGGACCTGTATATCACCCGCGAGAACTGGAAGAAGCTGGAGAAAGTCATCGACAGCGAGATCAGGCCCGACAGAGGATTTGCCTCCACCGACCGCAACGACAGATACCAGAACCCGATACTCCGCTATGTGGACAAGGAGACCACCACGATCTACCGTTCACAGGCGCTGGCTGGCGCTGCCTGCGGTCAGCACGTCGAGTTCATGGTAATGGACCCCGTGCCCAGGGACTCGGAGAAGTACAAGGAGTTCAGGAAGCTGCTGCTGGTCTATACCGAGCTGCTGACCTCATACTTCGTCGTGAACCGTCAGGTAGTAAACAAGGGCTCGGACTTCGACTATGACACCTACAAGTATTACTGCGACCTTATGGACAAGAAGGGCAGGCCCTATGTGCTGAAGCTGCTGGAGGACAAGATCTTCTGCTACAGCGACTCTGACGAGGAGTGCGACTACTACTGCCTGCGCTGGGGACTGCGCATACTGATGTACGGCAGAAAGAACTACGGCAAGCCGAGACTGGAACAGTTCGAGGATATACTGGTGCCTGTGGGATGCTGTGCCGAGGGTATATTCAGAGAAGCCTACGGCGACACCTGGATGATGATACCCACCGCTCAGGAGCAGGAGACTCACGACTCGCTGCACAGCCTGACGCTGAGCTATGTGAACTATATCGACGACTACCTCAACTTTATGAACAAGAAGGAAGCCTTCGCCAAGTACTGGGATTACAAGAAGTACCGTGTGGATATGCTCATCGACAAGGAGAAGAATACCCAGAACCGCTTTAAGCTCTTCGGCGTAAAGCACAGGATGCACATCGAGCACGAGCTGGAGTGCAAGGGCATCTCGCCCAGGAAGCTCCTCGAAGAAAGAAGATACAGCGAGCTGAAGATACTGCTGAACGAATATATCACCGAGCAGCTGTCGGAGGATATCGCCAAGTGGCAGGTGTTCATCGACGTCAGCGACGATATCATCTATCCCGCGCTGATGCTGCTGATCGTACAGGGAAGGTATCACCACGCAAGAAAGATACTGCGCATATACAAAAACGAGCGCACCCCCTCGGAGGATATACTCAAAGCTGAGGCTCTGGCCGAGGCGGTAAGGAACATCTCAATCGCCATATACGACAACAAGGATCTGGCTGAGGCCAAACAGATCTGCGATGAGTGGCTGCCGAAGTACCCGGATGTGATAGACCTCAAACGCTGCAATTTGCAGACAAAGACCTTCTTCGCCGGAACGCAGGAAGAACTGGAAGCCTGCCTTGAACTGGCAGAGGAACTGGTGAGCGAGCATCCCTCGGACGGAGAGCTTTTAAAGCTTCGCGGCGACGTGCTTTACAAGCTGGGGCGCGAGGAGGAGACTGTACTGGCGTACCTCAGTGCCCGCCGCAAGACAAGAAACGGCATCGTGCTCAACGAGATGCGCAAAAAGCTGCTGGCTATGGGCGTTGACGAGGAGATCGTCAGAAACGCACCGCTGCTGTAAAATGGAGGGCTTGGATCAAAGTGACTGATATACAACGAATAGTTTTCAATCTTCTTATAGAAGTCGATGATATATGCCGGAGGAACGGCATAACCTATTTTCTCCACGAGAACACCGCCCTCGATGCGGTGCAGGGCACCTCGATCACCAAGGAGCGCTGCCACGCCGAGGTGACTATGCGTGTGCCGGAGATGCTGAGATTTATGGAGGCCTTTGAGCGCGAGAAGCCCAACGGGCGCTCGCTGGAGAGCTGGCTGACCAACCCGCATTACAGCGAGTTCGGCTGCCGCTATGTGGACGAGAGCACGCTCTATCTCGACCTGCCCAACAGCCACGCCTATAAGAACTACGGCTTCGCTGTCAGGATAAGTGCTTTGCGCGACTTCCCTGCCAGCCATCTGAAATCAAAGGTGCTCACCGCAAGGGAACTGGGCTTCGAGATGACCTATGACGAGGGAAACAAGGCCACCGGGCGCAAGGCGGCGATCTGCGGCAGCTATGTGAAGAAGGAGATCAGGTCTGCGAAGGGGCTTGACAATTTCTCGAAGAAGATGTTTGAGGACTTCTGCACCTTCTACGACAACGACAAGGCTGAAAGATGCTTCACAAGGCACTTCCGCAACAGGCGGCATCACTTTGACCGCAGCTGGTTCGACAAGCCTATGTATGCCGTGGTGGAGGGACACCGCTTCCCGCTGCCCTCGAACGATTATTTCATATCGCTGTACGGCAGCAGATATATGACCAGGGCTATCCCCGGAAGATATGTCACCAGATGGGTAATCGCTGACACGGCTATACCTTACAGGAAGTACCTGGAGGAGATAAAGAAGAGCGGCTGCTCGCTGGAGGAATACATCGCCCAGAGAGAAAAATACGTCGCTTTGCAGAACAAAGGGCAGGACAAGTTCGACACGATCCAGCACTACTGGGATCTGCTGTTCCGCACCGGCGACAGGTTCGACCTCTATGAGCGCTATGCGCCGATGAAGGCTGAGCTGGTCAGGATGCACAGCGAGGAAAGATATGACGAGCTTTCTGCGGCGCTTGCTCCCTACAGGAAGCTGCTTATGAAAAACTACGGGCTGGGACTGGGGCTATGCTTCGATCCCGACATCCTCGACTATATGATCGAGATACTCAGGCGTGAGCATAAGGACGAGCTGGCTGACAATATACTCAAGCTCATCCCGCCGGAGCATAAGAAGCCTATCGTTATAAAGGGGTATCAGGATGAATGAATTATTGACTGTAAGGGGCCGCAAAAGAAGGTATCTTCTCGTGACAGAGGTCAGACGCTCAGGCAGCTGCGTAGTCGTAAAGGAAGCGCTGCCGGCTATCATATCAAGGATAAGACTGCTGGTGTATGCACCCAAAGCCTCAGCCACCAGCCTTCAGAAGCTGACGAGCATACTCTCGGGGCTCAACAAAAAGAAGAACCTGGCGGCGGCGTATATGTTCTACGATCCCTGCGAGAGGGAGATCGTGGAGGGACTCATCGCTGAGAACAAGCTCTCAAAGAGCTGCTGCTTCATCAGCACCGAGGCTTCGCTGAAGGAAGCTCTCCACCAGTGCGAGTATGTGCTGCTGGCTCCGGTATATTCAAAGAACGATATGTTCGTGCTGTGCAGGAAAGAGGACACAGGCTTTAAAAACGGACGCCTCGTCTGCACCGGTGACGGAGAAGTCATCGCCAACGGAAGAACATCGCTGAGCAAAGCGCTCTGTCCCCTGGTGGGCAGGAAGTCCGACGGCGTAAAGACCAAGGAGGAGCCTGCTCTCCCCAAGAAGCCGGACGATAACGAGATATACGATATTAACGAAGTCCTCATCTGCGACGACGCGGAATAATACCCCGTTTACAGGGAGAAAGGAGCGGCGCCCCTGCGCCACCGAATATGACTAAGGAAGATACCATACATCAGGTGAGCCTGGCTACAAGCTGCCTGAAAATGAATTGCAACGAAGGTCTCATCGCCTACAGCTCGTACGAGATGAACCTTAACAAGGATAACGTCCGCCGTATGTTCAGGGCCATTGCCGACAGCGAGCACGGTAAGAAATACCGCCACGTCATTGCCGCCTACCGCATCAACGGCAGGATGAAGGCTCTGAAAACTATGTATCCCGAGCTGGATATAAGGCTGGTATCCTTCGGCTCGGACGACTATATCAAGGCTGTGATGACCGCAAAGTATCTCATCTCCGACGGACGTATGCCTACCTATTACACCAAAAGAGACGAGCAGGTACACTTAAACCTCATCGACCACAAGCACTATTTAACAAAGACCACTCCCAAAGAGTACAAGAACCGCTTCTATACCAAGCTGAGAAGAACTATCGCACAGTCCAGCTTCGTCACCTGCAAGACCGATACTATGGCAGGACGTATGAACAGGATGCTCTTTACCGACAGCTTCTTCCCCGGGAAGATGATACTGTCCTCCGAGCCTGCTTCCCTCAGACTGGGAACGCTCAGCAAGGTGGCCGCTGCCGAGGCTCTGGCCGCTATGGAGGAGACGGCAGAGGAAAGCACGGCAAAGTATACCCCCGAAGCTATCAAGGAGCTGAAGGCGAAGTATGCCCAGCTGAAAAAAGAAGCCCTCGCCGCCAAGAAGGCCGAGGAAGAAAGGCTGGCTGCCGAGCAGGCTGCTGCCGAGGCTGCGGAGAACCCGGCTGATACCTCCGCCGCGGACGGTGCTGTCAGCGAGGAAAAAGCCGCTGCCAGCGTGGAGATGTCCAAAGAGGAAGGCGAGGAAGGCAAGGCAAAGTATTCTGAGGAGCTTATAAAAGAGCTTTCCGATAAATACGGCAATAACGCCGACAGCGATGCTGCCCCTGCGCAGACCGACGCTGAAAGCGAGGAGCATACCGAGCAGGAGGCCGACGAGGACGAGCTTAATGCTGCCGAGGATGCAGCCGAAGATGCCGGCGAGCAGGCCGAGAGCCTTGAAAACGCCGCAGATGAGGATGCTGTCGTGAAGGAACCCTTTGAGAATATACTGGGGGCCCTTTTCGGCGGCGAGAGCGAGTATATCGAGCGCCCTGCCGACGAGAGGAAGAAGCTGCTGTTCCTGGCATTCCTGGGCGGACAGGAGGATGATATGCTCATCCTCAAGAACCTTATCGAGCGCATCGACAGAGAACAGTATGCAGTTACCGTGCTGGCTGTCAAGACCAAGCACACTATCCTCTGCGACTCCTTCCCCAAGGGCGTGCGGGTAATGATAAGGAACGACTATGTCTTCAAGCACGACGAGGTGGAGGCTGTTCTCGCCGAGAGCGGCTGCACAGCCGAGGAATACTACAGGCTGGAGGTGCTGCGTTCCCTGGGCACAGACGAATTTGACGGAGTTACCGTCTATGGCACAGCCAACCCCTTCTGGCATAATATAGCTGCACAGATAAAGGCAAAGAGCAAGGTCTTCGCGGCCAAGGACGACGAGTCGGTCTTCGGCACATCGAACAAGCCTGATGAGCTGGCTGAGCTTATCAGAAACACCTACACAAAATTCTTTATGATAAGCGGCGAGAGCACAAGGCTGGAGGGCTGCGGTACCCTGCCGACAGTTTACAACCGTGTATGGCCCCGTCTCGTTGAAAAAAAGACCGGATTCACCGGCTGCATCTTCGAGGACAGGAACTACATCGTGCTGATACCCAACAAGACAACGCCTGTGGGCTGTATGATGATACCTGCTATGGATTACGAGCAGGAGAACATCTTCGCTGCGGCGGCAGATGCCGACGACGGTGCCAGGATAAAGGCCGCGTTCGACAGATACCACAGCAGCCATCCCGACAGCCATCTGTTCATAAACGTCCTGAACGACTGGCAGGACTGCTCCGGGCTGTGCTCGGAGGACGTGACCGCTTTCAGCTCGGCGCGCATACCGCTGATGCTTCTGGCGAAGTGCGTCAAGTTCGTCTGCCCTTATGAGGACAGCCTTTCACTCAACGCGCTGGCAGCCGTACTGGGCCTTTCAGCCGGCGAGACAAGGGAGGGCGTATGCCCGAGGGTGCTGCTGACCGGGCCGGAGGATTCCAAGCTCTACCGCGGGTTCAGACCGGCACCTCTCAGAGGGGCATTCTCGGCGGATGCGGATATGTTCACCGCTTCCGGGAACAACCTGTTCTATCTTGAGGAACACGAACAGGCAGCCTATGACTTTGCAAACAACAAGCTTTTTGATCTTTGAAAGGCAGGAGTAAAATGACAAAATACATTGAGGGCTTCAAGAAATACCGCTTCCTGCTGAGGGAGCTGGTAAAGAAGGGCATCAAGCTGAAATACCGCCGCTCCTACCTGGGAATAATCTGGACGCTGCTGGAGCCGCTGCTGACTATGATGGTGCTGACGCTGGTATTCTCCACCTTCTACGGCAAGAACGACCGCTCCTTCCCTGTATATGTCCTCACGGGAAGATTGCTTTACAGCTTCTTCTCCCAGGGCACCAAGACAGCGATGAAGTCTGTGCGCGGCCACGCTGCCATGATAAAGAAGGTGTATGTGCCTAAGTACATCTATCCGCTGTCCAGCGTTATATACAACTTCATCATATTCCTTATATCCCTGATAGTACTGGTGGGCGTGTCTATCGTACTGGGAGTATATCCCAACTGGTGGACGCTGACTGCGGTGCTGCCGCTGCTGATACTGTTCCTGTTCACTCTGGGAGTGGGGATGATACTCTCCACCATTGCTGTATTCTTCCGCGACACCGAATACCTGTGGGACGTGGCGCTCATGCTCATAATGTACACCTGCGCCATATTCTACGATCCCTCGCGTCTTATGAAGACCGGCACCGACTGGGTGTTCAGGCTCAACCCGCTGTATGCTCTGATAAAATGCTTCCGCGACGCTGTTTACGGTGCTTCAATGTTCAGCGAACCTTACTGGTTCTTTATGCCGCTTTGCGTGAGCATCATCACGGTGATAATCGGCTTCGGCCTGTTCAAATGGAAGCAGGACAGCTTTATACTCCATATCTGATAACACCGTGAACAGAATAATTTGAAAGGATCGTTATATGGCCAAATACGCTATCGAGGTCAAGGACGTCTCAATGAAGTTCAACCTCAGCAAGGAAAAAGTTGACAGCCTGAAGGAATACTTTATAAAGTTCCTGAAACGGCAGATAAAATACAACGAGTTCTGGGCGCTGAAGCATATCAGCTTCAACGTGGAGAAGGGCGACAGAGTAGGTGTCCTGGGACTCAACGGCGCAGGCAAGAGCACACTGCTGAAAGTCATTGCCGGAGTATTCAAGCCCACGGAGGGGCAAGTGGTGCGCCACGGAAAGATCGTCCCCCTGCTGGAGCTGGGCGCAGGCTTTGACTCGCAGTACACGGGAAGGGAGAACATCTACCTTTACAGCTCGGTGCTGGGGTATTCCCGCTCCTTTGTGGACTCGCGCTTTGACGACATCGTGAAGTTCTCCGAGCTGGAGGAGTTCATCGACGTTCCCATAAAGAACTACTCCTCGGGTATGAAATCCAGGCTGGGCTTCTCCATAGCCACTCAGGTGAATCCCGACATCCTCATACTTGACGAGGTGCTCTCGGTGGGTGACGCCAAGTTCAAGAAGAAGTCGGAAGCGAAGATCATGGGTATGTTCGACTCAGGCGTTACGGTGCTGTTCGTTTCCCACTCGCTGGCGCAGGTCAAGAGACTCTGCAACAAGGCGATCATCCTTGAAAAGGTCATCTTGTGGCTGCCGGTGACATAAAGGATATGGCGGCTGTCTATGAAGAGATGATAAAATAATATAGCTGTTCAGCTGAAAAGCCGGCCCCACACAAAATGAGGGCAATACCCGCCAGATCCTAATGTCTTTCTGCGAAAGCCATCGGGCGGCGTTAGCCCTTGGCAGGTCGATCTTTCTTCTTCGACAAGCTCAGAAGAAAGCGGGCAGCGCCCTTGCGAGGTTAACGTCCTTCTGCGAAGGCCGTTGAGCAGAGCTCCAAGTCGGAGCTTGCTCCGACCACGGCGCTGAATAAAAGCAACAATAGGGAGACCAAAGTGAGGTCTCCCTATCTTTTGTATGTGGACAAACTTATCTCAGCGCCGTGAAAAAGTTGGGGTTAAGCACTGTCAGGAAAGAGCGATAGCGATTTTCCGTACCTTAGAGAACAAACGCCGTACTCCCAAAAGGCAACCCCGCAGCCTTTGCGCTTCTCCTGACGTAAACCCCAACTTCGCACATCACCGGACGGAAGACGCTTGGTCGCTTCGCTCCCTCGCTGTTCCTGCGAGTGCAGGACACAAGTTTGTTCGGCGCGGCGGATAATTTGTCCCCGATTCTTTGTGCGAAGTTGCGGCTTTTGCGCCCTACTGTGTACTTGGTGCCGCGCCGTGGTCGGAGCAAGCTCCGACTTGGGGCCAGCCCCAAACCCTGCAAAGGTGGCTCTGCCCCCTTTGATCCCCCGCCAAAGGCTAACGCCGCCTTTGGAAACGGCGGGTATTGCGCTCCTTTTGCGTTTTATCCGCGGCTTGCTGTTTAATGAAGTAAAGCTCTTACCGCATATAATACATCAGCCCCGCTGTGCCTGACAGCGGGGCGTTGGTATTGCCTTTACTTATTCATTGCATTGCGGATAGCCCTGAGTTCATCCGGCTTGAGTTCGCGGTACTCACCGGGCTTGAGCATACCCAGCTTCAGCGGGCCGATGGACGTTCTTTTCAGTCTTGCTACCTCAAGCCCCACCGCCTCGCACATCTTTCTTATCTGGCGGTTGCGGCCCTCGTGTATAGTCATTTGCAGAACTACCCTGCCCTGCTCCTTGTCAAGAACCAGCACCGTGGCGGGAGCAGTCTTTTTTCCGTCGATGACCACGCCCTCCGACAGCGACACCAGCTGCTCGTCCGAGATATCCGGGCGGACGGTCACGCGGTAGGTCTTGGAGATGTGCCGCGAGGGATGCATTATATCGTTGGCAAAGGCGCCGTCATTGGTGAACAGCAGCAGCCCCTCCGAGTTGCGGTCGAGCCTTCCGACGGGATATACTCTCTCAGGGACGTCCTTTATAAGCTCGGAGACATTCTTCCTCTCCAGCTCATCGCTCATAGTTGTCACATAACCTCTCGGCTTGTGGAGCATTATGTAATAGAGCCTGCGCTTCCTTACCCTGGCGATAGGCTCGCCGTCAACGGTGATAACGTCCTTATCGGGAAGCGCCTTGTCTCCCAGTCCGCAGGGGCGGCCGTTGACCTTCACCCTCCCGGCAGAGATGAGCTCCTCCGCTTTGCGGCGGGAGCAGTACCCGCTCTCAGCGATAAGCTTCTGTATGCGTATCTTTTCCATTCTTTTACTCTCCTGTATGTAGGCGGAGCCCCGCCTGTTATCCTGACGATGCTATGACAGGCAGGCTCCTGTAAAGCCTTCCGTCCAGATAGAAATCCGTCCTGCCCACCTGTTCTCCGGCAGAGGTGCCGTAGGTGAAGGGTGCGATCAGCGTTACCCTTCTCAGTCTTGCTGCGGCGCCTGCCGGCAGCAGCACCTGGGCGCTCTCCCCGACAGCCCTGACAGGCTCATCTCCCCTGACGGCGGAGGGTATCACATACTCCTCCCTTTTGGGGGTGAGCTGAACACTCTCCAACTGCGAGAAGCAATAGTCATAAAGCACCGAATGGTCCCGCCAGTCGTCGCGGTCGTTCAGGGTGACACAGATAAGCGTCACGCCCTCTCTTTCGCAGGCAGAAACAAGGCATCTCCCTGCCTTATCGGTAAAGCCTGTCTTTACGCCGATACAGCCCCCGCACTGAGACAGCAGCCTGTTGGTATTGGTGAGCCAGCGCTTTTCCGGCTTATCGCCGATCTCAAGGCAGACCGTCTTCTGCGAGCATATCTCCCGGAAGCTGTCGAGCCTGAGCGCTGCCCTTGTCAGCCTTGCCATATCGAGAGCTGTGGAATAATGCTCATCGGTATAGTCATCCAGGCCGGAGGGGGTTACGAAGTGGGTATCTTTCAGCCCCAGTTCCTCAGCGCAGGCGTTCATCCTCCCTACAAAAGCAGGTATGCTGCCGGAGATCCTCACGGCTGCGGCATTGGCGGCATCGTTCCCGCTGGGCAGGAGCATACCGCATACCAGGTCACGCAGGGTGACGGTGTCGCCCTCTCTCAGGCCCATAGACGAACCCTCGACCTTTATGGCCTCGCTGTCCACGGTGAAGGGGGTATCGAGCCCCGGCTCCCTCAGCGCTATATATGCTGACATTATTTTAGTTGTGCTGGCCATAGGCAGGCGCTCGTTCTCATTGCAGGAGAAAAGCACGTCCCCGGACAGGCTGTCGATGACGACACAGCCCTTTGCCGAGACTGTCGGCGGGACAGCCCCCGGCGAGGATGCCGCAGGCACCGGAACAAATGCGGAGACAGCCAGTGCCGCCGCTGTTATCACAGATAAAAAGCTCATATCACAGTCCTCACAGAATAATGTTCTGCGCCGGATAACTCTCCGGGCGTTATTATTCTGCGCCGGTCTGTGGTATCATAACCGCGGAAACTTATTCCTGTTCCGGCTTTTTGGTCTTCTTGTCAACGAACTCGATGACCTTATCAATAACTTCGGGAACAACGTTAGCGACTGCGTTCTGATAGTTGGTGTTGGTAGTCATCTGGAGAAGCTTGGTCTCGCCCTCTCTGCAAACGATGAAGGCCATAGGCTGGACTGTGATGCCGGCACCGGAGCCGCCGCCGAACTGTCCGCCTGCCTTGGTGGGAAGATCGCTTCCGCCGGAGGCAAATCCCATAGAAACCTTGGATATGGGGATAACGGTCGTACCGTCAGCGGTGACGATAGGCTTGCCCACAACGGTCTCACACTCGGTAAGCTCCTTGATCTTTTCCATTGCAGTCTTGACGAGCTGCTCAAGCTTTGTATTATCGCTCATTTTAATCTGTCCTTTCTTGATGAAAAGTATGAGTATAGGCAATACCGCGCAAGCCGCGGGTTGTGCGGTGTTGCCTTAGTCTTATCAGTCCTTGTTCCTGCGCAGGCAGAGTTTTCCCAGGCAGGGCTTGCAGAGGACGGGCTTCTTTCTCAGCTTGCGCACCAGCATAAATATGCCCGCAGCCAGAGCCACCTGCATCAGGTTGACCGAGATCCTTACGGAGCTGCCGCCCACCTTGAACTTGACGCTGAACAGTGCAAAAGGCTCACAGCACTTTTTGGACTTGCGGCCTTTTTTGTGCTTCTTATCCTTCTTGGGATCGCAGCACTTTTCGATCTCTTCGATCATTTCCGGCTTCTTTTTGCTCATAGCATTTTCCTCACTTTCATACTGCCTGCACCGGAGCTGTCTGCTCCTTGCCGGCTTTCTTTTTCTTTCTGCGCTCCCGCAGGAACGTTATCAGCAGCTTGACGCCCGTACAGAACGCTATGGCGATAAGCGTTGAGGGACGTACTCTTACGGTCAGCTCCGCCGAACCGTCCAGCTTATTTTCACCGAACGCACAGCGCACATCTGCGCGTTTGAGCTTCAATGTAAAGAACAGCCCTATCTTTGAAAGAACATCAAAAACGATCTTCTGCACAGCGCCGTAGTATATAGCGGCCTCGTGGGCATCGAACCTGCCCACCTCTGCCCGGACATCCACGTCCTCGAAGCGTATGGCCTTGCAGAATTTCTTTACAGCCTTCCAGCCGATGGGTATGTAGGGCTTCACCTTGGCGTAAAGGCGTTTGAGCTTAGCTATGCCGCCCTCGCCCTTTTCGCTTTTGGGAGCAGGCTCCGGCTTTGCTTTTTTATTCTTTCGGGGAGGTTCAGGGGGCTTGCCTTCCTCCTCCTTGTCGATCTTCGCGGCCTCGTTCACAAGCTCGCCCAGACCGGCACCGTCCTCCTCCGTATTCTCCCCGGTGACGCCGTCATCCAGATCATCAAGTTCATCGGGATCGAAGGGATCCGGCTCATCGGGGGGCTGTATCCCGTCCGGAGCCTTATGCTTCCCGGCAGGCTTCTCCCTGCGGGGATAGACCGTCAGGAACATATATTTAGCCGTGATGTCTATGCCCTCGGCACGGCTGGCTTTCAGGTGTATGCTCAGAGAGAAGTGCAGCAGCACCACGATAAGGACAAGCAGTCCCAGCATAGTCCACCAGAATATACCGAAGTATATCAGCAGCACGAACACGGCGATCACCGCCAGTACCGCGCCTATCAGCTTGAATTTCTTGATCTCCTGCACCCCCCTTGCCGGTATGTGGATATACAGCCGATGTCAGTTCTCTGTATCATCAGCAGCTTCTGCGCTTTCGATTATCTCGTCAATGGTGACCTGAGCCTCCTGATCCGGCAGAGGCGGCAGTTCGGACAGCCCTGAGATCTGGAATGCTCTCAGAAAAGCATCGGTGGTCTTGTAGGCTATGGGACGTCCGGGGAGCTCCAGTCTCCCCGCCTCACAGAGAAGCCCCTTCTCCACCAGAGAATTGACCGTCGAGGATGAATCCACTCCCCTGACGCTCTCGACGAAGGACTTCGTCACCGGCTGATTGTAGGCGACGATAGTGAGCACTTCCATAGCCGCAGCCGAAAGCGCTGTATTCTTTCTGATCTCAAAGGCCGCCTTGATCTGCTCGGCGTAGCGCTGCTTGGTGGCCAGCTGGAGCTGATCCTCCAGATGCAGCAGCTCGATGCCTGAGCTTTCCTGCGAATACTTTTCCTCCAGAGCCTTGATTATGCCCTCAAGCTCCATAGGCTCGACACCGGCAGCAAGCGCCAGCTTGTCCGCGTCGATAGGCTCGCCCCCGGCAAAGAGTATGGCCTCGACGGCGGCGATCTTCTCATAGTTTTCCATTTATATCCTCAACCTCCACGCTGCGGCAAAGTCGTAAGGCCGGCAGGCAAGGGGCGCTAAGCCCCAGTAATATCTGCGCCCGAAATAATTGGCCTTCACCGCCGTAACGGGAGCTTTCTCTGTATCTTCCTCTGCGGCATCCTCCGCAGGCGCAAAGCTGTACTGCACATCCGGCACATCCGCTGCCGGCAGCGCACTTTGCAGGGGCTTTTCCTCTGTCACCTCAGTCACGGCTGTCACGCTCTGCTCCGGCAGCCTGTCCGGGGCGGCGTCCGTTTCTGATCTGTCAGACTGCTCCGGCACTTCCGGCTCCGAGAGCACGGCAGGCGCAAAAGCAGCCACAGCAGGCACTTCCTGAGCAGGCTCCGGCTCATCCGTGTCGGTCCTGAGGGCGGCTGTACGGATATTCCTGAGAGCCAGCTGCATGGTATAGACTTTTGCCGGCTTGTCCCCGTCAGGCTCGGGGGTTTTTTCCGGCTCGGGGACTTTCTCCGGCTCGGCAGCTTCCTCCGGCTCGGCAGCTTCCTCCGGCTCGGGGACTTCCTCCGGCTCGGGGACTTCCTCCGGCTCGGGGACTTTCTCCGGCTCGGGGGATTCTTCCTGCTCGGAGACTTCCTCCGGCTCGGGGGATTCTTCCTGTTCGGTTATTTCTTCCTGCTCGGAGACTTCCTCCGGCTCGGAGATTTCATCCTGCTCGGGGGTTTTTTCCGGGCGGCGGAGTTCTATGCGGGTGTTGTCGTCGTTGAGCCACACCCTCCCTGACTTGGTGAGCTCCAGCACCGCCAGAAAGGTCGCGATCTGCTCGGAGCGGTCGGTCATACCCTCGTAGAGGGTCCTCATATCGAAATGCCCTGCAGAATAGAGCCGCTGGAGCACATAGGTTATCTTGGACTCCACCGATACCACACGTCTGGAAACGATCGGCGAGAACACATTCGCCCTGAGGGGAGTGTAATTCTTTACCTTGGAGGCGATACCCATATAGGCATCATAAAGCTCCTGCTTATCGTGGAGGCGGGTGTACTGCTTGTTCACCGGGAGCTTCACCGGCTCCCTCACAAAGACCAGTCCCCCGGCATAGGCTTCTTTCAGCCTTGCCGCCGCCAGCTTGCACAGCGAATACTCTATCATCCTGCCCTGGAGCTCTTTTTTCAGCTCCTCCGCTTCCTCGGGCTGAGGCAGCAGATAGCAGGTCTTGATGTATATGAGTCTTGCCGCCATTTCCAGGAAATCAGCGGCAGCCTCGTAATCCATATCCTCAATGCCGTCGATATAGGCCAGGTACTGCTCCAGCAGCAGGCTTATCTCGATGTCGTATATATTCAGCTTATGCTTCGAGACAAGGTGCAGCAGCAGGTCCAGCGGGCCCTCAAAGGCATCGAGCTTGAACGAGAGCTCCTTTATCATTTGACCACTGCCTTGATTATAAGATCCAGCCAGAAGGTCAGCTTATCCATTACCCAGAACATACCGTTCTGTATCCAGCTGAGGGGATAATCCAGCGCACCGGTGACCAGCAGCAGCAGAAATCCCAGCGAGATATACAGCTGGTTCTCCCTGATGAACTTATCGAACTTGGGCGGTGTGAAATAGCCCAGTATCTTCGAGCCGTCCAGCGGGGGGACGGGTATGAGGTTGAAGGCTGCAAGGCCGACGTTCAGCAGGGTGAAATAGTAGAAGATCAGCTGCACCCAGCTCAGAGCATCGGAGGGGTTATTGACATATATTGCGGTGGATACCTTATAGAACACGATGCCGATAACAGCCATTATCAGGTTCATTATAGGACCTGCCGCTGCGGTGAGCGCCATGCCCTTGCGGTACTTCCTGAACCTGGTGGGGTTGACCTGGACGGGACGTCCCCAGCCGAAGCCGGTGAAGAATATACATACAGCACCGATAGGATCAATATGAGCGAGGGGGTTGAGGGTAAGCCTATTCTGATACACAGGGGTATCGTCGCCCAGTTTATGGGCAGCCCAGGCGTGGGCGAACTCATGAATGGGTATCACAAGAAATATTACTATCAGCTTAACGCCGTATTTTAGCACATCTGTCTGAGTGAAATGCATAGTAGCCCTCCGTCAAAACATATATATTATATTATACCACAAGATATTGTGTATTGCAAGTAAAATTTTAAAAAATACGGGATTTTTTATAATTGATAATTGATAGTTGACAGTTGATAATTTCGCCAACTGAGGGCAATAATGCGGGGTGCAGGGAGACGCTTCTCCCTGCCGGGGACGGGGGCAGCGCCCCAGCGGGGACGGGGGCAGAGCCACAGCAGAGCTCGAGACAGCGTCTCGATTGCCGCGCAGCGGCAACAAAGGCGCGGCACCAAGTACACATTAGGGCGCAAAAGCAGTGATCCCGCACAAAGTCACGGGGACAAACTATCCGCCGCGCCGTGAAAAAGTTGTCCTCCTGCACAAACAGGAACAGCGAGGGAGCGAAGCGACCAAGCGTCTTCCGTCCCCCAAGGCACCAAAGTCAGGCCATTCGCCCCAAAAGCACCAAAGACACGCCCCAAAGCCAAAGAAAAAAGGCCGCCCCGGCGGGACAGCCTTAAATTCTTTTTTAGCTAAGTGTAAGCTCAAGCGCGCTCTACCTTGCCGGAACGCAGACATCTGGAGCAAGCGTAAACGTGTGTGGGAGTACCGTTTATTACAGCCTTTACACGCTTTACATTGGGCTTCCAGGTCCTGTTAGTCCTTCTGTGCGAGTGAGAAACCTTGATACCGAAAGTTACACCCTTTCCGCAAAAATCACATTTTGCCATGAGGTAAGCACCTCCCTTTCCATGCTCAAAATAACAATTATCCGCAATACTAAAATATTATAGCATACTTTTTCTGAAATTGCAAGCCTTTTTTGGTAATTTTTAAAAATTTTTTTACTATAGGCAATACCGCACAACCCGCGGCTTGCGCCTCTGCACGTCATCTGCTTGCATATTTTCCGTCATAGCACACAAATTTTCCTTGCCGGGCGTCAGCCCGCCTGCGTCAAATTTATGCACTCTGACGAAAAATCTGACT
>JAFXRI010000114.1 GCA_017526445.1 Ruminococcus sp. | reverse complement strand
GACGTCCAGATTTTCGTCAGATTGCCTAAATTCGACGCAGGTTTGCTGGCGCAAGTCAAGGAGAATTTGGGTAATATGACGGAAAGCTGGCAAGCAGATGACGTGCAGAGGCGTTAGCCGTGGGTTGTGCGGTGTTGCCCTATACCAAGGAGGTCCCGGAATGTCTGTGAAAAAATATCTCGAGATCGGCAAGATCGTTTCCGTGTTCGGACTCAAAGGCGAGGTCAAGGTCCAGCCCTGGTGCGACTCCCCTGACTTTCTCTGCGAGTTTGAAAAACTGTATTACAAAAGCGGCACTCCCGTGAACGTGCAGCGCTCAAGAGTGCAGAAGAATATCGTCGTGATGAAGATAGAAGGGTGCGACTCCGTCGAGGAAGCTCAGAAGCTCCGCGGACGGGTGCTGTATATGGACCGTGACGACGTTGAGCTGGAGGAGGGCGCATACTTCGTCCAGGACCTTATCGGCCTGAAGGTCATCGACAGCGATACCGGCGAGGAATACGGCGAACTCACAGATGTCAGCGAGACCGGCGCCAATGACGTTTACCACATCCGCCGCCCCGACGGCAGAATGGCCTATATCCCCGCCATCCCCGATGTAGTAAGAGATACAGACACCGAGGGCGGAGTTATGAAGATCACCCCGCTGGACGGACTTTTTGATTGAGGTGAAATAATGCGGTTCGATATAGCAACTCTTTTCCCCGAAGCAGTGGACAGCTGGCTGTCGCAGAGCGTCATCGGCAGAGCACGCAGTACCGGGCTTTTCACAGCGGAATGTCACAACATACGTGACTATACCCTCGACAAGCACCGCCGGGTGGACGATACCCCCTACAGCGAGCGCCAGGGGATGCTTATGCAGTGCGAGCCTATATACCGCTGCTGGCAGGGCATATGCAATATGACCAGGAGCCAGCCCCATGTCATATATATGTCGCCCCAGGGAAAAACTCTCACTCAGAAAAAATGTATAGAACTGTCCGGCCTCGGACATATTATGATACTGTGCGGGCACTACGAAGGAGTTGACCAGCGTGTGCTCGACAAGATAGTTGACGAGGAGATCTCTGTCGGGGATTATGTGCTGACCGGCGGCGAGCTGCCGGCAATGATACTCGTGGACAGTATAGTAAGACTGCTGGACGGCGTCCTTGCGCAGCCCGACTGCTATGAGGACGAAAGCCATTACTCGGGCCTGCTCGAGTATCCGCAGTACACCCGCCCGGAGGTCTGGCAGGGCGAGCACGTACCGCCGGTGCTGCTCTCCGGGCACCACGCAAACATCCTTAAATGGCGCCGCGAGCAGGCTCTGCTGACCACCCTGCGAAAGCGTCCCGAAATGCTCCGAAACTATCCGCTGAGCAAAGATGATTTGTCTATTATCACTAAGGCTAAAGGTGAATTTGACAACAACGAGAACTGAATAGTTCAAAAATTTAATATTTTGAAGGCAATTGTTACGTGTTTTTGTCTAAACTGTCACAATAGGTTAACAGCTTTTGCGCACGTTGCACAACTCTAAACATATCTTAAACGATGTAATTGGCAATTCGCCAAAAAATATACGCTTTTTGTGTGTTTGGTAATAATTTGCGTTGACGTTGACCGGCTTGTCTTGTATAATATATGTATAGAAGTTATAAAAGGGTTATTCGTTATCCGTCTTGCCTCGCGGCCAGGCGGAAATCTAATGAATGGAGAGATTTAATTATGTTCGTAAAAGACGTAGTAGTTCAGAATCAGGTAGGGCTTCACGCTCGTCCCGCTACATTCTTCATCCAGAAGGCAAACGAGTTCAAGAGCTCGATCTGGATCGAGAAGGAAGACAGAAGAGTAAACGCTAAGAGCCTTCTCGGTATCCTTTCTCTCGGCATCGTAGGCGGCACTTCTATCAGGATCATCGCTGACGGCTCTGATGAGCAGGCAGCAGTTGAAGGTCTTGTAGAACTGGTAGACAGCGGCTTCTCTGAAGAGGCAAGATAATCTAAAAACTGTTTATGACAGGCACGGTTTTATACCGTGCCTTTTTGTTTTACATCGCATTTTCAGAGCCCCGCAGCGGGAAATATATGAGCTTCCTCTTTTGTGGTATATGACGAATAATTTCTTTGCAGGGGTATCATTTGTGCCGGACAGGCCGTCCGGCAGCTCTTTTTGTCTGAAAAAACGGACTTGACAGCCGCGTTTACAAAAAATTTAAAAATTACAGAAAAGTAACGCCCCAAGCCGATTTGATAACAAATTATTACCGTGAAGCCTTATTTTTACCACTTGTTTCACAGTTTGTTAACACATTCCGCCCTGTAATATGTTACAATTTGTAATAGTTTCAGGCTGCTTTCGCCTTATCGGCAAGCCAAAAAAAGTTTTTTGAACATTTTTACTATAAACCCCTTGCAAAATCTATCGTTTTTTGTTATAATGTATTCTGTAGGGACTTCTATGATAGGACAAGTCTGAAATTTGCTAACAGAGGGGAAAAAACTTATGTCAAACAGATTATTTCAAAGTGTCGTACATCAGATGAGAGATACCATCGACTGCACCATCGGCGTTATCGATGAGACCGCTACCATCATTGCGTGCTCGGAGCTCGCCCAGGTCGGCACGACCAACGAGTTCGTTTCATTCGATCTGAGCGATTCGCATGATATCTTCGTGCGCGACGGATATACCTATAAGCCCTTCGGTGCTCTGATGAAGCCCGACTATGCTGTATTCGTTGAAGGCACAGATGAGGTCGCCGCAAAGTATGCAAGCATTCTGGCGATCACACTCTCCAGCATCAAGCAGTATTATGACGAGAAGTACGACCGCAACAACTTCATCAAAAATGTTGTGCTCGACAATGTGCTTCCCGGTGATATCCACGTCAAGGCAAGAGAACTGCATTTCAGCGCAGATATCTCCCGCGTGGCTCTGCTCATCAGGATAATCACTGCCAACGATGTATCCGCCTTTGATGTTATACAGAACCTCTTCCCCGATAAGAATAAGGACTTTGTATTCAATATCACCGAGAGCGACATCGTGCTCGTCAAGGAAGTTACCGCAGGCGTTGAGCCCAAGGATCTCGAAAAGCTGGCAAGAAGCATTTCGGATACACTGAGCGGTGAATTCTATACAAGAGTGAATGTCGGCATCGGTACCGTCGTTGAGGGCGTAAGAGATCTGGCAAGAAGCTTTAAGGAAGCTCAGATCGCTCTTGAGGTCGGCAAGGTGTTCGATACCGATAAGGTCATCGTATCTTACGATAACCTGGGTATCGCAAGACTTATATATCACCTGCCCACCACCCTTTGCGAGACCTTCCTCAAGGAAGTGTTCAAGAAGGGCTCGATCGAATCTCTCGATCACGAGACTCTCTTCACTATACAGAAGTTCTTTGAAAACAATCTGAACGTTTCCGAGACCTCGAGAAAGCTTTTTGTACACAGAAATACTCTTGTGTACAGACTTGAAAAGATCAAGAAGCTCACTGGCCTCGACCTCAGAGAGTTTGACCATGCTATCATATTCAAGATAGCACTTATGGTCAAGAAATATTTGTCGGCTAACCCCGTCAAGTTCTAAGCACAATAAGGCTGCATAGGTCGGGCGTTAATTGCCCGACCATATTTTTCACGCCATTTTCGGATGTTCAATATTAAAAGGCGGTGTATTCCTCTTGGTAGAATTCAAAGATGTGTCCGTCACCTATTCAAGCGGTGTGGATGCGCTTAACAAGATCAATCTGAAAATCAATGACGGTGATTTCGCCTTCGTTGTCGGCCCCTCGGGTGCAGGTAAATCTACTCTCATCAAACTGGTGCTCAAAGAGATTGATGCCACCTCCGGCGAGGTCATCGTGAACGGCTTCAACCTTCGCAAGCTCAGACGCAGGAAAGTCCCCGCTCTGAGAAGAACTATCGGCGTAGTGTTTCAGGATTTCAGACTTATCCCCACGATGACTGTATATGAGAACGTGGCTTTCGTGCTCAGAGTTATCGACGCGCCGGCAAAATACATAAGAAGCCGTGTACCTTACGTTATAAATCTGGTCGGGCTCTCGAGCAAGGCTAAATCATATCCCACCGAGCTTTCGGGAGGCGAGCAGCAGAGAGTTGCCCTTGCAAGAGCTCTGGTGAACGATCCCCAGCTCATCATCGCCGACGAGCCTACGGGAAATATCGACCCGGCCCTCTCTTATGAGATAGTGGGACTGCTCAAAGGTATAAATGAGTGCGGCACCACCATCCTTATGGTAACTCACGAGCATGACCTTGTGCGCTACTTCGGCGGACGTATAATAAACATCAACAGCGGATCTATCGCCTTTGATGAAGTTATAGGAGGCACCAATGAAAATCAGTAGTATCAGGTACCTCGTTCATCAGGGCTTCAAGGGTATCTGGAAAAACAGGATGATGAGCTTTGCAAGCTTCTGCATTATGCTGGTGTCGCTGCTTATGGTGGGCATCTCGCTGCTGCTTGCACTCAATATCAACAGGATAATCGGCGGCATCGAGGATAAGAGCGAGGTCGTTGTGCAGATCAAGGACGGCTGTACCGAGGAACAGATAGATGAACTCAAGAATAAGATCGGCGCCCTGCCAAATGTAAGCACTATCGAGTTCTATTCCAAGGAAAAAGCCTGGGAGAGTATGGTAAAGGATATGTCCGATGAGGAGAAGGAGCTTTTCCATTATGCGGACGATAACTTCCTCCCCGACACCTTCCGCCTTACAGTCCACGACATCAAGCAGATGACACAGACCACGACTCAGATAGATACCATAGATAACGTCGAGTCCACCCGCTCGCCTACGGAGCTTACAGATGTGCTCATAAGCATCAGGCGCGTCCTCGGGATAATATCCGGCGCTATCGTCGTGGCACTCATTATCGTCTGCCTGATAATCATTTCCAATACCACAAGAGCAAGCGTTTTCGCACGCCGTAAAGAAATAAATATAATGAAATATGTCGGCGCAAAGAACAGCTTCATCAGGATCCCCTTCTTTATCGAGGGTATGGTGGTCGGCCTGCTGGCAGCAGCCGGTGCTCTGGGGCTTACAATGTTCGCCTACGACGGCGTTTACAGCATCTTCAATGACGATTTCAAACTCTGGAGCGTGCTGGGCGTCAATAACCTGTATTCCTTCGACGACCTGTTTATGCCCGTAACTATAGCCTATGCCGTTGCGGGAGCTCTTATCGGAGCTGTGGGTACATCCTTCAGCACCGGAAAGCACCTGAAGGTCTGACAGCAGGAAACTCAGAAATAAAAAGTGTAAAAGTTTTGGACGGCACAGATATATATATAATGCCGTATTCCCTACGGAGGGCATCATAATGGGAAGGGTCAGTAGCATCAAAAGGATAATCGCCTGCCTCGCAGCAGTTGTTACCGTGATCTCGGTGACTTCCGCAAGCAGCCGGCCTCTCATTTCCGAGAAGGTCGCTATGGCAGACGACCACGACGCTGTTATAGCCGAGCTCGACGAGCAGGCTAAGGAAAAACAGAAGAAGATAAAAGAAGCTAAGGATAAGCTCAAGGAGCTCGAAAAGAAACAGGCCGAGCTGGACGAGCAGATAAATACCACTCAAAACGATATCGAGGACGAGGAAAAGAAACAGGCCGCTATCGAGGAACAGATCACGACTGTCGAAGAAACTATCCGCGCTCTCGAAAGCTCAATACAGGCTCTTGCCGAAAGGATCGACTCCCTTACCAAGGAGATCGCTCAAAAGGAAGAGGATATTGCCGTCAAGAAGCAGGAGATCACTGACGGAGTAAGAGACTTCCAGAAGCGTATCAGAGCTATGTATATCGCCGGCAGTGAAAGCTATACGGATATACTCGTGGGCGCCAGCGACTTCTATGATATGCTGATGAAGCTGGAACTCATCAAGCGCGTCGCCGACCACGACAACGGCGTTATCGAGGATCTTATCGATAAGAAAAATCAGTATGAGGCCGACGAAAAAGCCCTCGAGGAAAGCAAGGCTGCCCTGGAGGCCGACCAGAACGACCTTATGGAACAGCAGAAAAAGCAGGAGGATCAGAAGGACAAGCTGGATGACCTGTTCCTGCAAAGCAGAGCTATGATAGAACAGCTCGAATACGACAAGGCCGCCTTTATGGCAAATCAGGAGCAGACCATTGCCGAGCAGGAAGCCTTCGAGGATGATATCCAGAAGCTGTTCAAGGAGCAGGAGGAGCTCAAGAAGGCCAAAGCGGCTGAGGAAGAGCTCAAGCGCAAAGAGGAAGAGGAGCGTAAGCGCAAGGAAGAAGAGGAACGCAAACGCCGTGAGGAGGAAGAACGCAAGCGCAAGGAAGAGGAAGAGCGCAAGCGCAGAGAAGAGCTCCTCAGAAGGCAGCAGGAGGAGCAGAACAATTCTCCGACCGTTCCCACTATACCCAGCAGCGACAGCGGCTCCGATGATTCCGACAGCGAATCGTCTTCACCCTCCGGCGGAAATAAGAGCAACGCTCCATATAACTATACCGATAAGTCACAGTTCACCTGGCCCTGCCCCGGCTTCTATTACATAAGCTACGGCGTAGGTCCCAGATGGGGCTCATATCATCAGGGCATTGATATCTACTCGCCCAATATCCGCGGCGCTGCTATATGTGCAGCAGCAGACGGCACCGTTATCAGAGCCGTCAACGGATGCCCTCATGACTTCGGCAAGAACTACAGCTGCGGCTGCGGCGGCGGCTACGGAAACTACTGCGTAATAGACCACGGCGGCGGCTGGTGGACGCTCTACGGCCATTCCGAGGGCATCACAGTCAGCGTCGGACAGCAGGTCAAGAAGGGCGACGTCCTGGGTACCGTTGGCTCTACAGGCCACTCCACAGGCCCGCACCTCCACTTCGAGGTACGTCTCAACGGCGTGGCTCTCGATCCTCAGCAGTATGTCTGATCTGTATAGGCAACACCGCACAACCCGCGGCTTGCGCCTCTGCACGTCATCTGCTTGCATATTTTCCGTCATAGCACACAAATTTTCCTTGCCGGGCGTCAGCCCGCCTGCGTCAAATTTATGCACTCTGACGAAAAATCTGACT
>JAFXRI010000113.1 GCA_017526445.1 Ruminococcus sp. | reverse complement strand
GTCCAGATTTTCGTCAGATTGCCTAAATTCGACGCAGGTTTGCTGGCGCAAGTCAAGGAGAATTTGGGTAATATGACGGAAAGCTGGCAAGCAGATGACGTGCAGAGGCGTTAGCCGTGGGTTGTGCGGTGTTGCCTTAAGACTCCGCAAATCTTATAACCTGTTCGTTGACATCAACAGCCGCCTTCACGCCGAAGGGAATTATGCACCTGGGAGCAGCGTGCCCGATGTTGATATTAAATACGACAGGCAATGCGGGATCGGCGATCTCTCTCACAAGTATCTGTTTGTACTCCGCGGCATAAATCTCATCCATAGGCTTGCCGGCAAGCACCCCCGAAACGGCATCGAACACACCCTGCTTTTTCAGAAGAGCGACTGCCCTTGCGTATTTCTCTGGAGGCATCTTTTCTTCGCTGGATTCGATGAGAAGAATTTTCCCCTCCCAGTCATCCCTGTCCGGGAACAGGCTGTACTTCTTACACAGCTCCGGCATATCGGCATAGCGGCAGGGATCGAACATCTCAAACATCGAGTCGATGCACCCGCCCAGTATCTCACCGGAGAAGACCGGATCGCCCTGCAAAAGCTCAAAGCCGTGATCCGGATGCGATACACGCGGAACGCCCGCCTGATCCTCTCCGAAGCTCTTTCTTTCCTCGTACCAGAGACTGCTGGGTCTGATCTCCTTTATCCTTCCGGTGCGGATGAGTTCCTCAAAATATTTACGGGTGTAGGGGAGCATTTCATCCTCCAACTCGCAGACATCTGACAGGAAGGACTGTCCGTAAAATCCGCTGAGACCTACCTTGTGAAGCATAAAGTGGTTGACAGTCGTATCTGAAAACCCGAGAAAGACCTTATCCGATACCGCTCCGGCAAGCTCGTTGTTGTCGAAAAGATAGGGCAGCAGCTTGTAGGTATCATCCCCGCCGATCGCGCAGAGTATCATATCTATATCCGGATCGCGGAAAGCCTGAAGCAAGTCGGCTGCTCTTTCTTCGGGATGCTCCCTGGTGAAAGTGAGCCCCTTGCGGGAATTCGGCATAAACCTTACATTCAGGCCGTACTCTTCAAGTCTTTTTACTCCTATCCCGATCTCATGCTCAGCGAAGTCTTCTCCCAGAAGTCCCGCCGACAGGCTGACGATGGCAATGTTCTTTATCACAGTTATCATCTCCGGGCGAATATTCTGCCGCACCGGCAGGAAACATGCCGGGCAGCGTCTTATATATTATAATAGTATAAAACGATCGTTCCGTTTATCTCATCTTATCCTTGCAAGGGAGCTCTGAGCCTCTCGCAGCGCTGTCATCAATTCATCGATCTCGGCTTCGGTATTTTCTGCGCAGAAGCTTATCCTCAGCACCGAATCCCGCAGTTTGTCCGGCACACCGAACTCCTTGATGACGGTGCTCTTCTTGCCCTTGGAGCAGGCCGAGCCGCTGGAAACGTATATCTCCCTCTGTTCGAGGAAATGCAGCAGCACTTCGGATTTCAGGCCTTCCACCGAAAGCGAAACTATATAGGGTGAGCACTCGCTGCCGATGTTGACGAATATGCCCTCAGTCTGTTCACAGAGTCGGACGAGCCTGTCTCTCAGCCGCGAGACCTTTTCAAATCTCTCCCCTACGGTAGATGCAAGCTCCCCGCAGGCGGCGCCGAAGCCCATTATCAGCGGGACGGACTCGGTGCCGGAACGGAATCCCCGCTCCTGCCCGCCGCCCAGAAGCAGCGAAGGGATATGCACTCCCTTACGGATCCAGACAGCGCCTATACCCTTGGGCCCGTGGATCTTATGGGCGCTCAGTGAAATAATATCGGCGCCGAGTTTTTTTGTTTTTATCGGCAGCTTCAAAAACCCCTGAACGCAGTCGCAGTGAAGGAGCGTCTGCGGATGTTTTTTCCTGATCGCTGCAAAAGCGCGTTCCACAGGGATAATGCTGCCGGTCTCGTTATTGACGAGCATACAGCTTACAAGGCAGGTATTATCGTCGGCGGCAGAGATTATATCCTCTGCGTATATCTTTCCGTCCTCACGGGGCTGCACGCGGACGATCTCAAAGCCTTCCTGTTCGAGCTTATCACAGCACGCGGCCACTGAAGGGTGCTCAACAGAAGTAGTCACGATCTTTTTCTTGCGCTTGCCTACACTTGCCGCAGCGCCGAAGATCGCAGTATTACTACTTTCGGTTGCGCAGGAGGTAAAGAATATCTCCTCCGGCAAGGCACCGAGGGCATCGGCGATGATCTTTCTCGCCTGTTCACGCTGCTGCTCGGCTTCGAGCCCCAGCCTGTGAAGCGATGAAGGGTTCCCGAATTGTTCAAGGCCGCTGATGACAGCCTTTATCACCGCATCCGACGGTTTTGTCGTTGCGGCGTTGTCGAAATATATCATTTCATCTGATCCTTTCACTATGCGTCGGACTACACCGCCCGCGCATAAAAACTCATTATATATTATATCACATAATGAAAGGATTTGCAACTGCTTATTTTAAGGCAATACCGCACAACCCCTGTGCGTCAGATCGCGCGCAAGCTCAATAAAGTTGAGCTGAGAATTTTCGTCAGAGTGCATAAATTTGACGCAGGCGGGCGAGCGAAGAACAATTCGCTTTTCGCCCGGCAAGGAAAATTTGTGTGCTATGACGGGAAATATGCAAGCAGATGACGTGCAGAGGCGCAAGCCGCGGGTTGTGCGGTGTTGCCTTAAGCATATTCCCCGGCAATTATAATAATATCATCAAATAATGATCCCCGTCTGTCAGCTATGTGAAAATTTGGTGCTGATGCAGCCTTTCCCGACCGATAAAAAAGATCCCCCGCGGGACAGCGGAGGATCTTGATAGGCAAATTCAGCCGGCGCTTCTGCACATCAGTGAGCGGAAGCAATAAATCTGTTGAGCTCGCCCAGGTTGAGGCACTTCTCGACAGCGATCTCCTTGGAGATCTTCTTGTCCTTGACAAGCTTTGCAAGCTCCTGGTCCAGAGTCTGCATTCCGACATTCTTACCGGTCTGCATAGCAGAGTTGATAAGGTGTACCTTATCGTCACGGATCATAGCCTTGATATTATCGGTAGCGTTCAGGATCTCGCAGCAGGCTACACGGCTGGTACCGTCAAGAGTACGGCAAAGTGTCTGAGTACAGATACCTACCAGAACGGATGCAAGCTGTGTTCTGATCTGATGCTGCTGGTGAGCGGGGAACACGTCGATGATACGGTCGATAGTGGATGCCGCATCGGTGGTATGAAGTGTGCTCATTACAAGGTGTCCGGTTTCAGCGGCGGTTACGGCTGCTTCGATAGTCTCGAAGTCACGCATTTCTCCGACGAGTATGATATCCGGGTCCTCACGGAGGGCAGCACGGAGAGCCATTGAGAAGCTGGGTACATCGGGGCCGATCTCTCTCTGGTTGATCATACATCTCTTATGCGCGTGCATATACTCGATAGGATCCTCGATGGTGATGATATGAGCGGATTTATGAAGGTTAACGTGGTCGATCATAGCCGCCAGCGTTGTGGACTTACCGGAACCGGTAGGGCCGGTAACGAGCACCAGTCCACGGGGACGCATAGCAAACTCTGCCAGTACGGGAGGCAGGCTGAGATCGGTCAGCGTCGGGATATCGTTTCTCAGCAGACGTATAGCGATAGCGGTATTACCTCTCTGACGGTACACGTTTACACGGTGACGGAAACCTCTTGTAGAAACGAAGGTGAAGTCGGTATCGATGTGATCCTTGATCGACTGACGCTGCTTATCTGTACACATATCCTCGCAGATCTTGAGAATATCGATCTCGGTCATATCAGGATAGCTGGAAAGCTTTCTGAGGTTACCGCCCTGACGAACGATAGGGGGAATACCAACTGTGAAGTGCAAGTCCGAGCATCCGAGAGCTCTCGACTCGTCAAGAATTTTGTTAATATCTACTGACATAAGATATTTACCTCCAATATTGTATTATTTTAGCTCCGTGCAGGCTTTAGCCCTGACGCGGCGCACGGTATCGGTTATACAGCGTATGTTACGCGGACGAGCTCGTCGATAGAAGTAATGCCCTGCTGAACGAGCTTTGAAACGTTGTCTCTCAGCAGCAGGCAGCCCTCTTCTCTTGCGAGCGTCTGGATCTGCTCACTCTTTGCACCGGCAGCGATGATCTCCTTCATCGTGGGAGTTGCCAGCAGGATCTCATGGATCGCGGTACGTCCCTTATAGCCTGTCTTATTGCACTTGGGGCATCCGCCTTTATCGTAGATCGGCACAGAGTGATCGATCTCCAGCAGCTCATTTTCTTCATCCGTTGACATTCTCTGCACTTTGCACTCAGGACAGAGCACCTTGGTAAGTCTCTGTGCAACGACGCCGATAAGTGATGTAGCCACCATATAAGCATCAACGCCCATATCAACAAGTCGCGTTACAGTGGAAGCAGCGTCGTTGGTATGAAGTGTGGAAAGCACAAGGTGTCCGGTGATAGCGGCTCTGATACCGATCTCGGCGGTCTCGGTATCACGCATCTCACCTATCATTATAATATCGGGGTCCTGACGGAGGATAGATCTCAGCGCAGCACCGAAGGTCATTCCGGCTTTTTCATTTATCTGGCACTGGTTGATATTGGCGATCTTCTTTTCGACAGGGTCTTCGACCGTGATAACGTTCAGGTTCGGCTTGGCGATCTCACCGAGGGCGGCGTACAGTGTGGTGGACTTACCGGAACCGGTAGGTCCTGTAACCAGAACGACTCCCTGAGGAACCTTCAGGCAGGATACGAATCTCTTATAATTATAGTCGGTCATACCGAGGTCCTGTATCCTTCTTACCGACTCGTCGCCGGCCAGGATACGCAAAACGACCTTTTCGCCATAGACCATAGGCAGATTGGATACCCGGAGGTCGATAGTCGTTCCGTCAACGACCTGGGACATACGGCCGTCCTGAGGGATACGCTTCTCGGCGATATTCATACCCGAGAGGATCTTGAAACGTGTAACCAGCGAAACGTGAAGTGCGGGAGAAAGCGTCATTAGCTCAATAAGATCGGAGTTTACACGGATCCTTATCCTTGTAATATCCTTGAAGGGCTCGATATGAATATCCGTTGCGCCCTGACGGTGGCTGTTCTCGACGATAGCCGTTGCCAGCTTAACGATAGGAGCATTCTCGATACGCTCCTCGGACATATCCTTGAACTCTTCAAGGTTGATCTCGTCTTCCTTCTCCTTTGTAGCCTCTTCCGCGATGGCGGAGGTGGTACCCTCGGAGTACATTCTTCCTATTGCCCTGTTGATGGCAGCCTTGGTAGAGAGCACAGGCGAGATATTGCA
This sequence comes from Ruminococcus sp., assembly GCA_017526445.1. Lineage (GTDB taxonomy): Bacteria > Bacillota > Clostridia > Oscillospirales > Ruminococcaceae > FB2012. Next base: position 20,063 of record JAFXRI010000113.1, on the reverse strand, counting down.
GCCTGTGATAGCACGCAGGTCTTCAAATATGTAGAAGTTAACGGGGTCATTCGTGGCCACCGACATCCTCTTGCCCATTCGTGCTACGGCGATAACGTTATACTTTCTCGCCACAGCCTCCGGGATCTTTCTGACGATCTCGGCGTTGAGTTCCATATTATCGAGGTCGATGAAATCGACGTTAAGTCTCTCACCGAGGACTTTTGCAAACTGAACATCCGAGATGATCCCCAATTCCAGGATAACATCTCCGAACAGCTTGCCCTTAGACTCTTTCTGTTTTTTGAGCACCTCTTGCAGCTGCTCGTCAGTGATAATACCCTTTTCGACCAGGTATTGTCCTATAGGTCCGTTCTTCATAGATCTTCTCCATTCTCCGCAGTTGTATTGTTCTTGATCTCCGGCCGCTGCGGACGGACGGTAAAAAAGTACTGTATGGTACTTGTAATTGGCAGTAAAATATGTTAAAATAAATACAAATCAATATTTAAGGAGGTCTAAGTCTTTTGGGCACTCAATATTACATTTACTTAGCCGTCATTTACCTCTTTGCATTCCTGTTCGGTGCAACGGTGGGAAGTTTCCTTAACGTATGCATCTACCGTCTTCCCAAAGAAGAATCTCTCATCAAGCGCAATTCACACTGCATGAGCTGCGGCACCGAGATCAAGCACCGTGATCTTATCCCGATAGTCAGCTGGTGTCTGCTCAAAGGCAAATGCCGTGCCTGCGGTGCTAAGATCTCTCCCCGGTACACGGTGGTAGAGGCACTCAATGCTCTGCTTTGGGTATTTGTCGCCTACAAGACCAATGTGCTTGTACATCCGGTGAACTTCCTTCTCACAGCGCTTTTATTCTCGGCGCTGATCGTAGTTTTCTTTATGGATTGGGATACTCAGCTCATATCCACATACGTATGCATATTCATCGCAGTGCTCGGCGTGCTTTACTTCATATTCAATCACACCGACGTTGATCTTCCGATAACCTCACGCATCATCGGATTCTTCATCGTAAGCGTACCGCTGCTGCTGATCGAGCTCGCCTCCAAGGGCAAGGCTATGGGCCGCGGAGACGTATATCTGATGGCAGCCGGAGGATTCTTCCTCGGTATGCAGAACATCCTTGTAGCTTTGGCGATCGCGCTGGTGACCGGTTCCATTGCCGGACTTATCATCAAGCACTTCACGAAGAGATCGGCCTTTGCATTCGGTCCCTGGCTTTCGTTGGGGATCGCAGTATCCTGTCTCTACGGAAACAGGATAGCCGACTGGTATATGACCTTCACGGGACTGAACGAAATGTAAAAACGCCCGTCAAAGGAAATTTGGCCTAATAATACCGCTCCACACGGGGCGGTGTTTTTTATATTCGCACCAGTTGATAAGGCCGGATCTTTCACATTTGATCTGCTCAAAAAGGCCTCCCGAGCACCGCCCGGGGGGGCTTTTTCAGCAAGCGGCTCTTGCGAGCCGCCTGTGAAACATTTTCCTGGGATTTCAAAGATCAGACGCTGAATGCAACTGACTTGTTATACATCGACGAATTCATACTGCCCTTAAAAGTAGGCTCGGAATCCTGTCTCCAGTCACCGCTCCAGAAGCCTAACCAGAATTCGTTTGTTTCGCCGCTTGTAACGATAACGTATCTTGTATCGGTACCCTGATATGCGGAAACGTCCACATGTCCCTGATCGCCTTTTATGGTCTTGAGAAGCTTTCCTGTTGTGGCATTGTAAATCTCAGTTGTGCAGTTGTAGCCCTTGACAAAGATCTTGTTGATATTTGTGTTCGCAGCTGCATCATAAGTAACGATGTACTTGTCTGCCTGTGCAGCGGGAAGTGCTCCGCCGTATCCGCCGCCTGCGAGTGCTGCAAGGTCTTCGGGATCCAGAGAATCGTCGCCAGCAACAGCCTTCTCATATTCCTTCTTGATCTTATCGGTAACAGCATCACCGTAGAGGAACTGACCGTTCTTGTAGTACAGATCGTAGTCGGAGCTGAGTGTCAGTGCAGGACCGCTATAGCTTTCCTGAACGATCGCCTTAGATGCGCAAGTCACAGAGATCTTAGCGCCCTTTTTGCAAAGATTATTTGCAAACTGTTTGATGTTGTTTTGGTCAACATCATACTCCGTGCCGTTATAAGATACTTTCTGAGGCTTATCAACAGACTTTACACCAAGGAAATTGTTATACTGGTCACCATCGGTAATGAAGTAAACACTGACTGTAAATGCATCGCCGCCTGCTTCTTCCTTGGCCTTGGCTGCTTCTGCCTCGTTCTTGGTACCGTACAGTGCTTTGTTGTAGTACCAGTACTGTTTATTCACTCCGTCATTTGTGAGCGTGAACTGCTGGCCCTCAAAGCCGATGACTGTATCGGTCAGCAGTACCAGTCTCAGCGGATTTGTTGTCGAGATCTGGTTCTTTCTGTAGGTACCGGGAGCCTTAATAGCGCTTGCCTGCTCACCCGCGACGAAAACGTTGGGAGCTGTGCCTGCGATCTCAATTTCATTGGGATCAGGTAAATTCAGGAAATTCAGATAAACAGTAGTCATCGTTCCGGGATCATTATAGCTGATCTTCAGACCGCCGCTGAAATCTCTGTAGACATACATATGATGTGCTGCGCCGTCTGCCGCGAACTTATAGGGATACTGGAAGCTGCCGTAGCAAGCAAATATCTGCAGATCCTTGTAGTAGTTGATAGTCTGGTCGCCCTTCTTGCAGGCGCCAACGAATGCTTCGCTGGAGGAACCCATGCCCAGAATAGTTCTGGTCGTTGCGCCGGGGAGTGCAAAGTCAGTAGCACTGGTGCTGCCGGTCGTTGCATTCGGCCAACCTGAGAAAATCAGCTTGTCAAGGATGTCATCATCCAGGAAGTGAATAGTCACGCTGGATGCATTGCTTGCTGTGCTCGAATAGGTATTGCCGTCTGTGATAGTGGGCTCACCGTGAACATTGTAGTAGAAGTAGAACTTATGCTCGGTGCCGTCGATCTGATCCTTAGTAAGACCTATAGTAAGCTCATAGCCATTGATCGTATAGAGCAGTCTGGCGCCCTCGTTGTTTTCATCATAGATGACCAGTTTATCCTCGTCGCCGTTTGATCTTGTCTGGTTCGGAAAAGCCGAGCCGCTGTTGGAATTGAAAGCAGTCTTTGGTGAACCGTTATATGAAGCCTGCTTTGAGTAGCTGTCGACCTTTATACCACCGCTGAAAGCTTCCGAGAATCTTACAGAGAGTGTGGTCACCTTCACGTTGGAAGGGATCTCCTCATACTCGCCTTCCACCGTAACATCGGCGGATACGTTGGTGGTAAGTCCTTTCCAGTTCTTGAAGATATATTTGGCTGAATCAAATTCAGGCTTCTGAGTATCACTGAACAGGTTGGTAATATCCGAGCCCTTGTCAACGACAGTAGAAAGAGCTGTGTTTACGGAACCGTCCTGGTTCTTGACTGTAACCTTGACTGTATCGATCTTCTTGTAGTATGCATAGAAGACGATGGTATTGGGCTCTGCCTTGCTGATAGAGTAATCAGACCTCTTCTTACCGCCGCCGTTCGGTGCTGTGTACCAGTCAACGAACTCATAACGGTAACCGTCGTGGGTCACGCTCTCATCATACTCCGGATTCTCCAGAGGAGAAATGTGGCTATAATTATTTGCGATCAGGTCATTACCGTACATATTAGAAATGGTAACTTTATGAATCGTACCGGTTCCGTCTGCGGTCTTGTAAGTGATCTCGTGCTTGTTCTCAGTGCTCGGAGTTGACTCTGTGCTTGTAGAACCGCCTGTGGATTCGGGTGTGGATTCAACTGTGGACTCAGGTGTGCTTACGGTCGGGTTTGTAGAAACGACTGGTTCCTCGGCCGAAGCATTAGCATCGGTGTTAGTATTTACATACGATGCCTTTGTTGTCGCAAGTGCAGTCTCACTTGCGGGAACGAAGAAAATGTAGATCTTATCGTGCTTGGTTGCGATACTCTCGGCGTCGATCTTGAAGATGAAGTCGCCTGCACCGCTGTTGCCGCCCTTGATAAGGCTCTGCTTGTTGTTGATGTTTACGAAGTCGATACCCTCTTTATAGGTATACTCCTTGGTCTTGTCGGGAACGTAGGTATCAGTCTCGCCGTCGGGAACCATGGGGTAGCCGCGGAAGGTGAGCATGATATAGCTGTTTCCTATGTCGGTGCCATACTCATCGATAGCCATATTATAGGCATCGTGGAACCAGGCAGCCTCGCCCATTACTGCAACGGATTCCGTGATAGTGCTTCCGTTCCAGTTGCCCAGAGTTATAATGCCGGGGGCATTGTAATTGGACATTGATCTGTGAGTGGTATTATCGATCACATAAACATTCTTGTAAGTCTTTTCAGCAGTGGGGATGCCGTCCGCATCGTCTGCAGCGACGACATACACCTTTGTCGCGTAGCTGAGCTGATTAGATATTTCTCTTCCGGCTCTGATCGCAATATCCTCTTCATCTTTAAGGCTTTCGATCTTGGAAGCGACCTTTGTGGTCGGCGAAATGATCGACATAATAACAGTCATGATAACTGCCATTATCGCCATAACTATGATCAGTTCAACAAGAGTAAAGCCTTTATGCAGTCTTTTCATATTAACTTTACCTCCTTACTTAGGATATGTTGTGTGGGCCGTAATGATTGGATCTGTACCTGAACCCTCAAACCTTATATGTGCCTTTCTTGCAGATGAATCCATATAAGTCGGATGGAATAAAGCAGCTGTAGTGAGTCCGGAATGTAAAGATCCGGAGATAGCGGTCTTTGCCTCTATCTTCATATCGTCGTTCTGGAAATTCTCCGAGTAGAAGCCTACGTCAGCCACACCGCCTCCGGGTATCGTCTTGGTGTAGGTATCTCTTGTATGAACATACTGTCTGCCGGTGCCCTCGAAGATATAGCCGTTCTTGCTGGTAATGGTAACGGTAATGGGCTCGGAAAGATTATTTTCGAGCTGGATCCAGTACTCATTATCATTTACACTTGTGATCGCAAGGCTGTTGAACGATGCGCTGTTTTTCAGCGTTTTCAGCTGGAAGCCGAAGTCTTCGCTGAACTCTCCCTCGTCGGTCTCGTACACACCCACGCCGGAGTATCTTCTCGCATCTGCAGCAGCGCCCGGGATATTGAATACTACCGTATATTCGCCGGTATATCCGCCGGGAGCGATCTTTGTTACCTGTTCTTTGCTGCCCTTGCTTATAATGTTCGTCTGTGCAGCAAGCTCGACGTCACGCATCTTACTGCGATTGGCTGTTGAATTCGCCCTCGTGATAACTGACAGGATAACTCCTGCCATTATCGCGAAGATCGTCATAGCAACCAGGACTTCAACAAGCGTCATACCTCGGGAGAGCTTCTTATTATTCATTTTCATATTTCTCCCTCCTTATATTACTTGTGTCTGATGTAGTACTGGAAGTTGAGTGCTCCGGCATTTCCGGTAGCGTCTGTAAGGAACGCGTGGAGTATCGAATCTCCCTCCAGCTCTGCGAAATCTGCGCACTGATCCTTGTTGGCTGCGCCGTCAAGTCCGCCCAGGACGTCATAGTCGCTGACCTTTACCTGTCCGTAGACCTTGCTTCCGATATTGATCGGGTTCCACAGATAGGACTTTGGTCCGTAGAATACAGCGTGGAAGGAGGAGTACTGACCTGCTGTCGTACCCAGCTTGATCCTTGCGCCGTCGGGGATCAGATAAATGATATTTGTTGTGATCTCGGTAGCATTTGCAGGTTCGTAGTCTCCGCCGCTGGGGCTGTTGAAGCCGGGGCAGAAGTCTGTTGTGCTAACGCCGACAACGTTCTTGTCCTTGTAGGGCGACATCTGATATGTGGGAACTCTGATAACGTCCTTGTCGTTTACATATCCCGAAGGATAGTCGCTCGCACTGTTGCCGTAGGGGTTAGCGTTCACGTCGCGCTCATAGAAAGCGCTTGCATAAGTCTTGCCTGCTGTGCTGGTGTAATCAGCAGAATCTGACCACTGATAGAATACGAAATAGCAGTGATGCTTTGTGCCGGGGTTGGAAACTCTGAACTTAGCTCTCTGATTGATAGCATCCTCGGGAGCAAGAACCTGTTTGTGCTCGGTCCACCACTGGCTGTGAACGATATCTTCATACTTGCCGTTATGAGCCTGTGTAGCAGGAAGCAGAACCCAAATGTCCTCATCCTGAACATTTACCTGGAAGTTTGCGCCCTCCTTCTCCACCTGAGCCCTTGTAAGTCTTACGCTCTTGTTGATGTTGAAGGTCTTTCCGAGAAGTGTATCTCTGTCCACGTTCTCGAGGCTGCCCGCACCTGTGTACTCGGGGCAGATCCTCGTTGTGCCCCATGAATCCGAAAGAGTCTTGCTAAGGGCATTCTGGAAGTGCTGCTTGAAGTACTTCGACTTCTCGCTGTTGTCAGCGTACATCTCGTTAGTGCTCTTATAGCTGGAAGGCTTGGAGATCGTAGGATTCTCCTTGACGCCGGGGTTGTAGATACCGGGTGCATAGTTCATATCCGGCTTGGTAGCTCTCTCGTCTGTGGGGAGCTTGTCATAGATGATGCCTTTGTCTGCGGATACAGAACCTACATTGTTGATGGTTCCTGTGCACCAGATCGTACCGGTGACTTTGAGGCTGCCGCCCAGGATATAGATGTTGCCGTCAACTGCAAGGTCGCCGTTGATGGTCTGGGTATGGCCGCTGAGATTGATGATGAGGTCTCCGTCATCGTCGATGGTGGAAACATCGTTGCTGTCATCATCAAGTCTTCTGTAGCAATAAACATTGCCGTAGATAGTGGGCTCGTTTACGCCGCCGCAGTTTGCGATATCTGAGCTTGCATTAAACAGAGTACCGATATCATTCACGAACTTTGTAGCGTCAGCGCTTGAGATAGTCTCGGGATACTTGCCAGTAGTTGTACCGTAGCTTCCGGTAGGCATCTTACCGACGATCATGCCTCTGCAGTAGATGTCTATAGGCAGATTGTTCTTACCGATCGTAGTCTTCAGGTTGTTGCCCGTAAAGATGATCTTCTTGTCGCAGTTGATATAACCGTTCTTATTGAGAAGATGATCCTTGTCATAGGACTTGGTGTTGTCGTAGATCTTGACCTTGTTGTTTTTGTTGATGTCTGTCTTGCCGACATCGGTGTACATTACTGTCTGGCTGAGGTACATATGACCGCCCGCAGTAAGTGTGGGTGCATTCTTCTGAACGGTATCAACGATCTCAACATCTTCCTTGTTATCGCAGATGTTACCGTTGGTGTAGATATTGGAAGCATACACACCGTTGTTGTTCCTGAATCTCAGAACAGCTGTTGCGGGGTTCTTCTGCTCAACGAGCAGGTCGCCGGAGATCGTTGCGGTGTTGTCAACATTGTACACGCCGCAGGTCTCGATAGCGTTCTTGTTAAGGTCTGTGCTGGGAGCCACGCCGTAGAAATATGCGCTGGCCTGGCCGGTCTCGCCGCCGTAGTTGGCAACGGACTTTACAACATATCCGGTGCTTCCGGACTTATAGACATAGATCGTGCAGGCGCCGCCGTATGCAGCAGTCGTGCCGTGAGCGACCATGTCGTTGTCATCGTAGTTTTCCACGCTCATATTAATAGGGCCCGTGCCGCCGCTCTGCTGGAGCGTTATTGTGATAGCGGTCGCGTTTTCCTCGCTTGTTCCAGCAAGCTTTTTGATGTTGTCAAAATTCTGCTGGCCGGTCTTGGGATCAACCGGGAAATAGTCAACTTCAAGGAACTGCTCAAGATACTGTTCGGCAGTTACCTGCGCCTGTGCGCGCTTAACATTTTCTGTTGACTGCTTATTTGATGTAGTTGATACCTTCAGCGCAATGGCTGCGATAACCAAACACATCGTAGTAAAGCAGAGAACGGTCAGCAGAACAGTTCCGCGCTCATTCCGTCTGATCTTTTTCATCAAATTTTACCACCTTTCCACAAAGTAGCCAATGCTTCAATTCCCTTTCCTAATATAGCACTTTTCGGTAGGGGGCAAAATGCCCTCTACCTACCGAAAAGCTATTCATTTTACGCTGCCTTGGAAGACGAGTCCTCTGTCTTGGACGAATCATCCGACTTCTCGGAAGAATCAGTATTTGCAGATGCTTCCTTATCTACCTTGAGAGGATCCTTCATTCTCGGCATCATCATAAGTACCATCTCTACATCACCGGTGATGACCTCTTCGTTAACGTCTTCGATAGAGCAGTTCGTTACAACAAGGCTCTTCTGCTTGTTGGAGCGGAGGTTCTCGAGGAACTTCTTGAGGCCGTCAAAGGACGAGGAGTAGTTGAAGGATACGATATAAGCAGGAACTGTGATAGGCCCGTTGATAGTATCCTGCGAGCTGGTCTCCTCAGCCATCTCTTCACCTTCCTGATAGTTCTGATTAGCGATCTTATCGATATCGGTCGCTGCTTCTTCAGGAGTACCGTTGATGAAATCGAGTGTTGCAGAAGAATACTGCGAAATGCTGAGGTTGGCGTTGGTGATCTTAACTTCCTTATCGTCGAGCAGATTATCAACAAGTGTGCTGACTTCATCGGTGGTCATCTTGTCATAGAAGTTGTTAGCGATGTTGGTAACATTCTTATATGCTTCCTTGACTCTGTCCTCGAGGCCCTCGTCCTCTTCTATCTGCTTCTTCTTGTCATTGAGCACAACCACCTGTGCATCAAATTCCTTATTGGCATCATCCAGTTCTTCAAATTTGGGCTTAATGAAGAACATAACGCCTATTACCCAGACGAATATTACCAAAAGGGTTATCAGAATAACTTTATCACGGTATGAAAGCTTCATTATTCCTCAACCTCCTCACTCTTAAGATAAAGCTGCAGTGCGCTGATTATTACGGGATTTTCTGCGTCCTCACCGGTTCCGTCGTATCCGCTGAAGGTAACGTCATTGAAGTAATTGAGCTTCTTGATACCTCTTACGAACTCAGGAGCCTCAAGCTGGTCGGAAACTGTTACTTCAGATATAGTAACAAGTCCGGAGGCCTGCTCGTAATTGAATCCCTTATAGTTTGTCTTCTCCTTGGTGGACTTTGTAGCTTCATCTATCTGCTCAAAAGTCTTCTTCTTGAGAACAGGCAGTGCATCGAGCTTTCTCTTTGCATTTTCTACCATCGCCTGATACTCCTCGATCCTCTTGAGACCGTTATGGAGCACCTGATTTGCTTCGATGATCTCATCGCACTTGGCGATCTCCTCATTGGTTTCATTAATATCGTCGCGGACCTTGCTCTCTCTCATTCCGATGAAGATGGTGATCGCTCCGATAGCCAGTGCCGAAGCAGCGGCGATAACGCCTGCGGTGATAAGGAGGCCGGTAGCACCCTCGCTGGTCTTACCTGTAGCGGTATCGATCTCGAGGAGGTTGATGCGCTCGGTCATCTTGTTTCTTCTGTACAGCGAACCGATCGCGTTGGCGAATACGGTGAACTCGAAGTTCTCGTAGCCGGAGATCTCCTTCGGCACGCCGAGGATCGAAGCCCTTATATCCATGCCGTCGAGAGAGTCAACGAGCTTGATATAGTCAACGATCTTACCGTACAGGATAACGTGGTCAAGTCCCGGGCCGCCTCTTGCCTTATTGAACTGCTCCATCCTGAAGATGTTCTCGTTCAGGGCTTCGGTAACGTAATCCTCCTGCTCGTAATCCGAGGGATCGATCGGTACGTATCTTGCGAATGCCATCTGGCCGTTCTCAAAGAGGGTGAGTCCGATAAAGTTATCATTGAGTTCGCACACCAGCAGCGGCATCTTATCATTATTGCTCTTGTCTGCAAGAACGATACGCGAGATAGAGTTGCAGTTGATATTTACCGATTTGAGATTTACGGACATTATGCTGAACAGCTTTCTGAAAGCTTCAACAATAGCGCTGGGGCAGGCGGTAGCCAGTACCTTCACCGATCCGGGATTATCCTCGCCGGCCTCGCCTACTACAGTATATGAGATCGAGTACTCATCCGAGATACCCATTTCCTGGGACATATGGTTCTGCACCATCTGCAGGAACTCATTTCCCTTTGCCTTGGGGACTACAAGCTCCTTGAATACGATGTTGCTCGAAGAGAAAGTAACGATAGCGTCTTTATCCATCATCATTTCTGCTTTGAGGTTGGAAACCAGCAGCTCAGCAAGTCCGGAAAGGTTGATGACCTCACCGTTCATGATCATCTCTTCCGGTACCTCGACCGTGAGAGATTTGTCGATCTTTATCTTGCCGCCGACATTGTTTCCTTTAACAATGTGTACTTGTCTGTCTGAAATATCAAATGACAGCATTTAGTCTTCACTCCATTCAAGATTATTGTGTTTATCCTTATACTCCTTACGAGTTTTCGATACCTTCGAAGCTGCCGTAGAGCAGTGGGAAGATTCCTGCGAGACAGAGGCCTATCGCGCCGCCCATGATGATGATCATCAGAGGTTCCATAAGTCCTACAAGTCTCTCAACGGCTGCATCAGCTTCTTCTTCGTAGAAGTCTGCTGTCTTTTCGAGGATCTCATCGAGAGCGCCCGACTCTTCACCGACGTAGATGATCGAGCAGAACATACCCTCGAATATTTCAGTCTTAACGAGCGACTGCGAAAGCGGTGCGCCCTGTTTTACCTCGTCAACGACCTGGATAAAGCATTTATCAACATAGGTGTTGCTCAGGATCTTTGAAGAACGCTCAAGGCATTCTACCATCGAGATACCGCTTGAATAAAGCGACGAAAGGGTTCTTGAGAATCTGCCTTCGTAGATCTTTACCATCAGAGGTCCGACAGCCGGCATCTTGATCTTGACTTTGTCGTACCAAAGTCTTACCGACTCGACCTTCAGACCGTAAATGATACCGAAGATGATAACACCGAGTGCTATCAGCAGGATATACCATTTTGATTTAAAGAAGTCAGAGAATGAAAACAGTGCTCTTGAAAGTCCCGGCATATCCTCTTCCTTCATCATTCCTGCGAACTGCGGCATGATAAAGGTGAACATTCCGATTACCATTGCGATACACAGTACACCCAGAATGATAGGATATGTACTTGCACTCTTGACTTTGTTGTTCAGTTTGTTGGAATTTGCATAGTAGTCCGAAAGACGCTGCATCGTCAGGTCGAGAGTACCTGAAGTTTCTCCCGCATCGACCATCGAGATGAAGAAGTCGGGGAACGTTCCGAGTCTCGCTCTGAGTGCTTCGGTAAACGTAGAGCCCTTATTTACGTCCTCATAAACTCCGAGCCATGCAGCTTTGGCTCCTTTGTGTTCCTCTTCCTTGTAAAGGATATCCAGAGCTCTTACGATCGTAAGTCCCGAAGTCATCATAGCCGCGAGCTGACGGCAGGAAAACGCAAGCTTCTTCGTTGAGAACTTGTAGGAGTTCTTTCGCTTTCCTCCCAAAGCCTCAGTATAGCTTACCAGAAACAATCCTTGTTCATGGACCTTTCCCAGAAGCTCCTGTGCGTCCTCTGCTTCCATGGCGCCTTTTACGGTCTTACCACTGGTATCCTTGGCAACATAGGTAAAATTTTTCATTTTCCGGTTACACCTCCACTGTATCACACGTTTCAGCGCTGTCCCTAAAACGCATCTGACTCGTTCCCGTTTTCCGGCCGCCGATCCCTCTGCTCCTTTTTTCTCTTATAACGCACAAAAAGCACGCCCGAGCTGTTTTCAGGCTTGTCAGTGAGAACTTCAAGCTGCCGAAAGGCAGTACAAGTCTATTTTTTTAATTATAACATTTTTCGTTATAATAATCAAGGAAAAAATTAATTTTTTTTATAATTTAAGTAACAAAATATCTCCCTGATTTTTATTGGATTTGAACAAAACTTCTAAACACGGTTTCAACCGTCCAATAAAACGCCCTTGTTAATTGTTTTGTTCTTTTGACTAATTCATATTGATAGCTTAGCTTTCATCCTCCTCTTCAGTTATCTCAGTCCCGTCTTCAGTGTCTCTGCCTCTTCCGAGGATGACCGGGTGGGCCTTGGCATACCTTTTAAAAGAGATGACATATGCGCCGAAAAGGATGCCTGCGATAATGCCCAGACCGAGAAGCACACTGACCACGAAATCAAGACCGTTTTCATTCAGCCAGCTGAACGGGAAATAGGCTATCTCATAGAATGCGTTAGCCTTGCCGTTAGGCTCGAATGAGTCTCGGAAGATCGAGGGGATGAAGCACACCATCACCATAAAGATAAGGGTAATGGTCACATTCACGCTGCTCCATATCTCATACGCGGCGTGTTTCTTTCCGTCGTCAAGAAATACCGGCAGCAGCATAAACAGGATGACCGCATATGAGATCCCCGAACGCAGCGAGTCACCCATAAGTGTTTCACGCACCGAGCCCTCGGGCAGAAGTGAAACGAGAGCCGGACACACCGCAACTCCCACCAGCACTGCAAATGCAGTACAGGCTATGATAAGCCCGATCCTTGCCAGTGTATAAAGCAGAAATTTCAGCGAATCCAAGTTCTTCCACCCTCTTCCGATTATACCTCATAATAATTATATCATAGGGTATGCCTAAATACAATAGTATTTTTTGAACATTTTTCATTTAATTTAACAAAAAGCCCGGCCGGCAGATCGCCCTGCCTGCGCCGTTTGCGGGATCACGCAGTCAGCAGCGCCTCTGCGCACTCCCCTTTCTTTCAGCATAGTATGTAGAAGCGGCTGCTGAAAAGCCACACAGCAGTCTCTTATCACACTGACAGAGAGGCTTGATATAATGAACACGATACTTCTGTCGCTGCTGGCGACAGGCTTCACATTCGCGCTTACGGCGCTGGGCGCGGCAATGGTATTCTTTATGCGCGGCGAGAACAGCTCCGCCTCGGTGCAGCGGATATTTCTGGGATTTGCGGCAGGAGTGATGATCGCTGCCTCCGTATGGTCGCTGCTCCTGCCCTCCATAGAACAGGCCCGTGAACGGGGCTGCATCCCCTGGCTGCCTGCCGCTGCGGGAGTGACTGCGGGAGTCCTTTTCCTGATGCTCTTCGACAAGCTCATGCCCTTCTTCCGGCCTGCCGACGAGGACAGCATAAAGCGCGGCCTTGGCAGGACTGCTCTGCTGGTATTTGCAGTGACGCTCCACAACATCCCCGAGGGTATGGCAGTAGGGCTTGCCTTCGCCCTGACCGAGCCCTCCGATCCCGAGAGCATTGCCGCTGCGGCAGCACTCGCCGTAGGCATAGGCATCCAGAATTTCCCCGAGGGTGCTGCGATCTCCCTTCCGCTGCGCCAATCGGGCATGAGCCGCCGCAGGGCCTTTGCCAGAGGAGCCCTCTCCGGGATAGTGGAGCCTCTGGCCGGCACTCTCACAGCACTGGCTGCCGGTCACATAGCCCCGCTCATGCCCTGGCTGCTGGCTTTTGCCGCAGGGGCCATGCTTTATGTCGTCGTGGAAGAGCTCATCCCCGAGGCTCATCTGGGAGCAGGGCATCTCGGGACAACAGGCGTTATGCTCGGTTTTCTGATAATGATGATCCTCGACGTAGCGCTGGGATAAAAAAGACTGCCGCAGCCCCGCCGGACCGCAGTTCATTGTTCGATGAACCGGATCTTGCCGGGCTTGCGGCAGTTCTTATTCTTTACCGTTCCAGCAGTAAGTGCAGAGACATTCGGGATCGATCCCTATGGATTCGATCATATCGTCAAGGCGGTGGTATCTCAGGGATGTGAAGCAGAGCATCTTGCTGATCTCCTCCAGCATCTCCTTGTAATTCTGACTGTCGGGATCCGAATAGGACCTGAGTATCTCGTCGGTGATGTTCTCACCCTCACGCTTGGCGATAACACGCCTTGTGATAAGCTCCATCTCCGAGGTCGAACGCGAGAAGTTCAGATACTTGCAGCCGTACAGCAGCGGAGGACAGGCCGGTCTGATATGTACCTCCTTGGCGCCGCTCTGATACAGGAACTCGGTAGTCTCTCTCAGCTGGGTGCCGCGGACGATGGAATCGTCTATCATCAGCAGGCTCTTATTCTTGATAAGCTCAACAACAGGTATCAGCTTCATCTTGGCGATGCGGTTGCGCTGAGACTGGTTTACAGGCATAAAGGATCTGGGCCAGGTGGGAGTGTACTTTATAAAAGGTCTCGAGAAAGGTATCTTCGAGTAGTTTGAATATCCGATAGCGTGAGCTGTTCCCGAATCAGGCACGCCCGCCACAAGATCGGGAGTAACGTGGTCGCGCTTGGCCAGCATAGCTCCGCAGTTATATCGCATCTGCTCAACGCTCACGCCCTCGTACGAGGAGCAGGGGTAGCCGTAATACACCCACAGGAAGGAGCATATCTTCATCTTCTTGCGGGGAGCGCTCACCGTCTCGACACCGTCGCTGCTGACAAAGACGACCTCGCCGGGGCCAAGTTCACGGTCATGGCTGTAACCCAGATTAAGATACGCAAAGGACTCGAACGAGATACATCTGCTGCCGTCTTCTTTTTTACCGAGTGCCACGGGAGTTCTTCCCAGCTTGTCCCTTGCGGCATAGATGCCCTTGCTGGTCATCAGCATTACGGTCATCGAGCCGTCGATATGATCCTGAACGGATCTTATTCCCTCGACTATGGAATCGGACTGATTGATGACAGCCGCCACCAGCTCGGTAGCATTGATGTCGCCGCCGCTCATCTCCAGGAAATGAGTATGCCCGTTTTTATAAACGAGGTCCAGAAGCTCATCCGTATTATTTATCTTTCCGACGGTGGTGATGGCATAGGTCCCCAGATGGCTCCTTACCATAAGAGGCTGAGGCTCATAATCGGAAATGCATCCGATGCCCATATGCCCGCTCATCGAATTTACGTCGTCGGCGAACTTGGTCCTGAAGGGTGAGTTCTCGATATTATGTATAGCCCTGTCAAAGCCCTTCTTCCCGTACATTACTATACCCGCTCTCCTTGTGCCAAGGTGCGAATGGTAATCCGTTCCATAGAATACATCATAGACACAGTTGTCATCGGCTGTGACTGCTCCGAAAAAACCGCCCATATTAACAGACCTCCCGAAATACCCTAAAATATCATTTTAATTATAACAAACATTCGTGAACATTTCAACACCTTTTTCCCGCCTTTTGCAAGTTTTGTCATAAAGCACAAAAAAGCGCGGCACTCACGCACCGCGCTTATATAATTCTTGTTTTGCCTTACAGCACCTAATTACTTGGTAGGCTCTGTAGCAACGTTATTGTTGGACTGGTCGAGCAGCCACTGTACCTTAGCCTTGAAGGAACCTACAGCCTCGGTCCATGTGGTAGCGCCGCCGCCTGTGATCATTGTTGCCTGAGACAGATCCTGCATAGCAGCATCCAGCTCGTTGGATACACCGTTCTGGAGGTCGAATACAGGGTGCTCCGCGCAGAGCTCATAGCACTTCTTTCTCATCTCCAGCATCTTATCGTTCCACTTATAGTCGTTCTTCAGAACGTCCTCGCCGATATTGGAAGCCTTCTGATAAGCTACCTGGCAGCAGTCAAGATAAGCAGCAACGCCCTCAGGGTTGGGAGCGCCCGAGCAGATGTTGTAGCCGTGAACGCGCGAACCCATATAGTAGACACCGTCGCCCGAGGGATTTCTCGGCATCGGAACGAACATGATCTCGCCGGCTTCAACGTCACCGATCAGCTTGACATTATCGGGAGTATTCTGGATAGCCCAAAGACCTGTGGGGATGAACAGTGTCAGGTAAGAGCCAAGGCCTTCACCTGTATCGCCGGAACCTCTGGTGCTCCAGTTATTGGAAGATCTGTCGAAGCATACATTGTCCTTCTGCAGGTTGTACATGAACTCCTGAGCCTTAGCAACAGCGGGATCGTCCAGATAGTGAACGAGCTTTCCGTTTTCCAGACCGATCAGGGGCTTGCCCGAAGTCTGCGAGATAGCATTTGCATACCAATAACCGTCAAGGCCGTACTTCTCTTCTTCCGGATTGGTGAAGCTCTTGCACATCTCCTGGAACTTATCCCATGTCCACTCGTCATTCTCGAACAGCTCAGCAGGATCGTCCAGCGAGTTATCCTCAATAGTCTTTGTATTGTAGATACATACCAAATTAGGCTCGGGATAGATTACAGCTATGTAGTGCTTGCCGTTGAACATAAACTGATCGCAGTAGCCCTTGGAATCCTTCCAGAGCTCGGAATCCAGCTTTACATAATCGTCGATAGGCTGGAACATTGCCTTGATAGCGCCCTTGGGGAAGGTGTCCATATCGTCTGCGGGGAAGAAGTCGGGAGACTCCTTCGACATAACGAGGGAAGCCAGCTTGGTATAACGGCTGTTCCAGTCAGCGTTGATATACTCTACCTTGCCTTCATACTTCTGCTCGAACAGCTCCAGCTCGGGGCCCTTAACTGCGCCGTTGCTGGGGTTGATGTCATAGTGAGCCAGCCACTTTATGGTCTTGTTGGACAGCTCCTTAACAGAGAACTGATCGTCCTCAGTCAGGCTTGCCAGCTGTTCCTTCTGACTCTCCTCCAGCTCCTTGCCGGGCTCGGTAGCAGCTGTGGTGGTCTCTTCACTGTTGGCAGTGTCGTTGCTGTTGCTGTCTCCGCAGGCCGAAACGGTTGCAGCCATCATTACCGCAAGAGCGGCAGCGGAAAGTTTCTTTGCCAGTTTCATAAAATACCTCCTTAAATCTTGGACATAGTGTCCTGCACAGGTGACTGTGCATACGAGATCATCATTCCATCTCTTAGATTTATCATAGCAAATTGAATTTTATTAGTCAATCAGCATTTTGCAATATAAATAGATATGCTTTTTGTGGACTTTTACCATACAAGCGGTTTTATGCGGTTGTTTACGTTTACAGAAAACGATTGAAATTAACTCTCTGAACTTATTTCAAAAAAATTTACAAATGCATCGGTCAGACAATATTTTTATATCGCTATATTTTTTCATTTTTTTGCGTATCTGCGCACTCCGGGGCCGGCGCTACTCTGTCAGCAGCGCCAGTTCCTCCTGTGAGAGGGCGGGATGCAGGGCCCGGCATATCCCCATAGCTATCAGCGAGGCGCTCCTGTCCACCAGCACGTCGATGTCCTTGGGAGTCACTATCATCCCTGCATACTCGGGAGCCGCTTTGCCGCCCGATGTCTCGGCGATGACGGCACAGTCGGTGACTGTCGGCACTCCTATTGCCACGCACGGCACGCCCAGCGTCGCCGCAGACAGCTCCGAACGGGCGTTCTCTACCCCGCTGCCGGGAGATATGCCCGTATCGCAGAGCTGTACGGTACTGCCCAGGTGAGAAAGCTCCGAGCAGGCAAGGGCATCTATTATCAGCACAAGTTCCGGCTCCGTCTCCCGGCAGACTGCTCGGACTATCTCAGCGGACTCTATCCCCGTCTGCCCCATAACTCCCGTCCCGATCACCGAAACGTCTGCCAACTCCGAAGTATCAAGGTCCTTAGCCAGCCGCTTCAGGTGCCGTGTCGCCAGAACACCTGAAACTGTCCTCGGGCCAAGGCTGTCGGGGGTTATCTTCATATTCCCCAGCCCTGCAACGAGGATTCTCTCCGGATGCCCTATCATACGCCGCAGTTCCCGCGAGAGCAGTTCTGCCCGCTGACGCTCCCTGCCGGAGCAGTCATACAGTCTGCCCGTGGAGCATTTTATCGTGGTGTACTTCCCCGCAGGCTTTCCGATAAGACCTGCGGCCTCCTCTGTCACGATGCTTATCTCCGTGACCTCCAGCCCGCAGCTTTTGCAGCGCCTTTCCTTTTTTATGATACCCTCTATCTTCCCCGAAGCCGAAGCCCTCTGCTCCGATTCAAGAGCCATATCTGTCCGCGGCAGCATATCTGTTCCTCCCTCCCGGCGGCAGGATTGTTGCACTTTGCACAAATCCCCGTCAAAAAAATCTTCATTTTTCTTTACGGCACCCCTTGAAATTGCTCTGCCGCTGTGTTATAATAACCTATGAAGCTTGTTTAAATGCCTGACTGCATTTCCTCTCAGTCGTGCAGTTAGTTTATGCGAATAAGTGAGATCTATTCAAAAACTGAGGGAGGTGTCGGTAATGCCGAACATTAAATCCGCCAAGAAGAGAGTTAAGGTCATCGAAGCTAAGACTCTTAGAAATAAGATGATCAAGAGCGATCTCAGAACTGCTCTCAAGAAGGCAGAGGCTGCTGTTGCAGATAACGCCGAGAACAAGGCAGAGGCTGTAAAGGTCGCTATCAAGAAGGTCGATATGGCCTGCACAAAGGGTATCATCCATAAGAACAAGGCCGCAAGAAAGAAGTCTCAGCTCGCTAAGTCGCTGAACGCTTGATCCTTGTATCACAGATCTTTGACACTTGGACCGACGGCCGCACGCCGTCGGTTTTTGTTATATCGCATAAAAAACCACATTGATTTTATGCATTGTAACGAATTTTTAAAAAAGCTATTTATTTCAACGATAAACTGTTGTATAATAAATGTTGTAATAACAAATAGGAGGCTGCAGCCATGAATTTCAGAGATCTTCTCGATAAGCTCAGGAATATAGAATTTACCACGATCTTTCCTCTCAATGATAAGGAAAGCACCGTAAACAATCTGCTGATAAACGTCGGCATCTATCTGGGGGCTATCCTGTTCGCCGTGCTGCTGATCGTCCTGTTGGGACATATCACTGTTCTGGGCGTTATCCTTTGGATCATCGGCATACTTGTTATCATCTATTCCCTCATCGGTATGTTTGCCGACCTGCTGCGGTTTATGAAATACAATTAGTACGCAGCGACGATATAACAAACTACAGGCACCTTGCTGTTTCACGGCAGGGTGCCTTTTTTTGCTCTACGGACAAATTCATGCTGACCGATAAAAAACGGGCACCCGTCTCTGCGGATGCCCGTGATCTTTATATCGAGAATAACGAATCTGCCTTCTGCTCTTTTCTGCGTTTCCTGCGGGTCTCGCGGATCTGCTCGAGAGGATCTCCGAACATCTCCTTGGCCTTGTTCCTGTCCAGGGGAACTGCATCCTTCTCGGGAGCCGAAATAAGTGAGGTCATCTGGCTGAACAGCTGCTTCTGCTCGAATACCGCCACGGCATCCTCACAGGTCTCAGCCTCACCGTTCTCAATGATCTCAACGATCTGATCTATGCTGTCCATATAATCCATAGACATAAAATCTATTCTCTTCTGGAGCCCTCTGTAATAATCGTCACGCTGACGGATGAGCTGCTTGTCCCTGAGTTCCAGCACCTCGATCTGCTCCTTGATGCCGTTGTTGACATCACGCTGGTTCTCTATCGCCTCGGAAAGGCGGTATCTCTGTACAAAGAAGCCCAAAGCAGCACCGAGCAGCGCAAACACCCCCAGCGAGATCAGTCCTGCGATCCAGGAGCCGGAAGCCCCGAAAACGATAAGTCCGAGCACAACTCCCACACCGGCACCGATACCCAGCGCCTTGATCACCTTGTGCTTGAAGTCGAACTCCTTCTCGACGTCATACTGATTTCGGATATAGCCCTGCAAATAGACTTTATTCTGCTGATTGACTGTCACAGCATCCTCGAACTGGGCGTAGCGGTGAATAAATTCACTTGCCTGCTTGACACGTTCAAGCTCAGTCATTTCGGCCATGTTTTCTCTTCTCCTCAATTATAAGATAAAGCACAACTAAAACAGATTACCTTTTTTAGTATATCACAGAGTACATAATTTGTCAATCATTTTTTCAATAATTATTTTATGTTTTCGACATAAATGTTGTAAATTTAAAATGCAGATTGTATGAATTGGTCCCGTGAGGTCAGCAATCATAACAGAATTTGTCTAAAACTCTGAAATTCCGACGGCGGGTTGCGAAAACTCCAAAGCAGTATTATAATAGTATAAGAATATGATATAAGCTATAGGCAACACCGCACAACCCGCGGCTTGCGCCTCTGCACGTCATCTGCTTGCATATTTTCCGTCATAGCACACAAATTTTCCTTGCCGGGCGTCAGCCCGCCTGCGTCAAATTTATGCACTCTGACGAAAAATCTGACT
>JAFXRI010000112.1 GCA_017526445.1 Ruminococcus sp. | reverse complement strand
TGCATAAATTTGACGCAGGCGGGCGAGCGAAGACCAATTCGCTTTTCGCCCGGCAAGGAAAATTTGTGTGCTATGACGGAAAATATGCAAGCAGATGACGTGCAGAGGCGCAAGCCGCGGGTTGTGCGGTGTTGCCTTAAGTTTTGTATCAGATCTCAGCCCTCGCCGCAATGCGGTAGATCTCCGCGATATCTGCGGAGGAGAGCCTTACAAAGCCCCAGGTCAGTCCGTAGCCCAGACCGAACTTCTCAACAAGTACGGGGATGTCTTCTTCCTTTGCACCCAGTTCGGCAAAGTTTATCGGCATACCTATGCCGCGCAGGAATGTCCTGAATGCCCTGATGCCGGCAAGCGCCGTGTTCTCGGGGTTCTCAAAATCCATATTGCAGCCGAACACCCTCGTCGCCATCTGGCAGAAGCGCATTATGTTGTGCTTGTACACGAACTCCATCCAGGCAGGCATTATCACAGCCAGGCCGGCACCGTGTGCGCAGTCGTAAAGTGCTGACAGCTCGTGCTCGATGCCGTGGCTGTTCCAGTCCTGATCTCTGCCCACGCCGACGATGTTGGTGTGAGCCACGGTCCCTGCCCACATAATGTTGGCTCTCGCCTCATAGTTGTTGGGATCTGCGATAACACGGGGAGTCTCCTTAACCATAGTCAGCAGTACTGCCTCGCAGAGGCGGTCGGTGATCTCCACCTCGGGGGTGTTGGTAAAATAGCGCTCGAATACGTGAGCCATTATATCAGTAGCTCCGCAGGCAGTCTGATATGCGGGGAGCGTCTGGGTGAGCTCGGGATCCATTATCGAGAATCTGGGACGCAGACAGTCTCCGCCGGCACCGCGCTTGAGCATACCGTCCTCTTTCGTGATGACCGAGTCGCCGGAGCCCTCGCTGCCTGCCGCTGCTATGGTCAGGACAGTTGCTACCGGCAGAGCCTTTTCAGGGCGCTTGCCGCTGTAGAAATCCCAGAAGTCTCCCTCATAGGGAACGCCCATAGCGATAGCCTTGGCCGAGTCGATGACCGAACCTCCGCCCACTGCAAGAATAAGATCCACTTTTTCGCTGCGGCAGAGCTCTATGCCCTGGTAAACAAGAGTATCCCTGGGGTTGGGCTTGACGCCGCCCAGCTCGCACCAGTAGATACCGCTTTTGTCCAGCGATGCCTTGACTCTGTCCAGCAGGCCCGACTTCACAGCCGACTGCCCGCCGTAGTGTATCAGCACCTTGCTGCCGCCGTACTTCTTTACGAACTCGCCGCACTCATTCTCTCTGCCCTTGCCGAATACGAATTCGGTGGGGCTGAAAAAGTTGAAACCGTTCATACATTACCCTCCTTAAAGTCCTGTTGAGCCGGTATAGACTGGGAAATCATCCTCAGCCTTTGCGACTGCTTCTTCAAGAGTCATACCGTGGAAGTATCCTGCCGCGAAGTTGCGTCCCGAGCGCTTGTCGTCGATGAATGCTCCCACGACCACGCCGGGCAGCGAGCTCTCGGGAGCGTTAGGTGCGTGCTGACCGCCCAGGTCTGTCCTGCACCAGCCGGGATCTGTTATGTTAATGCATACATCCGTGCCGTTGTACTTCGATGCAAGGTCCATGGTCACCTTGTCAAGAGCCGCCTTGCTGGCGCTGTAGCCTGCCTGCTCCGGTTCAAGACGTATGCCGCTGGTGGTGTTGACTATGCGCCCGAAGCCCCTCTTTTCCATAAGCGGCAGGAAGTGATAGGTTATCATCATGGGAGCGATAGTATTGATCCTGAAGCTCTCTTCATAGTCCGATGCAGGGGTCTTTAGATACTCGGTCCTGTATGCCACCTGTATCCCTGCATTGTTGAGAACGATGTCCACATCCACGCCCAGAGCGTCGATCCCGTCAAGCATCGCCTCCACCTGTGCAAGGTCGGAGAACTCCGCCCCCACAGCATATGCCTCCACGCCCAGAGCCTTTGCTTCTTCAAGGACCTTTGCGCAGTGACCGGCAGTCCTGCCGTGCAGTATCAGATTGCAGCCGCGCTCTGCCAGGAAAAGTGCTGCACCGCGGCCTATACCTCTTGCGGCACCTGTTACCAGTGCCCAGCGTCCCTTAACGTCAACCATGGAAAGCCTCCTTTGCCCTTTCGAGGGTGTCTATCACCTTGTCGCACCACTCATCGAATACCTTGTCCTCATTCTGGAATTCCGGGTGTTCAAGAACGTATCTTACTGTTGCCTTGATGCCCTCCTCGGCGCTGACCTCTGCCTTGAAATCCGGCACGAGGGCCTTGACCTTCGAGTTGTCGAAGATCACCGAGTTGGACTTGTCGCCGATAAGGCTCCCCACAAAATCGTACTGCGGGCCCATATCCGCCAGAGTCTGCGAAGCGACATAATAAGGCTTCAGCTCCGTTCCCAGAGCATCGGCGATGGCGCCGTAGATCCTGTTCCAGCTCACGCTCTCGTCGGTGGTGATGTGGAAAGCCTCGCCTATGGCTTTCTCGTTGCCGATCAGGCCGGCGTAAGCCTTTGCAAAGTCCGAGTTATGGGTTATCGTCCACAGGGAAGAGCCGTCGCCGTGTATGATGACAGGCTTGCCCTCGCTGATGCGCTTTACCACCTGCCAGCTACCGCCGTGTCCGTGAACGCCCAGAGGCACGCTGCGCTCGTCGTATGTGTGGCTGGGGCGTACTATCGTTACAGGGAAGCCCTCGCTGCGGTATTTCTCCATAAGGAAGTCCTCGCAGGCTTTCTTGTTGCGGGAGTATTCCCAGTAGGGGTTCTCAAGGGGAGTTTTCTCGGTTATGATATGGCTCTTCGGGGGCTTCTGATAAGCCGAGGCCGAGCTTATATAGATGAACTGCTTTGTCTTTCCTTTGAACAGCCTGTAATCGCGCTCCAGCTGCGAGGGTACAAAGCCGATGAATTCGCCCACGCAGTCGAATTCCATACCTTTGAGCTTTTCCGCCGCTGCGGCCTCGTCTCCGATGTCCGCCGTGATGACATTCACGTTCTCCGGCAGTCCGGTATTCCTGCTGCCGCGGTTGAGCAGCCAGACCTCCTCGCCCCTTGCAGCCAGCAGCCGGGTGATCGCCATACTGATAGTGCCTGTTCCGCCGATGAATAAGATCTTCATAGATAAACCTCCCTGAAATCATTCTCTGTAAATACATCATATCATATGACAGTCCTGCAATCAACATCCTGAAAACATATAAAGAGATTTATACAATTTTTGTATCAAAAGCTGATACTTTGCGCAGCCCTTACAGCGGCTTTTCCATCCGTATGCAGTCGAAGGTGTCGCCGTGGATCATGTCCTCACCGGTGACGGTATATCCGAGCTTTTCGTAGAAGCCCACCGCTGTGACGCGGCTCTCCACCACAGCGTTTGTGTACCCCAGCTCCCGAAGCCACTGCTCAGCCTCGCTGACCGCCGAAGTCCCCAGTCCTTTGCCGCGGTATTCCGGCAGCACCACGACTCTGCCGATCATAGCCGAGCCGCCCTCCAGCGGATAGAAACGGCTCGTCGCTACAGGAAAATCGCCGTCGAGGAGCACGATGTATTTAGTGCCCGGAGTATCATGCTCGTCAAATTCCCGGCGAAGGGTTATGCCGTGCTGTCTCGCCATACCCTGTATCCTCACATAATACGCCCCGGCCTGCTGCCAGGTCTCCTCTGCTCTGATAACGCTGATCTCCATAGTTCTTCTCCGTTCCCGCAGGCAGGGCCCGCCTTTCGTTCCTGCTGCCCTGAGCGTAAGGTTTCATATTTTTCAGGAAAATAATAACATTTTCTGACCGTTCTGTCAAGTTGGACGCGGAGCCGTAAGGTACGCATAATCTTCCTTTTCCCGGCAATACTAAACCCGAACAAGCGCACCGCGCCAAAGAGGTAGGAAGGGTTATGCAATATAACAAAGTCGAGATAAGCGGAGTCAACACCTCCGATCTTATCGTGCTGACGGAGAAGGAGAAGACAGAACTGCTGAAAAAAGCCCACGCCGGCGACAAGGCCGCCCGCGAAAAACTGGTAAAGGGCAATCTCAGGCTGGTCCTGAGCGTACTGCAAAGGTTCTCGGGGCGGACCGATTCCCCCGACGATCTTTTCCAGGTGGGAGTCATCGGTCTCATCAAGGCGATAGACAATTTCGATACCGCCCTCGATGTAAGGTTTTCCACCTATGCTGTCCCGATGATAAGCGGCGAGGTCAGAAGGCATCTGCGGGATTACCGCGCCCTTCGGGTGAGCCGTTCGG
Organism: Ruminococcus sp.; assembly: GCA_017526445.1. Lineage (GTDB taxonomy): Bacteria > Bacillota > Clostridia > Oscillospirales > Ruminococcaceae > FB2012. The sequence goes on along the minus strand of JAFXRI010000112.1, from coordinate 17,340 downwards.
TGAGGGACACCGCCTACCGTGCCATGCAGGCAAGGGAGGAGCTTACAGCCTCCTCCGAGCAGGAGCCCACGGTGGATCAGATCGCCGAGCGTATCGGACAGGACAGATCCGAGGTGGTCGCAGCCCTGGGTTCGGTGGCGGAACCCGTCTCGATCTACGAGCCGGTCTATTCCGATTCGGGGGATACGCTCTATGTGCTGGATCAGCTGGGCGACAGCAGCGATGCCTCCCAGTGGCTGGACGAGTTCACCGTCAAGGATGCGATAGGAGAACTCAAGCAGAGGGAGAAGAATATCCTCTACCTCCGCTATTTCAAAGGCCGCACCCAGACGGAGGTCGCCCGCAGCATAGGCATATCACAGGCGCAGGTCTCCCGCCTTGAAAAGGCAGCCCTCGACAGCATAAAGGACAGGCTGCGCAACGGATGAACAGAAAAGCGGTCCGCATCTCCGAAGCAGGAGAAAGGACCGCTTGTTTTATACATCGATATGCACACAGCTTATCCCGCAGGGCGTGACGTCAATGAAAGCATAGGAGGGAGGAAGGCTGTCAAGAGGCTTCGATGCGCTGCCCGGATTGAGCAGATGCACCCCCTTGGCGTAGCTGTAGCTCCTGACATGGGTGTGGCCGAAAAGAATGATGCTGGCATTGTCTTCGTGGGCCCTCTGGATAAGCTTATCCTCAGTGTCCTTTACGTCGTAGTAGTGTCCGTGGGTGAGGAAAATCTTTGTATTGTAAAGCGTCACCAGGAGCGTGGCAGGGTATATGCCTCGGTCACAGTTGCCGGCGACGATGTAGAGCTTCTTGTCGGGGTAATACTTTCCGACACGTTCGACCTCCTCGATACCGTCACCGAGAAACAGGAAGTGGTCACATACGGGATTTGCCTGAAATATCCTGTCAACGGCCGCAATATCGCCGTGTGTGTCGGAAAATACGACCAATCTCATATGGTTCCCCCCCTTTTGTGCCCGGATCACGAAAAATACGATCTGCTGACATTATACCACATCCCGCCGGAAATTTCAAGACCGAGTAAACAAAAAGATGCTCTGATTTTCAACTTTTTTGTTAATTTGGCTAAAAATTGCATCTAATACTTTTATCGGCAATACTGCGGCAGCGGAGCCACCCCCCAAGATTCGTAAACATACTGTATATTCCGAAGCCTTTTTCGGCTGCGGACATAAAAAATTAATGGTTTGCACTTGACGATTTTTAAATAATGTGTTACTATTATATAAGATGCAGTATTATGCCCTGAAAGGGCATGCATCCGAATCAAGTCGGGAAGGGCGGGGACCATAATTGAAAAAATATGCGATCTATAAGTCCGAGACCGGCTATTATGCTTACGAATACTTTGAAACTCTCGAGGAGCTCAAGGGTACTATGTTCGACGGTATCGTCACCGAAGACAAGCTGCCTGTGGTGCTGGACGGCGAGGGCGGATACTTCCACTTCACCGGGAATGACTATATGTTTGACAGACTCGTAGAATGTGAAGGCAGTCCGCTGGAGCTTGAAGAGATGTATTTCAAGAATATGGATGACTTCAAGCTGGGGTGGATGTCTCCCGAAGGGGATACATATTCCTGCGACTATACCAGCCACACCAAGGCTGCTGTGCGCATCTGCGAAAAGTTCTACGGCAAGACGCTTATGCCGGAGAGGGCTCTCGGCAAAAGGGGCTGGCTGAAGATCATCGATTCGTGGGACGGCACCCAGCGGGAGCACGGACAGTTCGTGTACTCGCTGCTCGGCAAGGTGACCAAGCGGCAGGCAGATAAGCTCTTTGACCTTGGACTGTACAATAATGAAGAGGTAAGAAAGATGATCGCCGACTGTGAGGATACGTGGTGACAGTCCCCCGTTATTGTTAAAAGATCTGGAGAGGAGCACTATGCAGACAAGAGTAGCGGTCATCGCTATAATAATAGAGAACGAGGCTTCGGTGGAGAACGTCAACGCCATCCTTCACGAGTATAAGGACGGCATAATCGGGCGTATGGGCATACCTTACCGCGCAAAGGGAATCAGCGTGATAAGCATAGCCATAGACGCACCTCAGAACGATATCAACACCATAGCCGGCAAGATAGGCAGGCTGGACGGCGTTTCGGCCAAGACAGTCTATTCGGCGGTGTGAAACACACCGCGCGGCAAAATTTCATAATATGACAGATACTTATTATTCCTGACGCTGAAAATGATCTTTGAGGCGAAAGTAAGACGAGCAGTTGTTATCAAAGGCGTGCTCTTGCTTTTTGCAGGAGTGCGTTTTTCATTTTGGCGATCCCTTAGGCTCCCCCTTTGCCGGGAGACTGTCCGTAAGCACAGACCTTGCTGGTGGAAACCCTTTTGAAAGAAGGGTAATGTCAACCGTGTCGGTTGCCATTTCCCCCAGGCCCCCTTCCTAAAACTTTTAATTCTTTTTTGGCAGGGGGTAACAGTGTTTACGACAGAACGCAAAAGCCCGTAAATTTGCGCATTATTACGACCTTGTGTTACCCCCTGCCAAAAAAGTACCAGAAGTCTTGGGAAGAGGGGAACCTTGCGGAGCAAGGGGGGAATAACCTTTCTTCAGAAAGGTTTGCCCCAATAAAGTTTATACTCGTGAACAGTCTCCCGGCAAAGGGGGAGTCTAAGGAATAGTCAGAACGGAAAACTATGATCGAAAGAGAGTGATCTTTATGGGACTCAATTCCACGCCCTCCTCGGAGAGAGTACATATCGGGTTTTTCGGCAGGAGAAATGCCGGCAAATCCAGCCTTGTGAATGCGGTGACAAATCAGGAGCTGGCTGTGGTCTCCGATACTCCGGGGACTACCACCGATCCTGTGACAAAGGCTATGGAGCTGCTGCCTCTGGGGCCTGTGGTCATCATCGACACCCCCGGCTTTGATGACGAGGGCAGGCTCGGTGAGCTGAGAGTCAGAAAGACCTCACAGGTGCTCAACCGGGTGGATATCGCTGTGCTGGTCACCGATATCACCAGACCTCTCGGCGAGTGCGAGAAGCAGCTTACCGAGCTTTTTGTTCAGAAGAACATACCCTACATCATCGCCGGCAACAAGTGTGACCTGGCAGACCGCGCCCCCGACGGGGAAAGGTTCCCGGTGAGCGCTAAGAACAAAACAAATATCCATGAGCTGAGAGAAAAGATCGCATCGCTGACCGAGGCAAAGGATCAGACGCTGAAGATCGTCGGGGATATCATCGGTAAGGACGAACTGGCTGTGCTGGTGGTCCCCATAGACAAGGCCGCCCCAAAGGGCAGGCTGATACTCCCCCAGCAGATGGTCATAAGGGACATTCTCGAAGCGGGAGCCTGCGCCGCCGTCGTCAGGGAAACAGAGCTGGAGGAAGCGCTCAAAGGCTTCTCACGCAAGCCCTCGGCAGTTATCACCGACAGCCAGGTCTTCGGCTTCGTAAGCAAGGTCACTCCGCCGGATATAAGGCTGACCTCCTTCTCGATACTTATGGCAAGGTATAAGGGCTTCCTTGAAACTTCGGTCAGGGGAGCGGCGAGTATAAAGTCTCTTAAAGACGGCGATACCGTTCTCATCTCCGAGGGATGTACCCACCACAGACAGTGCGGGGACATCGGCAGCGTGAAGCTCCCGGCTCTGCTTAAAAAGACTACCGGCAGGGAGCTGGATATAGAGCTGACCTCCGGCAGGGAATTTCCGGAGGAGCTTGGAAAATACTCCCTCATCATCCATTGCGGAGCCTGCATGCTTACCGAGAGGGAGATGCTGTACAGGATGAGGACAGCTGTGGACAGCGGCGTGCCATTTACCAACTACGGCGTGGCGCTGGCGTATATGAACGGCATACTGAGAAGGAGCCTGGAGGTCTTTCCGGATGTGCAGAAACTTCTTGACTGATAACGGGTGACAGATATGAGTGAAAGAGTAAGAGAGCTTATTGACAAGCTGGCCGCCGAAAGATGCCTTTCCCGTGAAGAGTGGCTGTCTGTGTTCGACGGATATGACGGGGACGACAGAGCCTATGCCGCCGAAAAGGCAAGGCAGACCAGCCTGAAAGTCTTCGGGAACAAGATATACATAAGAGGTATAGTGGAGTTTTCCAATGTCTGTAAGAACGACTGCCTGTACTGCGGTATAAGGCGTTCCAACAGCAGTGCCGTGAGATACAGGCTCACGGATGATGAGATACTTTCCTGCTGCGATGAGGGGTATGAGTACGGCTTCCGTACATTCGTGCTGCAAAGCGGCGAGGACCACGCAGCCTATCCTCCCGAAAGGATAGCCGGGATAGTAAGGAGGATAAAGCAGGCTCACCCCGACTGCGCCGTGACGCTTTCTCTCGGAGAAATGGAGAGGGAGGATTATGCCCTGCTCAGGGAGGCAGGCGCCGACAGGTATCTGCTCCGTCACGAGACCGCCTCCAGGGAGCATTACGAGCGCCTGCACCCGTCGGAGATGTCCTTCGACCACAGGATGAAATGTCTGGAGGATCTGAAGGAGCTGGGATTTCAGACCGGCGCCGGGATAATGGTGGGCTCGCCATTCCAGACCAATGAGTGCCTGGCAGAGGATATGCTGTTCTTCACCGGGTTCAGACCGGAGATGATAGGCATAGGACCTTTCCTGCCTCATAAGGATACGCCCTTCCGCGATCAGCCAAAGGGCTCCTATGAACTGACGCTGATGATGCTCAGCCTTTGCAGGCTGCTGCTGCCGGGAGTGCTCCTCCCCGCAACGACAGCCCTCGGGACCATACGTCCTGACGGCAGAGAGCAGGGAGTGCTGGCGGGAGCAAACGTTATAATGCCAAACCTCTCGCCGACAGCGGTGAGAAAGAAATATATGCTCTACGACGGAAAGATCTGCACCGAGGACAGCTCGGACGCGTGCCGCAGCTGCATACAGGCAAGAATGAAACGGATAGGCTATGAGGTCACTGTTGCGAGAGGAGATCACTTCTATGATTAAGATAGCGATATACGGCAAGGGCGGCATAGGTAAGTCAACTATATCCTGCAATATCTCGGCAGCTCTGGCGAGAAAGGGACTCAGTGTTATGCAGATAGGCTGCGATCCTAAGGCAGACTCCACCTCGCTGCTCCGCGGGGGAGAGAGGATGCAGACCGTCCTTGAGCTGAGCCGGGAAAAAGGCAGCGCTCTTGCTCTGGAGGATATTGTCCGCGAGGGAGCCTTCGGCGTGAAGTGCGTCGAAGCGGGAGGCCCTGTACCCGGTCTCGGCTGTGCGGGAAGGGGCATCATAAATGCTCTCGAGACTCTTGAACGGCTCGGAGCATATGAAAGATACAAGCCGGATGCAGTGATATACGACGTGCTCGGTGATGTGGTCTGCGGAGGCTTTTCCATGCCTATGAGAAAGGGCTATGCCGATAAGGTCTTTGTGGTGACCTCCGGCGAGAAGATGGCTGTATATGCCGCCGCAAATATCTGTATGGCGCTGGAGAACTTCAAGGGCAGGGGCTACGCATCGCTGGGCGGTGTGATACTCAACCGCCGCGGCGTTGAGGACGAGGACGAAAACGCCGACCGCCTTGCAAGGGATTTCGGCACAAAGATCATCGCCGGCATAGACCGCTGCAGCGAGATACCTCTTGCGGAAAAGCAGGGCAAAACGGTGGAGGAGGTCTGTCCCGGCAGCGAAGCCGGCAAACAGCTGGAAGCTGCTGCCGAAGCAGTGCTGGCAGCCTTCGGAGGTGCCGTGTGAAGCGTATGGACGGGCTGGACAAGCCCGCCTGCGTCAGACTGGCCGACGCCGACGTTTCGGCGCTGTTCAGGACAGGACTTGAATACAATCCCCCGGCGAGGGGTATGTGGAATATAGTCCATACGGGTATGCTGGTGCCGGGTGCTCAGGAGATATTCGCCTGCGCTCAGGGCTGTCTCAGGGGCGTGATACTGACCGCCGCCGAGATGCTGGAGCTGGAAAGGATGAGCTGGATCTCCGTCTCGGAGAGCGATATGTTCGACGGCACGCTTGAGAGCGACGTGATCGACGGCGTGTGCGAGATACTCTCAAAGCTTGACAGACGTCCCCCGGCGGTGCTGCTGTATCTCAGCTGCATACATCTCTTTGCCGGAGTGGACTTCGACGCGATAATAAGCGAGCTTTCCCGCAGAGAGCCTGATATAGCCTTTGTTGACTGCTATATGACTCCTACTATGAGACAGACCGTCTCGCCGGTGATGAAGATGAGCGCTCAGATCTACGGAGCACTCAGACCGCGGGAGCTGGACGCAAACGCCGTGGGACTTGTCGGCAGCGACCGCCCCACAGACGAGGACTCGGAGCTTGTGAGGATCATCAGGGGCAGCGGCAGACGGCTTTTGGATATAACTCTGTGCAAAAGCTATGAGGAGTATCAGACTCTGTCGGAGAGCAGTATAAATATCAGCACCGTCCCCACCGGACGTCTTGCGGGGGATGAGCTGGAAAGGCGCTTCGGTGCCAGACATCTGCACCTGCCTGCAAGGTATGACTTTGCTGCGATAGATGATAACTATAAAGTCCTCTGCGGGGCACTTGGCACGGAACTGCCTGACTTTTCCAAGGAGAAGGAGTCGGCCCTTGCAGCCCTTGCAAAAGCGCAGGAGGTCATCGGAGATACGCCTGTAGCCGTGGACTACACTGCTGTTACGAGGCCCTTTGAATTTGCTCTGCTGCTGGCGGAGAACGGCTTCAATGTGAAGCACATCGTGGCAGATACTGCCGCCGGCGAGGAGGAAGCTTTTGAAAGACTGCGCAGCCTTTCACCGGATATAACGGTGTGGTCGGCGGTGAATGTGAATATGCTGGATATGCCGGAGCAGGAGCACGGTCATATCCTTGCCGTGGGGCAGAAGGCTGCCTACTTTTTCAGTACGGACAATTTTGTGGATATCGTGGTCGGCGGCGGATATTACGGCTTTTCGGGGATAAGAAAGCTCGCCGGGCTTATGTGCGAAGCCTTTGAGGAACCGAAGGACCGGCGCACAGTCATCCAGCATAAGGGCTGGGGATGCACCTGCTGCGCACAGATATGACTTGATTATATTAGGATGATGATTATGTACAAGAACAAATTTCTTCCCCTTCTCCTGCCATTCCGGTGCATAGCCTTTGTGCTGATCTTTGTTATCGGTGCGGCTGTGACAGGCAAAGAGGTCGGGAACATAAGCAACTGGTGGACTGTGGCAGCCAGTGTTCTGAATATCGTCACAATAGGGATCATCCTGCTTGTGGCGAAGAAGTGCGGCACCGGCTACAAGGAACTTATGAACCTGAAAAAGCAGGAGAGAAGCAAAAAGAAGACCGTCCTGCTCGTCCTGGGCTTTATTATGGCGGGAACTGTCGGGATGTATCTTGCCGGCTTTATCTGCTACGGCGTGATACCATATTCCTCGCCGGTGATGATAAGACCGATACCTGTTGTGCTTGCGGTGATAAACTTCCTTGTGCTCCCCCTCACAGTCCCCTTTGCGGAGGACGGCCTGTATCTCGGCTGCGGCACCGCGCAGATAAAGAACAAATACGCTGCCGTGATCGTTCCGGCGTTCTTCTTTGCACTTCAGCACAGCTTTATACCTATGGCCTTTGACTTTAAGTATATCATCTACCGCTTCCTTTCCTTCCTGCCGCTTACGGTGATATTCTGCATATACTTTCAGAAAAAGCGTGATCCTCTGCCGATAATGGCAGCCCACGCGATACTTGACCTGGCGACGGTGGTGCTGGTGCTTGTGACCTCGGTATCGCCGGAGATATACGACAAGCTGCTGAGTATGCAGTAAGACCATGCACAGTGCTGCCGGGAGGTTTACCCTGTGCATCAACAATGGAGTGACTGATAATGAAAAACGTTAGCCGTATCCTTCCTCTCTATACTGCCGACACCTCCGGGGTATGCTCGGCGCTTTACGAGCTTGGGGGAATGACCGTCGTTCACGATGCCTCGGGCTGCAATTCCACATATACGACTCACGACGAGCCGCGCTGGTACGATATGCGCTCGAAGATATATATTTCAGCCCTTACCGAGCTGGATGCCGTTATGGGCAATGACGAAAAGCTCATTTCGGATATAGTCTCCTGCGCCGCGGATCAGGAGCCGGAGTTCATAGCCGTATGCGGCTCGCCTATGCCGATGATGACAGGCGTTGACTTTGACGCCATCGCGGCGGAGGTCGCCGACAGGAGCGGCATAAGGACCATACCCCTCCACACCAACGGCACCCGATCCTATATCGAGGGGGCCTCGGAGGCTTTTCTGGAGATCGTGAAGGCTTACGCCCGGGAATGTCACAGGACCGAAAGGCTGGGCGTGAACGTGTTCGGAGCAACGCCCCTTGATCTGCCTCTCGGCTCCGACCAGTCGCTTAGAAGGTGGCTGGAGGAAAACGGTATGGAGCTTGTATGCTGTCTTGCAATGGGCAGCAGCCTTGAGGATGTAAGACGCGCCCCCTCGGCCCGAGTTGACCTTGTGGTCTCGCAGTCGGGAATGGCGGCGGCGGAATATATGAAGGAAAAATACGGCATACCCTACGTCTGCGGAGTTCCCTTCGGCAAGGGCTTCGCTAAGCACCTGGCAGGGCATATCAGAAGCGCTGCCTGTGACACGAGCGGCTCCTGCCCGCCGTTTGTGCTGCCCTGCGACGGTTTTGATGATGCCGATACGGTCGTTATCGGCGAGAGCATTTCAGCAGGCTCGCTGACGGCGGCGCTGTGGTTCGATATGAAGATCGCCGCCAAGCCTGTCTGCACCCTTGAGTCGCACAGATTTTTCTGCAGGCGTGCGGGAGGAGTGATCTCCGCCGAGGAGGATCTGGAGGCCTATCTTTCCGGGCACAAACCCGGGACGGTCATAGCCGATCCTCTGTACAGATACATCGTCCCACGGGACGTAAAGTTTATCCCTCTGCCGCATTTTGCATTTTCGGGCAGATGCTTCCAAAGGGATATGCGTGACCTGATAAACACTGAGATCAAGGAGTATTTCAAATGATAAAATTAGCGGTTTACGGCAAGGGCGGCATAGGCAAGTCCACCTGTACATCCAATCTTTCAGCGGCGCTGGCCAGTCTTGGAAAGAAGGTCATCCAGATCGGCTGCGATCCCAAGGCCGACTCGACGATCAATCTTCTGCACGGCGATCCCGTCATACCTGTAATGGATTATATGCGTATCCATGACGAGGAGCCGGATAAGATCAGTCAGATCACAAAGACCGGCTACGGCGGAGTGGTCTGTATAGAGACGGGAGGTCCCACCCCGGGACTGGGCTGTGCCGGCAGGGGTATCATCACTACCTTCAGTCTGCTGGAGCAGCTGGAGCTGTTCGAGACTGTGAAGCCCGATGCGGTGCTTTATGACGTGCTGGGCGATGTGGTCTGCGGAGGCTTTGCCGCACCGATACGGGAGGGATATGCCGAGAAGGTGCTGATAGTCACCTCCGGGGAGAAAATGGCTCTCTACGCTGCGAACAATATAAATACAGCGGTGAAGAACTTCGAGGACCGCAGCTACGCCAAGGTGCGGGGCATAATAATGAACAGGCGCAATGTGGAGAACGAGGAGGAGAAGGTCAGGGCCTTCGCTGAAAGATCGGGGCTGGACATAACCGCCGATATACCGCGTTCGGATGATATAATAAAGTATGAGGATATGGGCATGACCTGCGTGGAGGGAGATCCGGAGTGCGAGACTTCAAAGCGCTTCCTTGACCTGGCGAGACTGCTCATAAGTGAGGACGAGGCAAATGGCTGATGCATTTTACATAACAGCGGCCGCTCTGGCGGAGCGTTCGCCGGAGGATCTTCCGGAGGAGCTCAATTCTGCGAAGCATATGATCTACAGCTCGCCGGCGACGCTGGACTTCAACTCGCCGGGCGCTAAGGGCTTCGGTGTGAAGCGGGCGGGACTGGTGATACCCGGCTCGGTGATGCTGCTCATCGCACCGGGCTGCTGCGGCAGGAACACTCAGCTGCTGAATGCTCTGGGCTACAGCGACAGGTTCTTCTATCTTATGCTGGACGACACGGACATCGTCACCGGAAGATATGTCAGCAAGATACCCGAGGCTTGTGAGGAACTGCTTTCCGAGCTGGATCATACCCCCTCGGTGATAATACTCTGCGTTACCTGTGTGGACGCGCTGCTGGGGACGGATCTGGACAGAGTCTGCCGCGCCTGCTATGACAGGACGGGGGTGAAGGCGGCTCCCGCATATATGTATGCCCTGACGAGAGAGAAGCGTCTGCCGCCTATGGGCCTGATAAGGAAGTCGGTATATTCACTGCTTGAAAAGCAGAAGCGGGTATCCAACGTATGCAATATACTTGGATTTTTCTCGGCGCTGGAGGACGGCTGCGAGATCTATGAGCTGCTGCACTCGGCAGGGATAAAGCAGATAGGCGAGATCGGACGCTGCAGCACCTTTGAGCAGTACACCGAGCTGTCAAAGGCGAATTTCAGCATCGTCCTCAACTCGGAAGCGAGAGCTGCCGCGCAGGATATGCAGGAGCGTCTCGGGATTCCTTTCATCGAGCTGACAAGGATGTACAGGCTCGACAAGATAAGAAATCAGTACCGCCTGCTTGGGCAGGCTATCGGCGCCGGGCTGGATGACAGCGCTTATTACGAAGCAGCTCAGCAGAGGATAAGGGCTTTCAGGGAGAAGTACGGACAGCTGACCTTTGCGGTAGGCGAGAGCCTTAACGCTGACAGCTTCGAGCTGGCGCTGGCCCTTTGCGGCTATGGCTTCAGGGTGGCGGAGATCTACGGAACGGTGGGCGAGAGGAATTTCGTATTTGTGAAAAAGCTGGCGGAGGTATCGCCTGAGACGAGGATATACTCAAACCTCTCGCCGACGATGATGAATTATCTTCCTGCGCCGGAGGTGGACGCTGTCATCGGCGCGGATGCCTGCTACTATCACCCCGGCAAGCCGGGAGCGGAGTTCAACGGCGAGGAGCAGCCCTTCGGCTACCGGGGCGTTATAATGCTGTTTGACGAGCTGGAGCGCTCGCTGGAGGAAAGGGGGAGCAGGCCGTGAAGAAACTGCTTAAACACATATCTCCCCTGGCACCGGATGATTCGGGTGCCTGCTCGGTGCTTTACGAACTGGGGGGCATAACCGTTATCTGCGATGCGGGCGGCTGTGCCGGAAACGTATGCGGCTTTGACGAACCGAGGTGGTTTGAAAAGCGTTCGGCGCTGTTCTCGGCGGGACTGAGAGATATGGATGCCATACTCGGACGGGACGAGCTGCTGGTGAAAAAGCTGGCGAAGATAACTGAGCAGATCGGGGCTGAGTTCACAGCGATAGTGGGGACGCCTGTGCCTGCGGTGATCGCTACGGATATGAAGGCTCTGGAACGGATGAGCGAGAAGAAGACAGGTCTGCCCTGTATGGCCTTCCGCACAGACGGCACCCGTCTTTACGACTACGGGGAGGAGCTTGTTTACACCCGGCTGTTCGATCAGTTTGCTGTCGGGGAGCTGCCTGTTAAAAAGGGCAGGCTGGGAGTTATCGGAGCAACGCCGCTGAACACCGGTGAGACCTGCTCCCGCAGGATAGCTGACAAGCTGTTGGCCGAAGGCTGGGACGAGGTGGTCTGCTTCGGTATGGACAGCGGGCTTGATGATATAAGGAACGCAGGTGAATGTGAGAGACTGCTGGTGATCGCACCCTCCGGGCTGAGGGCTGCGAGACTTATGCAGGAGCGTTTCGGGACTCCCTTTGATGTGAGGTATCCTCTGGCAGAGGTGCCGGAGGACATAAGCGGCGTAAAGGTACTTGTCATACATCAGCAGACCGCAGCCAACAGCATCCGTGAGATACTGGAGACGAGGGGCTGCGAGGTGGTCTGTGCAAGCTGGTTCGGGATGTACGACAGCCTGAAACGCGAGGGCGATGTCCGCATAAAGGGCGAGGATGATCTTCAGGCTCTTGCTGCGGAGGGCGGCTTTGACGTTATACTCGCTGACGAATTTTTCAGGCGGGCAGTTCCTGACTTTGCGGGCAGGTGGTACGATCTGCCGCACTTTGCCGTCAGCGGCAGGCTTTGCCGCGGCACGGCCGATCGGTAAGGTGATGGGATGATAACGGTAAACATACACGTTTACGGTATAGTGCAGGGCGTAGGGTTCCGGCCTTTTACAGCTGTGGCGGCGGAGCGTTTCGGCATAAAGGGGACAGTTGCCAACAAGGGCTCCTATGTGGAGATAATCGCTCAGGGCAGCAGGGAGGCTATCGATGCTTTTGCTGACGAGATACGTCACCGGCCGCCCGAACGTGCTGTGATACTCGGCCTTGACGAGCTGGACACCGCAGGGGAGTTCCCTGTGTTTGACGGCTTTGAGATAATCGAGAGCGAGAAGGAGTACGGCGACATCTTCGTCTCTCCCGACATAGCCACCTGTGACAAGTGCAGGAGCGAGCTCTTTGACAAGAACAACAGGCGCTATCTGCACCCTTTCATAAACTGCACCCAGTGCGGACCGCGGCTGACTATACTTGACGCGATGCCCTACGACAGAGAACGGACGAGCATGAAGGAATTCCCGATGTGCGAAAAATGCGCTTCGGAATACTATTCCCCGGAGACACGCCGCTTTGACGCCCAGCCGGTCTGCTGCAACGACTGCGGACCGGAGGTGTATATCCTCGGGCGGGAGCAGGTCCGCGACAGGGAAGCGCTCTCGGAGGTAAGGCGTATCATAATGGACGGAGGGATAGCAGCGGTCAAGGGCATAGGCGGGTTCCACCTGTGCTGCGACGCCGGGAACACCGAAGCTGTGGAGCGCCTGAGAAAGCTCAAGCGCCGCCCGATGAAGCCCTTTGCGGTGATGATGCGGGATATGCAGACCGTCAGAAGGGAATGTATCGTCGAGGAGGGGCAGGAGGAATATCTCACCGGCTGGCAGAAGCCGATAATGCTCCTTGAAAAGCGGCCTGACCAGACCATAAGCAGCAGGATAGCTCCGGATAACCTTACGGTGGGAGTTATGCTGCCATATGCGCCGGTGCAGATGCTGCTCTTTGACCTCCCGGACGGGAGGGAGATGACCGACTGTCTCGTGATGACCAGCGGCAACGCCAGGGGGGCACCCATATGCCGGGACGACGAGAGCGCCGTCAGTGAGATCGGCGGGTTCTGCGATATAATACTCTCCCACAACAGGAAAATACTGATCCGGGCCGATGACTCGGTCACGGACTGGCTTTACGGAAAGCCGTATATGATAAGACGTTCCAGGGGATTCGCACCTCTGCCGGTAATGGGCAGGGGCGACAAGTCAAGACAGGTCATCGCTGTGGGCGGTGAGCTTAAAAACAGCTTCTGCATCGCCAGGGGCGGGATGCTCTACCCCTCGCCCTATATCGGGGATATGGCCGACCTGCGCACGCTGAAAGCTCTGGAAGAATCCTCGGAGCGGATGTGCGAGATGCTGGAGGCTGTGCCTCAGGCTGTCGCTGCTGACAGTCACCCGATGTACAACACCGTGACTTTTGCACAGGAGTACGCCGAAAAGCACAGCATACCCCTTGTGAAGGTGCAGCATCACTACGCCCACATCCTGTCCTGTATGGCGGAGAATGACTGCTTCGGACGGGTGATAGGGCTGAGCCTTGACGGCACCGGATACGGCGATGACGGGACGATCTGGGGCGGAGAGATACTTCTCTGCGACAGGAAAGGCTATGAGCGTGCAGGCTTTATCGAGCCTTTCATGCAGGTGGGCGGAGACATCTCGGCAAAGGAGGGCTGGCGCATAGCGGCGAGCCTGCTCCGGCAGAGCATCGGCGGGGACGCTGAAAAGCTCTGCGAAGAGCTGGGGATATGCAGCGGGGGAGAATACCGCCTGATCAGAACGATGGCTGAGAAGGGGCTCAACAGCGTGACCTCCACCAGCTGCGGAAGACTGTTCGACGCAGTCTCGGCTATACTCGGCATAAGGCGGGCCTCCACCTTCGAGGGAGAAGCCTCCACGGCGCTGATGTATCACGCTCAGCTGTTTGAGAAAAAAGGCGGAGAAGGTGAGCGGTGCTTCGGCGGAGAGCTCGTCAGGAACTTGGACGGCAAAGCGGTGCTCTGCACCGGGGAGCTGGCGGCATATATCGCCCGTCAGAGGCGGGAGGATATGTCGGATGAGGGACGTGACCGTCTTGCTTATGAGTTCCACAGCGTACTGGCGGATATGCTCACGGCCTCTGCCGTAATGGTAAGGGAGCAGAGCGGGACAGACATCTGCGCCCTCAGCGGCGGAGTGTTCCAGAACAAGCTGCTGGTGAGGATGACCAATGAAAGACTGACACAGCGCGGGTTCAGGGTGCTGCTGCACAGCCTTATCCCGCCGAATGACGGCGGCATAGCTCTCGGTCAGGCGGCATATGCGATGCAGGACCGCTGATGCGGGATGCTTTTGTGAGGTGACGACTTGTGAGGATAGAACACGCTGCGCTTTACGTCAGCGATCCTGAGAGAGCGAGGGATTTCTTCGTAAAGTATTTCGGCGCAGTGTCAAACGGCGGTTATCACAATCAAGTGACGGGCTTCCGCTCATATTTCCTGACCTTTGAGGGAGGCTCACGCCTTGAAATAATGACCAGGCCGGATATCACCCGGCAGGACAAGCACCCGTACCGCACAGGCTGGGCGCATATAGCCTTCTCTGCCGGCAGCAGGGAGGCTGTGGATGAGCTCACCGAACGGCTGAGAGCAGACGGGTACGAGATAGTAAGCGGACCGCGCGTCACCGGTGACGGCTATTATGAAAGCTGCGCCGCCGACAGCGAGGGCAACAGGATAGAGATAACAGTATGATACAGGAGGTATTTATCATGTGTGTAGGTTTATCGGCTAAGGTAGTAAGTGTAAAAGATCAGACGGCGGTGATAGACGCCGGCGGGGCTCAGAGAGAGATCAGCGCAGGCGTTCTCGATGAGCTGGAGCCCGGGGATTACGTTATGGTCCACGCAGGTGTGGCGATAGCGAAGATCACCGAGACCGACGATGAGGAAGCTGTTGATGTTATGGAGGGACTCATATGAATGAACAGGTCCGTGCCGCAAGAGACATCATCACCGGATACAGCGGCAGACCGCTGAGAATAATGGAGGTCTGCGGTACTCATACTCACGAGATATTCAGGCTCGGTATAAGAAAGCTCGTGCCGGAGGGGATAGACATAATCTCCGGGCCGGGCTGCCCGGTCTGCGTGACGGCGGTGGGCTTCATCGACGAGGCCTGCTGGCTGGCGCTTGAAAAAGGCTGCACAGTCTGTACCTTCGGCGACCTGATAAAGGTGCCGGGAACGGAAATGAGCCTTGCGGGTGCCCGTGCAAAGGGAGCTAAAGTCCGCCCTGTGTATTCTCCGCTGGATGCTGTGGAGCTTGCCCGGGAAGATCCGGATGAGCAGGTGGTGTTCCTGGCTGTGGGCTTCGAGACGACCACGCCCTCGGCCTGCCTGGCGGTAAAGAAGGCTAAGGAGCTGGGACTGAAAAACTTCTCGCTGCTGACAGCCAACAAGACTATGCCCAACGCCTACAACGCCCTGGTGGGCAGCGCAGATGCGTTCATATATCCGGGGCACGTAAACGCTATCACCGGAAACGGCGCCTGCATAAAGCTCTGCGAGGAGAAGGGGGTTTCGGGAGTAGTGGCGGGCTTTACTGCCAGTGAGCTGATAACGGCTCTGGCAGTAGCTGTGAAGCTGCTTGAAAAGGGCGAGCCTTTCTTCCGCAACTGCTATCCCCGTGTGGTGAAGGACGAGGGGAACCCGGCAGCGATCAGGCTGATGGATGAGGTGATGGAGCCCTGCGACAGCGAGTGGCGGGGCCTTGGAGTGATCCCGATGTCAGGGATGAAGCTTCGCCCGGAGTATGCGGGATATGACGCCCGGATCAAATACGCTATGCCCCTTATCACCGGCAAGCCCAACCCGGCCTGCCGCTGCGGGGATGTTCTGCAGGGCAAATGCAGGCCCTCAGACTGCAAGGTGTTCGGGAAGGTATGCACGCCGCTGCATCCCGTGGGGGCCTGTATGGTCTCGGACGAGGGGGCGTGCTCGGCGTACTATCAGTATTCCGGGCTCGTGTGATGCTCCCGGCCGGGAGACGCATATCCGGCAGCCGGGGATCGGGCTGCGATCAAAAAGTATTTGGAGGAAACGTTCATGAACAATAATACAGTTACCCTCGCGCACGGTGCGGGCGGAAAGCAGACAAGCGAGCTTATCGACAAGGTGTTCAAGGCACACTTTTCAAATCCGGAGTTCACGGCCGATGATGCGGCGGTGCTGCCGAAGATAGATTCGAGGCTTGCGATGACCACCGACGGTTTCATCGTATCGCCCTGGAAGTTCAGCGGCGGGAATATCGGAAAGCTCTCGATATGCGGGACGGTCAACGATCTTTCCTGCATGGGAGCAAGACCTTTGTATATGACCTGCGGCTTCGTCATCGAGGAGGGCTTTCCCCTTGACGATCTGGAGCAGATAGCGGCGGCTATGGAAAAGACTGCTGCTGAGGCAGGAGTGAAGATCGTTGCGGGAGACACCAAGGTCGCAGGCAAGGGACAGGTGGACGGAGTATTCATCACGACTACCGGCATCGGGGCCGTTATGGAGAATGCTCACACCTCGGGTAAGCTGGCGGCTCCCGGAGACGCAGTGATCGTCACCGGGGATGTGGGCAGGCACGGCTGCACTATCCTGCTTGCAAGAGACGAGTACGGCATAGAATCTGATGTGGACAGCGACTGCGCTCCTCTGTGGGGAACAGTCGAGAGCATCTTCGGCGTGACTGATGATATCCACGTTATCCGCGACGCCACCCGCGGAGGTGTGGGAACGGTGCTTTATGAGATCGCAGAGCAGAGCGGTGTGGGCATATCCCTCGACCAGACAGCTATCCCTGTGGACGACAGAGTCAAGGGCGTCTGCGGGATGCTGGGGCTGGAGCCGCTGTATCTTGCCTGCGAGGGCAGACTGGTGATCTTCGTCCCCGGTGACAAGGCAGAGGCTATCGTTGCCGAGCTCAGAAAGGGAAAATATTCACAGAACGCTGCGGTGATAGGCAGGGTGACTGCCGAGAACAAGGGGCGTGTCATCCTCGAGACCGAGATCGGCACCCAGACTATCCTTCCCCAGCCCAAGGGCGAGCTGCTGCCCAGGATCTGCTGAGGGGAGAAATGGCGGAAGGCTGTATCCCTTAAGGCAACACCGCACAACCCGCGGCTTGCGCCTCTGCACGTCATCTGCTTGCATATTTTCCGTCATAGCACACAAATTTTCCTTGCCGGGCGAAAAGCGAATTGGTCTTCGCTCGCCCGCCTGCGTCAAATTTATGCA
>JAFXRI010000111.1 GCA_017526445.1 Ruminococcus sp. | reverse complement strand
GGCGGGCGAGCGAAGACCAATTCGCTTTTCGCCCGGCAAGGAAAATTTGTGTGCTATGACGGGAAATATGCAAGCAGATGACGTGCAGAGGCGCAAGCCGTGGGTTGTGCGGTGTTGCCTAAAAGCAAGTGAAGGAGATGACACTATGAGCAGTTCGGCACGTATCGCAATTGAGCTGATCATTCCTTTTGCGGGGACGTCAGCAGGAGCGGCCTGTGTATTCTTTATGCGGGAGCGCCTCGGGCGTTCGGTAGAGCGCATTCTGACCGGCTTCGCAGCAGGAGTGATGGTCGCAGCAAGTGTTTGGAGCCTGCTCATCCCTGCTCTGGAGCAGTCGGAAGAAAAGCTGGGAAAGCTGAAATTCATCCCGGCGGCAGCAGGCTTTCTGGCAGGCATATTCTTTCTGCTGCTGCTTGACAAGCTGATACCGCATCTGCATCTTGACAGCGATTCTCCCGAGGGACTTAAAACACGGAAGCTCCCCAAAAATGCAATGCTGCTTCTGGCTGTCACCCTCCACAACATTCCCGAGGGGATGGCTGTGGGCGTGGTCTATGCGGGGTTTATATATGACAGCGGTAATATGACGGCGGCAGGGGCACTGGCTTTGGCAGTAGGCATAGCGATACAGAATTTTCCGGAAGGTGCGATAATCTCGATGCCTCTCCGTGCCGAGGGTATGAGCAAGGGAAAGGCTTTCCTGCTCGGAACACTTTCCGGCGCTGTTGAACCGGCCGGCACGGTCCTGACCATACTTGCGGCAGGCTTTGTGGTACCGCTTATGCCTTATCTGCTGAGCTTTGCGGCGGGGGCTATGCTCTATGTGGTAGTGGAGGAGCTCATCCCCGAGATGTCATCAGGCAAACATTCCAATCTGGGCACTGTAGCCTTTGCATTCGGCTTCGCCGTGATGATGATACTTGACTGCGCACTTGGATAGTTCAGCTGATCGGAAGGACAGGTCAAGTGAGTTTTACGTACAGCTCCGGTCAGACCAAGCGAATGATACTGCGGAAACATACACAAGATCAGGCGTATGCCCGACAGGAATTCGGGCAGCAGAATAATACATAGAAGGACCAGGGACAATGCAAAAGGAAACGAAAGAAAACTATCTGAAAGCAATAATCGGGCTTACCGGCAAAAAAGGAAAGATCAGGAACGTTGATCTTGCAGCAGCGCTGTCTATAACCAAGCCGACGGTCACCAATGCCCTTCATCAGCTGGAGGATGACGGCTGCATAATATTTGACCGTCAGTGCGGGATAATGCTTACCGACCTGGGCCGGAGCATAGCTTTAGCGACACTCGAACGGCATAACACATTTATGACCATACTTACCTGTCTTGGCGTGGACAGCGAAACTGCCGACCGGGATGCCTGTGCTCTTGAACACTGCGTCAGCGACGAGAGCTACGACGCTTTTGTAAGGCTCAGAGATATGGTAGCAGCCAAAAGGCCCGAAGACGCAGCATTGTCTTAATAAGCGTATATACCTTACATATAATTCTCTCCGAAAAAAAGGCATATCCCGTACGAACAGGGATATGCCTTTTTACTTTCATATTCAGGTCCGGATCTACTTCGTCAGCAGCTCTTCCTGAGTGAGGAGCTTGTATCTGCCGTCAAAGGCCTGCTCTGCGGCCTCGTTGCTGTCGGCACGGAGGATAAGATAAGCCTCCTCGCTCTTCTCGCTGATGAATGCGGAGTACATATACTCCACGCTGACATTGTTGTCATAGAGCACCTGCATAGCTGCAGCCAGCCCGCCCGGCCTGTCGGGTATCTGTATAGCCAGCACCTTGGATACGGTGACTGCACAGCCGCCCTCCTTGAGAGCATCGACTGCCTTGTCGGCATCGTTAACGATAAGACGAAGGATACCGAAATCCTTGGTATCAGCCACACTCATCGCGCGGATGTTGATACCGTTCACCGCCAGCAGGTGGGTGATATTGTTGAGCCTTCCCGGCCTGTTTTCCGCAAAAATAGATAACTGCTTTATTGACATTTATTTCACTCCGTTCTGTAATCGAATCTGAAGACCGCACAGGGGGCGGCCTATAACTGTTCACTACTGGTCCGCTGTAAACAGCACCCACAGTCCCTGGCTCGCTGCGTGCCGGAAAAACGGCACTGCGTCCTCCAGGTACTCCCAGGAATACTCCATATCCTCCTTAGACAATGGCTCGGGATAAGTGCTGTCGATCTGATCGTAGCCGCGTTTGAACTTTGCCTTGGTGAGCTTTTCAAGCTCCTGCGCTATGCGCGAGACCTCCAGAGGCGGCTTCGCAGTGATTATATAGTCATCATACTCCTCGCCGTCATAATAAAGGACCTCACCGCCGAGGATAACTCCTCCCAAAGGCCAGCCGGCACAGTCAAAGGAGAGAGTGCCGTCGGTCAGGGCGCGGTGGATAGCGTCCCAGGCCTTATCCAGCTCAGCTGTACGTTCGGGATAGTCCTCAAAGTAAAGCTCCTCCAGTTCGGACGAGATATACTCCGGTCTCTGTGCCATAGGCAGCGAGCGGATATGCTCGACGATCTCACCCGGCACAGCGAACAATACTCCCAGGCAGCTCATCAGACTAAGTTCCTCGTGTCGATCACGCGCTTTGCCTTGCCCTCAGAACGGGGGATCGAATTGGGCTCGACCAGTCTGATCTTGGCCTTGATACCAAGGACAGTATGCATATCTCCGGCGATCTTTCTCTCGATCTCCTCGATGGAGCGGATAGTATCGCCCAGCATCTCCTCGGTAAGCTCGACTCTGATCTCGAATGTATCGTTGTTGTTCTCTCTGCCGACAACGATCTGATAGTTGGGGCTGGCGTTGCTGTGCTTGAGCAGAACAGTCTCGATCTGCGAGGGGAATACATTTACGCCGCGGATGATGAGCATATCGTCCGAACGTCCCATAGGCTTCGCCATTTTTACAAGAGTTCTTCCGCAGGCACACTTACCTCTTGTGAGAACGCATATATCACGGGTGCGGTATCTCAGCAGAGGAAATGCCTCCTTAGTGATAGAGGTGAACACCAGCTCTCCCTTAGTGCCGTCGGGCAGAGGCTCTCCGGTATCGGGATCGATTATCTCAGGGATGAAATTATCCTCGTTGATATGCATACCCTTCTGACACTCGCACTCAAATGCCACGCCCGGGCCGCTGGTCTCGGTAAGACCGTAGATGTCATAAGCCTTGATGCCCAGGCTCTTCTCGATCTCCTGACGCATCTCCTCAGTCCAGGGCTCTGCGCCGAAGATACCTGATTTGAGCTTCAGGTCGTCAGGGGATTTGCCCATTTTCTTTAATGTCTCACCGATATAAGCTGCATAGGAAGGTGTGCAGCAAATAATCGTTGCGCCCAGATCCTCCATAAACTGTATCTGTCTCTCGGTATTGCCCGAAGACATAGGCAGAGTAAGGCAGCCCACCTTATGGGAACCGCCGTCGAGGCCAGCACCGCCGGTGAACAGGCCATAGCCGTAGCATACCTGCAGCACGTCGTCCTTTGTGCCGCCGGCAGCTGTGATAGCTCTTGCAGTGCAGTCGTTCCAGAGATCGATGTC
This sequence comes from Ruminococcus sp., assembly GCA_017526445.1. Taxonomy (GTDB): domain Bacteria; phylum Bacillota; class Clostridia; order Oscillospirales; family Ruminococcaceae; genus FB2012. The sequence continues at coordinate 3,720 of JAFXRI010000111.1, read as the reverse complement.
ATTCTGAGTATAGAACGCAACGACTCTCTTGCCGGTAGTGCCGCTGGTCGAATGGATGCGAACGCACTCCGAAAGCGGCTTAGCCAGCAGTCCGAAAGGATAGGCATCCCTCAGATCAGCCTTGGACAGGAAAGGCAGCTTATGCAGATCCTCTACTCCCTTTATGTCATCAGGTGTCAATCCCTTCTCTTCCATTTTTGCGCGGTAATAGGGTACATTGTCCCAGACGTGACGCACCTGCTTAACGAGTCTCTCGTCCTGCAGCGCACGCATCTTTTCAGGCTCCATGCACTCCATTTCTTCATTCCAGTATTTGCCCATAGGCTTGATCTCCTTTTTTCAGAACGGCGGGGACTTGTCCCAGCCAGGTCAGATTAAGCTAAGTACCTTGCAGTACGATAAAGCTTTATACTATCATATCATATTTGGATAAAATTGTCAATGCAGGAATATAAACAACTTTCATCAAGTGTATGCCGGAGCTCATTCAGCTTCCCGTCCGAGAGCAAAGGCCTTCTTGTTGAGTTCCAGGAACTTTGCGGGAACGCACTGCTCCAGCGCTGCCTGCCATACGCTCTCGTCAAACTGCATCTTCTTGGATACAACGCCCATGAGCACCACGTTGGATGCCTTTGCGGTGCCTGCCTGCTCAGCAAGGGTAAGTGCATCAACAGCGATAACGTCAACGCCCTGAGCTTTGATCTTCTCAATGATATTATCAGGATATACCGCTGCGCCGTTTATAACAGGCATAGGATCTATCTGCTGAGTGGATGTCACAAGATGACCGCCTTTTTTCAGGAAGGGCAGCCAGCGTGCAGCCTCCAGCTGCTCGAAGCTGATGATTATATCGGCTTCGCCCTTTACTATTACGGGAGAGTTAACCTCGTCGCCGTACTTGACATAGGTAACTACCGAACCGCCTCTCTGGCTCATACCGTGTACCTCGCTGACTTTGACCTCAAAGCCCTGAGACAGCAGCACGTTTCCGATTATTCGTGATGCCAGCAATGAGCCTTGTCCGCCCACGCCTACTATCATTATTGATTTAGTTTCCATTTATCACAACTCCTTAGTTAATTGTTGTATCATCGGACAGGTATCAATTGTCTATGATGCCAAACTTGAAAAGCAGGCCGAAACCGCCGCCTACCGTGAACAGATATCCGAGTGCGAGGTCTTTATAGAAAGAACCCTTTTCGCCCAGCGTTTCAAGCAGCTCCATTACCCTGCTGTAACAATCCCCGAACGACATTGCGCCGTCAAGCTTATCGTAAAGCCACAGGCCGTAGCTTATCCTTACTGAAAAATACACAGCTGCGAGAAGTATGATACTGCATATCACGAATCCGACAATGCTCATACCGTTTCCGAGCAGATAGTATCCGCCGATAACGCCAAGGCACATAGCGAAGCCGCATATAAAAGCCATCTTTCCGAAATAGCCCAGCAGACACCACAGTCCCATTGCGAGTGCTGCTCCGATAAGCGCACCTATGATACCCAAAACCTTTTTATCGTCTTTATCAAATTCAAAACTCAACCGAATTGCCCCCAATGCTTTCTATGTTTATACTTTATTTGATAGCGCCCAGCTTGCACATTTCGGTGCAGATGCCGCAGCCCACGCACTGGGTATGATCTATGGTCATCTTCTTGTCGTGTATGCTTATCGCGGGACATCCGATCTTCAGACACTGCTTGCAGCCCACGCACTTGTCGTGATCGCACTTCAGCGGAGGATTGTGCTTGACGTATTTCAGCAGAGCACAGGGCCTGCGGCTGATGATAACCGAGGGCTCATCCTTTGCAAGCTCTTCCCTGATAACAGCCTCGGTCTCGGCCATATGGTAGGGATCAACAACTCTTACGCTCTTTATGCCGATAGCGTGGCAGAGCTCTTCAAGATTTACTGCCGCCGCAGGATCACCCTTGAGGTTCTTGCCGGTGGTGGGGTTCTGCTGGTGACCGGTCATGCCGGTGATAGAGTTATCAAGGATGATAACTGTGGTATTGGTGGCGTTGTAGGCGATGTTCACAAGTCCTGTCATACCGCTGTGCATAAAGGTGGAATCACCGATAACAGCCACGGACTTCTTCTCAGCCTCAGCACCTCTGGCCTTGTTGAAACCGTGAAGGCCGCTTATAGATGCTCCCATACAGATAGTTGAATCCATAGCGCAGAGAGGAGCAGTAGCACCCAGAGTATAGCATCCGATGTCGCCGGACACCATAACGCCCAGCTTTGAGAGGCAGTAGAACAGACCTCTGTGAGGACATCCCGCGCACATTACGGGAGGACGTACCGGAACAGTCTCCGGGAACTCGGAAAACTCGGCTGTCTCGCCCAGTATCTTCTCGCGGACGATAGACTGCGAGATCTCACCCAGCAGCGAGAAGGTATCCTTGCCGTGTACATTGAGCCCCTGCTTTTTGCAGTGAGTCTCTATAACATCGTCGAGCTGCTCGATAACATAGACTGTCTCACACTTCGCGCAGAAGTCCTTGATGATCTCCACAGGCAGGGGGTTCACGATGCCCAGCTTTAAGTAAGAAGCCTTTGTGCCCAGTGCTTCTCTTGCGTACTGATAAGAAATGCCTGCGGCGATAACGCCGATCTTTGTATCGTTATACTCTACTCTGTTGAGGGGAGAGGTCTCGGCATACTCACGGATGTCAACGAGCCTCTGCTCCACCTGAGGATGACGGCGGATAGCATTTCCGGGCATCATAACGAATTTCTGTATGTTCTTCTCATAGGGGATGAGCTCATGCTCCTCGCGGTCACACATCTCAACAGCAGACTGTGAATGAGCAACACGGGTGGACATCCTTACGATAACGGGAGTATCGAACTTCTCGGAGAGATCAAAGGCCGCCTTGGCGAAATCCTTGCACTCCGCGGAATCCGAAGGCTCGATCATCATTACCTTTGAGGCAATGGCGTGATGGCGGGAATCCTGCTCGTTCTGCGAAGAATGCATCCCGGGATCGTCGGCAACAGCGATCACCATACCTCCGGTAACTCCGGTATATCCCGCAGTATAAAGAGGATCGGCAGCCACATTCAGGCCGACGTGCTTCATAGCGCAGAAGCTTCTTGCGCCGGCGATCGAAGCACCAAGCGCTACCTCCATAGCCACCTTCTCGTTGGGAGCCCACTCGGCATAGACCTCATCATACTTTGCGACTTCCTCGGTGATCTCGGTGGAAGGTGTTCCGGGGTAAGAGGATGCGATCTTACATCCCGCTTCGTACAGGCCGCGGGCGAACGCCTCGTTGCCCAGCATCAGTTTTTTCATAGCTTATCTTTCCTTTCGATAATTGATAGCAGGTCAATTTGCCCGGGCATAAGTCCTGCCCGCGCAGTATCATAATCTTTATTATAACACAAGGCGTTGAATAAATCAACCTTTTTTTACTCAAAGTTTCACAATTTGCAAAGCTCTTCCGGAATATGAAATTGGATAAAAAAGGTTGCAATCCGGACGGCATTATGGTATAATCGTATTGATATTTGACAGAGTGGCTGCCGCGGTCATATTAAGGCAATACCGCACAACCCCTGTGCGTCAGATCGCGCGCAAGCTCAATAAAGTTGAGCTGAGATTTTCGTCAGATTGCCTAAATTCGACGCAGGTTTGCAAGCGAAGTTCACTTCGCTTTACGCAACGTCAAGGAGAATTGACGTCATCTTTGATGACGTTGGTGATCATGACG
>JAFXRI010000110.1 GCA_017526445.1 Ruminococcus sp. | reverse complement strand
CGTCATGATCACCAACGTCATCAAAGATGACGTCAATTCTCCTTGACGTTGCGTAAAGCGAAGTGAACTTCGCTTGCAAACCTGCGTCGAATTTAGGCAATCTGACGAAAATCTCAGCTCAACTTTGTTGAGCTTGCGCGCAATCTGACGCACAGAGGTTGTGCGGTATTGCCTATATAAAGGTACAGCCGTAGGCTCCCCCGTTATGCTCATTTACAGCAATATAGAAAAATTTATAAAATAATTCTTTTATTGTTCATTGACAACAGGGGGATAACAGTTTATAATGAGTTCATGCCCAAAGCATAGTATTCATATAGGAAATGTAAATAAAGATAAAAAATAAGAGGTGCAGCTATGAGCAAAAATGCGAAAAAGGAGTATTCTCCCCAAGAAATAAGGATACAGAAAGGCAGCATCGGCAAGGATAGCCGTGCTGCAAAGCTGCTTGCAGGCTTTCAGGGCAGCCGTCCCGCAATAGATATAGAACGCGGGAAATATTTCACCGAAAGCTTTAAGCAGACCGAAGGACAGCCGCTGGTGCTGCGGTGGGCAAAGGCGCTTTACCATTATGCAGAGAATGCATCTGTATATGTGGATGACGGTCAGCTCCTCGCCGGCAGAGCCGGCAAAGAAGGACGCTACGGGATACTCTATCCCGAGCTTGACGGCGACTTCCTCGATGAAGCTATCCGCAGCCTGCCGGAGCGTGACAGTTCCCCCTTTGATATTACCGCGGAAGACGCGGAGTATGTCGTCAAAGAGATCTCGCCCTACTGGAAAGGCAAGACATTTCACGAGGCACTTGCCGCTGCGATCCCCGAGGAGACACGGCGCTACACTTACAACAACGACTCGGAGCTGACATCAAGGTACATCGTCAACGAGACAGCCTCTTTCCGTTCATCCATACAATGGGTGCATGATTACGAGAAGCCCCTGAAGATCGGATTCAACGGCATCAGGCGCGAGGCGCAGGAAAGGCTTTCCCGCCTTGACGAGTTCAGCCCCGTTGATAACACCGAACGCAGGCCTTTCCTTGAAGCAGTCATCATCACAGCGGATGCGATCATTCTGTGGGCACAGCGCCACGCCCTGCTTGCAGAAAGCAAGGCCGCAAAGGAAAGCGACCTTGTAAGAAAGGCCGAGCTCACGGAGATCGCGCGCATCTGCCGGAAGGTGCCTGCCGAGCCTGCCGGGAGCTTCTATGAGGCTGTACAGAGCCAGTGGTTCATACAGCTCTTCTCCCGCATCGAACAGAAGACCGGAACGATAATCTCCAACGGAAGAATGGATCAGTACCTGTATCCCTACTACAAGGCTGACAGGGACAAAGGTCTCATCGATGACGACAAGGCTGAGGAACTGCTCGAATGTGTATGGGTATCTATGGCGCAGTATATCGACCTCTATCTTTCAAAGGCAGGCGGAGCCTTCAACGAGGGTTATGCACACTGGGAGGCGGTCACCGTAGGCGGTCAAACTCCTGACGGCAGAGATGCGGTAAACGAGCTGACTTACCTTATCCTGAGATCAAAGCGCGAATTCCCTCTCAACTATCCCGACCTTGCCGCAAGGATACATCAGCGCTCTCCTAAGCGTTATCTTTACGAGGTCGCAGAGACCATAAAGGACGGCTCCGGCTTCCCGAAGCTGATAAATGACGAAGAGGTCATCCCCCTGCTTCTCTCTAAGGGCGCACAGTTCGAGGAAGCCCTCGATTACAGCGTTTCGGGCTGCGCAGAGGCCCGTATGCCCAACCGCGACACCTACACCTCGCCCTGCGCTTATATCAACTTTGCAGCGGCGCTGGAAATGACGATATACAACGGCAGGATGCTGAAATACGGCGATGAGGTCATCGGTCTGCAAACCGGTGAAGCAGAGGAACACAAAACTTTTGATGAATTCCTTGACGCCTATCTGAAACAGCAGAAAAACTTTATGAAGCACGCCTTTATACAGCAGCATGAGATCATAAGACTGCGTTCGGAGCATTTCGCGTCTCCCCTCGGTTCATCCCTTCACAAGCTCTGCATGGAGCAGCAGAAGGACATCCATTCCCCCAGGATAGAGGGCGGTATAGACCTCGGCTACTTTGAGTTCATCGGCTACGCCACGGTGATAGACTCTCTTGCTGCGATAAAGAAATACGTCTATGAGGATAAACGCATAACATTTACCGAGCTGAAAGAAGCGCTGAAAGCTGATTTCAACGGATACGAGCCGCTGAGACAGCTTCTGCAAAGCGCACCCGCCTACGGCAACAACGACAGCCGCGCCGATGAGATCGGCCAGCTGCTCGACCGGGAACTCCTCACATATACCCGGAAGTATTCGGCAGAGCTGGGTGTTCATCTCGATCTGAGATATGTGCCCTTCACCGCGAATGTTCCCTTCGGAAAAGTTGTGTCGGCAACAGCCAACGGCAGAAAAGCCTGGCGTCCGCTTTCTGACGGATCCTCCGCTTCTCAGGGTGCCGATAAAAACGGTCCCTCCGCTGTACTTCTCTCGAATTACGCCACCAAGAACTACGGGTTCCGTAACCGGGCGGCAAGGCTTCTCAATATCAAGCTCAGCCCCCAGTGCGTTGCGGGAGAGGACGGCACAGAAAAGCTCGTCGGGTTCATAAAAGCCTGGAGAGACCTGAAGCTATGGCATTTACAGTTCAATATCATCAACCGGGAAACACTTATAAAAGCACAGCAGGATCCCGAAAGCTACCGCAGCCTGCTTGTAGGAGTGGCGGGCTACAGTGCATATTTCTGTGAGCTTTCAAAGGATCTGCAGGATGATATAATCTCACGCACTGAGCATGATGCGGTATGACAGGAACGGTATTCAACATACAGTCATACTCGCTGCACGACGGCCCCGGCATACGAACGACGGTATTTCTGAAAGGCTGTCCGATGCGGTGCAGCTGGTGTGCTAATCCCGAATCGCAGAACCCCTATCCCGAGGTTTTCCTTGACAGAGAAAAATGCATAAGCAGTCAGGGCTGCACCTTTTGCAGGCAGGCAGGAGACATCGGGAGCTTTGATCCCGCAGAATTCAATCTGCGGGCAAAGGGAGACTGCGCTGTTTTTGAAAACATCTGTCCCTGCAAAGCCCTCGGCATTTTCGGGAAAGAAATGACTGTTGAAGAGGTGCTACGCCGTGTTGAAGCAGAAAGTGCTTTCTACGGCGACGAGGGCGGTATGACTCTGTCAGGCGGCGAGCCGTTTATGCAGAGCGGGTTCGCTCTTGAGCTTCTCCGCGAGGCGAGTAAGCGGCATATCAGCACCGCAGCGGAGACCTGCGGGATGACCTCCGCGGATGTGATGCGCGAGGCGGCAGGTCTGCTCGACTATATACTCTATGATATCAAGCTTATGGATGAGCAGAGGCACATTCAGCACACCGGCTGCTCCAACAGGCAGATCATTGAAAATCTTGAAATGCTCTTTGAGGAGTTCCCGAAGCTCCATAAGCGCATCCGAACACCCGTGATCCCGACAGTCAACGACAGCGAAGAAGATATATCTGCGATAGTATCCTTCCTTCGCGGAAGAAAAAATTACAGCTATGAGCTTCTGCCCTATCACCGCTTCGGTGTGAAGAAATATGCTATGCTCGGAAGAGGATACAAGGGCTTTCCCGAACATCTTGACAACGGCAGATTTCAAAGGCTGAAAGCTCTGATCCCATAATGAAAGGAGGCTCCGTTATGTACAAAATACTGCTGCTCGGACTGAATGAAAAGGAAGAGCTAAAATTTCTTTCCGACAGCTCTGTTTATGAGCACAGAGGATTTTATATAGCGGGTTCCTCCGACAGGATCACTTTAAGCTATTCGGAATATGATGTTGTCATAGCCTCCAAGGAGGCAGGGCTCACGCTTTTGCGGACTGTAAAAAGCGAACAGCTGCCGGCGGTGATCCTCTGCAGCGAGAATGAGGATTTCGAGGCGGCAAGGCAGGGCATCGTCCTGCGCGCCTATGATTATATCGCAGGCAGCAACTGGAAAATGATCGCAGACGAAGCGCTGCTGCGCCTGAAGACCGAGCTCAACGGCAGCAGCCTTTCTGCAGAAAATCTTGCCGAGCGGATAATCGGTTTCTTCGAGGCCAGAGATGATTCATTCTATTCCTTTCTGCAGCAGAATGCCCGTGAATTCCGCACCCGCGGAAGAAAATGCAGCGAAAAGGGGAGCAGAGTCTTCTCTATTGTGCGAAGCAGCCTGTTCACTGACTATCAATGGCTTGATCTTTATATCGGCGACAAAATTTTCCGGACTGCGCACAGCGCCGGAGATATCCCTGCCATGCTGATGACTCTGTTTTCGGAATTCTGCGAGCTGTACCCAAGACACAATTCACAGCTTGAAGAGCTCATCTGGCGCATCCTGCTGTACCCCGACGGAGACCTGAAGCAGAAAACTCTCTCAGCTGAACTGCGGATAAACAGCACCTATCTCAGCACAGTGTTTCTTGCACAGACAGGCCTGAGATTTGTGGATTACATCAACACGGTGAAGCTCAAGCGTGCGGCTATGCTCCTGCTTGATACCGACCTTTCGGTGAATGAGATAGCAGCCCGTCTCGACTACAAGGACAACAGCTATTTCTCAAAGCTGTTCAGATCAAAATACGGTGTGACGCCGTCGCTGTTCCGATTGCCGCCGGATCATGATTTTCAGATATGAGGTGATAATATGGATTGGTTTTACTCACAGCCGGTCGATATCTATTTCGGCAGAGGCAAGACAGAGATACTGCCTGAGCTGCTGAAAGGCTTTTCAAAGCCGGTAATAGTCTGCGACAGCTTTTTTGAAGGGACCGGGGTGCTTGAACGTATCAGACGTCTTACGGGAGCAGCGGCGGTATATTCAGATATCTCGCCCAACCCGGACGTTTCGGAGGTCAACAGGTGTTCAGAACTGCTGCGGAAGGCCGGAGCCGATGTGATAGCTGCGGTGGGCGGCGGCAGCGCCATAGATACAGCCAAGGCTGCTTCGCTTACGGCAGAAGATATAAGTGAATACCACGGCACAGGCAAGGCTGTGCCCGGGACACATCTTCCTGTGATCGCTGTGCCCACCACAGCAGGCACAGGCAGCGAGGTCACCTGCGTGTCTGTCCTCACCGACAGAAGCACAGGCAGGAAAGCCCCGATAAATTCCGACAGCTTCTACCCCGCAGCGGCAGTCATCGATCCTGAACTGACGCTGACGGTGCCGCCGGCGGTCACAGCCTCCACAGGCATCGACGTGCTTTGTCACGCCATAGAAGGATACTGGAGCATCGGACATCAGCCGATATGCGATGCCCTTGCAGTACACGCAGCCTCTCTGGTACTGGACCATCTGCCCCGGGCAGTCTCCGCACCCGATGACATAAACGCCCGTGAAAAGCTGGCTGAGGCATCGGTCATAGCAGGGCTTGCGTTCACGCTGCCCAAGACCACAGGCGCCCACGCCTGCTCCTTTCCTCTGACAGCGATATGGGGCATCCCTCACGGAGAAGCCTGCGCTCTCACGCTGGACAGCTTTATCCGTATAAATGCGGAGGATCCCCACACCGGATCCCTTGCCCGGAAGCTGGGCTTCGGAGATCCGCAGCTGCTGGCGGATCATATCGCAGAGCTGAAAAAGCGTATAGGTCTGCGGATGGATCTTGCCGATCTCAGGCTGAACGAAGAACAGATAAGAGAACTCGTCCAAAAAAGCAGGCACCCCAATCTGCTGAACAATCCGGTAGAGGTAACAGACGGGATGCTTTATGAAATGTATAAACGTTTATCTAAAATTGAAAGGAAGTAAAGAAAATGTCTGAACTGACAAGAGAACAGGTACTTGAATATGACAGGGAGTATAACCAGCACCCGTGGCTGACGGGAACGGTGAATGCGATACCGGTAGAACGTGCAGAGGGTATATTCTTCTGGGACTACAACGGAAAGAGATACTACGATATGTCCTCGCAGCTGGCAAATGTGAATCTGGGCTACGGCAACAAGGATATAACCGATGCTGTCAAAAAGCAGGTGGATATACTGCCCTACATCGCTCCTGCCTATGCCTCCGGGCCAAGATCGGAGCTGGCAAAGAAGATCATAGAGCTGGCACCGGACAATATGGGGAAGGTCTTTTTCACCTGCGGCGGCTCGGATGCCAACGAAGCAGCGATCTATGCTGCAAGAACATTCACCGGCAGGAGCAAGGTGCTTTCGAGATACCGCAGCTATCACGGCTCGACTCTCGGCTCGGGAAATCTTTCGGGCGATCCGAGACGCTTTGCTCTGGAACGTCCTGCGGCAAACGGATTTCTGAAATTCTTTGATCCTTATGTTTACCGTTCGGGGATAGATTTCAAGAGCGATGCTGAAGCCAGCTCCTATTACCTCGGCCTGCTTGAAGAGCAGATACAGTACGAGGGGCCGGATCAGATCGCGGCGATAGAGGTGGAATCCATTACCGGCGCAAACGGTGTCATTATCCCGCCGGACGGCTATCTGCAGGGACTCAGAGCCCTCTGCGACAAGTACAACATCCTGCTTATCTGCGATGAGGTAATGGCTGGCTTCGGCAGGACAGGAAAGATATTCAGCTTTGAGCACTGGGGGATCAAGCCCGATATCATCTCCTTTGCAAAAGGCGTTACCTGCGGATATGTCCAGCTCGGAGGCATAGTTATCAGCAAGCAGATCGCGGAGTATTTCAAGGATAAGACCTTCCTCTACGGTCTGACATACAGCGGGCACTCTCTTGCCTGCGCGGCGGGCGTCGCCTGCGTGGACTACTATCTGAAAAACCGCATCCTCGATCATGTGAATGAGGTTGGCAAGGTGTTCGGAGAGCTTCTCGAGGATCAGAAGAAAAAGCACAAGTCCGTGGGAGATGTGAGATATATAGGGCTCTTCGGTGCCGTAGAGCTGATGAAGGACAGGGAGAAGAAGATACCCCTCGTTCCCTACGGCTATGACGAGAACAGGACTATGGCCCGCATACAGGGCCTGCTGAAAGAGCGCGGCTTCGCAGCCTTCGGCAGAGAAAACAACATCAACATCACCCCGCCCCTCATCATCACTGAGGAACAGCTCCGTGAAGCCTTTAAGATACTTGATGAAGTCCTCACCATTGTTGACAGCGAATTCATCTGACAAGAGGCTCCATAAATAAAACCGTCCCGTTCATTACCTGCGGGAGCGTTGAAGAGGTGAAATAAATGGATACGGCCCGCAGGATAAGCTGTATAAGCATAGAACACAAAACAGCCCCAGAGCCGTTCAGAGCCAGACTGTCTTTTTCTGAGGAGGAAAAGGCAGCTCTGCTTTATTCGCTGAAAGAAGCCGGCGCCTTCGGAGTGATACTCTGCACCTGCTGCCGCACCGAGCTTTATCACACGGCGGACGAGGAAACAGGCATTTCTCTCCTGGCGAAGCGTGCAGGGATGAGCTCTCAGGAGCTGCTGAGCCGTGCTGGGCTCTTTTCAGATGAAAGGGCTATCCGTCATCTGTTCCGCGTTGCTTCCGGGCTGCGCTCGGCTATCCTCGGCGAGGACGAGATACTGCGTCAGGTAAAAAAAGCCTATGAACATTCAGTCTCTGCCGGCGGGGTGTGCTGCGAGCTCAACCGTATTTTTCAGGCAGCGATCGCCTGCGGCAAGCGCGTGAGATGCGATACGGCGATCTCACAGATACCGGTCTCGTCCGCAACGCTTGCAGCAAACGCTGCGGCGGGCTTCGGAGAGAAAGTCCGGGTGCTGGTCATCGGCGCCAGCGGAGAAACAGGTTCTTCAGTGCTTAAAAATCTGCTGGGGCACAAAAACGTGACCGCTGCAGCAACTCAGCGCAGCTGCGGAGGAAAGGTCATAAGCGACAGCAGATGCAGGGTGATACCCTACAAAGACAGATACGAAGCGATAGATGAAAGCGACTGCATTATCAGCGCCACCGCATCTCCCCACCGGACTGTGACACTTTATGAACTGAAAAAGCGCTGCATCAGCGGCAGAAAACTGTTTATAGATATGGCTGTGCCTGCGGATATTGACAGAGATATCGGCTGCATCGACGGGTTTACAAGAATGGATATCGACGAGCTGCACTCTCTTGCCGAACAGAACGGTCTGCTGAGGCAGTCCAGAGCTGAAGCCGCCGAACAGATCACAGCCGAAGAGGTCGAACGTGTAAGCAAGGAGCTGATCTATCATTCAGCTGCGGAGGAGATAGCTTCCGCAGTCCGGCTGATGCAAAAATCGCCGGAGGCAGCGCTGCACAGGCTGAAAAAACAGCTTAGCAGCAGCGAGCTAAGGCATGTCCTCGAAGTGCTGGGAGGGAAATAGTTTATGGCATACTTCCCGTTTTTTATCGACATTTCCGGCAGGCGCTGCGTTATCGTCGGCGGCGGCAGGATAGCGCTCAGGAAAGCTGAAAAGCTTCTCGCCTACGGAGCGGACATAACAGTTGTCGCGCCGGTGATATGCGACGAGATAAGAGCCCTCGGCACCGCTCTGCGGGAGCGCAGGTTTGAGGACAGCGACCTTGACGGAGCGTTCATGGCTGTTGCGGCAGCTGATGACAGTCAGCTTGACAGGCATATATATGAGCTGTGCACCCGGCGGGGGATACTCGTAAACTCGGTGGACGATATAAAAAACTGCGGTTTTATTTTTCCGTCGCTTGTAAAGAAAGGGAACGTCACCTTAGGCATAAGCACCTCGGGAACTGCCCCCGGGTTTGCAAAGCATCTCCGCAGAATGATCGAAAAGCTGCTGGACGAAAGGACAGTAAAGGCCGCAGAGCTGCTTGCCGGTATCAGGCCGCGTATGAAGTCAGAGCTCCCGGATGAAGCGATGCGGATAAAAGCCGCCGACGAATTGATCGGACTTTGTATGCAGAGAGATGAGCTGCCGTGTGAAGAAGAGATAAACAAACTGTTTGAGAGGATAATTTCCGATGAAAATAAGAATAGGGACACGGGGCAGCCGTCTGGCACTCGTGCAGACAGAACTGGTCAGGAGCAGGATAGCTGAGGTATCTCCGGAAACAGAGACTGAGACCGTGATAATTTCCACCAGAGGTGACAGGATCACCGACCGGCCTATCGCCGCAATAGGCGGCAGCGGAGCCTTTGCCGGTGAGCTGGAGAGAGCGCTTATGGAAGGAGAAGCGGACATCGCCGTCCATTCCGCTAAGGATATGCCTGTAAAGCTCAGAGAAGGGCTGACGGTCGATGCCGTTCTTCCCCGGGCAGATCCGAGAGATGTGCTGATAATCCCCACCGGAACTGTGCTGAAGAATGCTCCCGTTATCGGAACGAGCAGTCCGCGCCGCCGGGCAGAGATCACCGGGATCTATCCGAATGCCGTGACAAAGGATATAAGGGGGAATGTGGAGACTCGCCTTGAAAAACTCCTTCGCGGAGAATACGACGGTATCATCCTTGCGGCGGCAGGCCTTAAAAGGCTGGGAATATACGGAGATGACAGATTTCAGATGAAGCCTCTTGATATAAACAGCTCTCTGCCCGCACCCTGCCAGGCGATCATCGCCGTGGAGAGCAGGTCAGGCGAGTTCACGGAGCTGCTCCGGGCCATAAACAGCGAGCCGTCATATCTGTGCTTCAAGGCAGAGCGTCTGCTTCTTGAACTGACAAATGCGGGCTGCTCTTCCCCGATAGGAGCGTATTCCCAGGTATGCAACGGCAGGCTGTATATCCGCGCCTCCGCAGACGGGAGCCGCACGGTCTTTGACTGCGCCGGGATCTCCGAATATGAAAGTATGATCGAAAGGCTGGTGAGCAGGCTTTGAACGGCAGGGTATATCTTGTGGGAGCAGGCTGCGGCAGCTATGATCTTATCACCCTGCGCGGAAGGCGGCTGCTCGAAAGCTGCGATGCAGTTGTCTATGATGCTCTCATAGACCAAAGGCTCCTGCTGTACACCCGCGACGGCGCAGAGCTGATATGCGCAGGAAAGCGTGCAAGTTCCCAAAGTGCCGTTCAGGAAGATATAAACTCCCTGCTTGTGAGCCTTGCAAAGCAGGGAAAAACAGTAGTGCGTCTGAAAGGCGGAGATCCCTTTGTGTTCGGAAGAGGGAGCGAAGAGCTTGCCGATCTTTCTGCGGCAGGGATAGAAGCCGAAATCGTACCCGGGATATCCTCCTGCATCGCGGCGCCTGAGCTGGCGGGGATACCTGTTACTGAACGGAACAAGGCGCGGAGCTTTTCTGTCATCACCGCCCATACATCCGAGGGGACGTCCGATTTTGGGAGCTATGCCTCATATAAAGGAACGCTGGTCTTCCTTATGGGGCTGGGGCACCTTGATGAACTTGCCGCCGGTCTTACCGGGGGCGGTATGTCACCCGATACCCCGGCAGCGGTGATATCCAACGGAGGAAGGAACTGCCAGAGGGCAGTCCGCGGGAAGCTTTCGGATATTGCAGAAAAAACATCCTCCGCAGGGCTTAAGGCTCCTGCGGTCATAGTTGTCGGAGACTGTGCAGAAAACCAGCTCCTTACACCTCAGCAGCTGCCCCTTTCGGGAGTGTCTGTTGCCCTTGCAGGCTCCCGGAGATTTTGCCGCCGGCTTGCCGACAGACTGTGTTCCCTCGGTGCAGAGATCGGGCTTGCAGCCTTGGCGGAGGTGGAGACATCGGGTGCTGCTGTGCCGGATCTCCGGGAGTATTCCTGGGTGGTGCTTACAAGCCCTGTGGGTTCAGAGCTTTTAATAAAGGAGCTGCGTTCCCGGAGGAATGACCTTCGCAGCCTGTGCGGGATAAAAATTGCCGCCGTCGGCAGCGCTACGGCAGAAGTCCTCGATGCGGCGGGACTGTATCCGGATCTTGTTCCCGGGAAATATACTGCCGGGGCTCTGGGGGAAGAGCTTTGCAAAAAAGCCGGGCGCACCGGGAAAATACTTATCCTCCGTGCCGAAAAAGGCACTGATGCCTTGACAGACGCTCTTGCAGGATACGGCATCCCCTTCGATGACATAAGGCTTTACCGTATGTCTCACAAGCCGGTCAGGACAGAGATAACGGATGATTATATCGTTTTTCCCAGTGCAGATACTGCCGCGAGCTTTTTCGGGAGCGGGGGGCATATTTCTCCGGGCACAAAGGTCGTCTGCATCGGAGAGATCACTGCAGGCAGCCTTGAAGAGATCGGCATCAGGGACTATCTCACAGCTGAGACTGCAACAGCAGACAGCATAATAAACAGGATCATAAAGGACAGTGAAGATAAATGAAAAGATTCAGAAGACTCAGGGCAGCACCGCAGCTGCGGGAGCTTGTGCGGGAAACGCATCTGCATCCCTCCTCTTTTATCTGCCCCATTTTTGTTGAGGAGGGCAGGGACATCAAAACCCCCGTGGAGTCAATGCCCGGCGTGTTCAGATACTCGGTGAACAGGCTGGCGGAGCTTCTTGACGAGGTGAATATATCGGGAGTCGGAGGGATACTGCTGTTCGGCATCCCCAAGCACAAGGATGCGCTGGCTTCCTCTGCCTATGACGATAACGGTGTAACACAGCAGGCGATAAGATACATAAAGAAAAACTATCCCGGGCTTATCGTCATAGCCGATGTGTGCCTGTGCGAATATACTGACCACGGACACTGCGGAGTCGTCCACGACGGAATAATACTCAATGACGAGACTCTTCCTCTGCTGGCAAAAACGGCTGTCAGCTTTGCGAAAGCGGGAGCTGATATGATCGCACCCTCGGATATGATGGACGGCCGCATTGCGTCGATACGCTCTGCTCTGGACGAAAACGGCTTTTCACATATCCCTATAATGAGCTACAGCGCCAAGTTTGCCTCCGGATATTACTCTCCATTCCGCGATGCCGCAGACTCAGCGCCCTGCTTCGGCGACAGGCGCACCTATCAGATGGATCCGCCCAACAGGCGTGAAGCTCTCCGTGAGATAGAGGAGGATATTGATGAGGGCGCTGATATCGTTATGGTCAAGCCTGCGCTTGCGTATCTCGATATCATCCGCGAAGCAAGGGACAGCTTCGATCTTCCCCTTGCGGCATATAACGTAAGCGGAGAGTACTCAATGGTCAAGGCCGCCGCAAAGCTCGGCTGGATAGATGAACGGCGTATAGTGCTGGAAAACCTTACGGCTATCGCACGGGCAGGTGCTGACATCATCATAACCTATCACGCGCTTGATGCCGCGAAATGGCTCAGGGAGGGAGAGCATTGAAGACCGGTAATTCAGAAAGGCTCTATGCAAGAGCCACTACTTTTATGCCCGGCGGAGTAAACAGCCCTGTGCGTGCCTGCCGTAATGTGGGCAGAACGCCGCTGTTCATCAAACGTGCCGCAGGCAGCCGAATTTATGATGCGGACGGTAACGAGTTTATCGATCTGGTCTGCTCCTGGGGGCCTGATATATTCGGACACGCAGATCCGGATATACTCAGAGCCGTCACCGAAGCCTGTGCTTCCGGGCTGACCTTCGGAGCCTGCCACGAGGGAGAGATCGTCCTTGCGGAAAGGATCAGGAAGCACTTCCCTTCTATGGAGCTGCTGCGGCTCGTAAGCTCGGGAACAGAGGCCGCCATGAGCGCCGTCCGCGCCGCAAGGGGCTTCACCGGCAGAGACAGGATCCTGAAGTTCGAGGGCTGCTATCACGGTCACTCGGACGGATTGCTTGCAAAGGCCGGCTCCGGGCTGCTGACCGCTGCAATTCCCGGCAGTGCCGGAGTTCCCGCAGGCTATACCGAAAACACCCTGCTTGCAGGATATAACGATGAAGGATCGGTCAGAGCTGTTTTTGAGCATTACGGCAAGGAGATCGCCGCCGTTATAGTAGAGCCTGTTGCAGCGAATATGGGCGTTGTCCCGCCGGAGGAGGGCTTTCTCTCTTTCCTCAGAAAGATCACTGAGGACAACGGCGCACTGCTGATCTTCGATGAGGTCATCACAGGCTTCCGGCTTTCGGACGGCGGCGCACAGAAGCTTTACGGCATAACTCCCGACCTGACGGCGCTCGGAAAGATAGTAGGCGGAGGGATGCCCCTTGCAGCCTACGGCGGAAGGGCGGATATTATGAAACGTATCGCCCCTCTCGGCTCCGTGTATCAGGCAGGAACTCTTTCCGGCAATCCGATAGCGGCGGCGGCGGGAAATGCGCAGATAGAAAAGATCGAGCGCACCCCAGGTCTTTACGAGCAGCTTGAAGTGCATGGCGCAAGGCTTGAAGCCGCTTTCAGGGAGTCAGGCTTCAACGTCAACAGATCGGGTTCTCTGCTGACGGCGTTTTTCACCGACCGCAGCGTCACCGACTACGGCTCGGCGCTGTCGTCGGATACGGAAGAATATGCAAGGTTCTACGGGCACCTTCTCGAAAACGGCATATATGCCGCACCCTCGCAGTTTGAAGCAATATTTCTTTCCTATGCTCACACGGATGAAGATATTGATCGGATATGTGAGGTCATAAGGAACTATAAACGATAAAGGCAATACCGCACAACCCCTGTGCGTCAGATCGCGCGCAAGCTCAATAAAGTTGAGCTGAGATTTTTCGTCAGAGTGCATAAATTTGACGCAGGCGGGCTGACGCCCGGCAAGGAAAATTTGTGTGCTATGACGGAAAAAATGCAAGCAGATGACGTGCAGAGGCGCAAGCCGCGGGTTGTGCGGTGTTGCCTAAAGGAATCAGGGAGGTACAGTTATGTCAGCTGATTACTCAACACTTAAAAAAGGCGGATTTATGCGCCAGAAGCAGAAGGATAATTTTTCGCTGAGACTGCGTGTCGTGGGAGGAAACCTCACAGCGGTACAGCTCGCAAAGATCGCAGAGGTCGCTGAGAAATACGGCGACGGTCACGTTCACCTTACCTCGCGGCAGAGCGTGGAGATACCGTTTATCAAGCTCGGTCAGATAGATGAAGTAAAGGCCGCTCTCGGAGAAGGCGGCGTTGAGCCGGGCGTATGCGGTCCGAGGGTGCGTACCGTTACAGCCTGTCAGGGTTCAGCCATATGCCCCAGCGGATGCATCGACACCTATGCACTTGCTAAAGAGCTGGACGAGAGATACTTTGCAAGAGAGCTCCCCCACAAATTCAAGTTCGGCATCACAGGCTGTCAGAACAACTGCCTCAAAGCCGAGGAGAACGATCTCGGAATAAAGGGCGGCATAAAAGTAAAATGGATAGAAAAGGATTGCATCGGCTGCGGAGTATGTCTGAAGGCCTGCCGCTCCGAAGCGCTTTCCAGACAGGACGGAAAGATCATCCTTGACAACACCCTATGCAATTTCTGCGGGCGCTGCGTCAAGTCCTGCCCGACCGATGCCTGGGAGCAGACACCCGGCTACATAGTCAGCTTCGGCGGTATTTTCGGCAACCACATAAGCAAGGGCGAACCGATCATCCCGTTTATAGAGGATCACAGCAAGCTGCTGGCTGTCTGTGATGCTGCGCTGGAGTTCTTCAGACAGAATGCCAGACCAAACGAGCGCTTCAAATTCACAATAGACCGCATAGGCAAAGAAGCTTTTGAAAAGTTCATCCTCGATGCATACAATAAAGCATAAGAGTTATGCTCCCCGTTCTTCGTTTTTTATTTCGCTGTCACGCTCTAAGACAGAGCCTTCGGCGGAAGCTGTGAACACAGGCGGTGCTTGACGGCAGGGACACCGTTACTGTCGGGATCGACGGGCTTGGCGGTGCCGGCAAGAGCACGATATCCGAAGTTCTGATGCAAGAGCTTGAAGGCAAAGGCCAAAGTCTGCAAAAAGCCCCGATACCCATTTGAGTATCGGGGCTTTTCTTAGGCAATACCGCACAACCCCTGTGCGTCAGATGCGACGTCCAGATTTTCGTCAGATTGCCTAAATTCGACGCAGGTTTGCTGGCGCAAGTCAAGGAGAATTTGGGTAATATGACGGAAAGCTGGCAAGCAGATGACGTG
>JAFXRI010000020.1 GCA_017526445.1 Ruminococcus sp. | reverse complement strand
CTTGCGCCTCTGCACGTCATCTGCTTGCATATTTCCCGTCATAGCACACAAATTTTCCTTGCCGGGCGAAAAGCGAATTGGTCTTCGCTCGCCCGCCTGCGTCAAATTTATGCACTCTGACGAAAATCTCAGCTCAACTTTATTGAGCTTGCGCGCGATCTGACGCACAGGGGTTGTGCGGTATTGCCTATACATATCCTATCACAGCTCAGCCGGACTTCCCGGCGAAACAGGTCGGGCTGTTTACTCGGCATACCTGGAGGTCAGTCCGTAGTACTCTTCCAGGGTGAGGCCGCTTTCGGTGATGCGTTTTGCCTTTTCCTTGCCCACATAGCGGACGTGCCAGCTTTCGTAGTTATATCCGGTTATATCCTCCTTGCCTTCGGGATAGCGGATTATGAAGCCGTATTTCCAGCAGTTGTCCTTGAGCCACAGTGCCACAGGTGAGCCGTTGAAGTAGCGGCTGGCCTGGTTGACGTCTATGGCAAAGCCGGACTGATGCTCGCTGTATCCGGGCCTTGCGGAATATCTGTCGGCAGACCACTGGCTGCCGTCGCGGGCGACGTAGTTCCAGTAGAGGTTATACTGAGTATCATATGAGCGGAAGCCCGAGGCTATCCATATATCCAGTCCGTCGGCCTTGGCGCCGGCCTTCATCTCGTTGAAGGCGGTCTGTGTGCCGGATGAGAGCCCGACTCCGAAGCTGCGCGGCAGCGAGTAGGTCTTATTCACGATGATCAGGCCGTCAACGTAGGTGATTCCGTCCTTCTGTGTCATATAGGGGAAAGCGCAGTTGCGCGAACGCTCGGAGAATATCTTCTTGCCGCCGGAGTTCTTATAAGCCTTGACAGTAAAGATATAATTGCGGTCGATGCCGATGCCCTTGATATCATAGCCGAGCTCCGTAGTATCGGTAAGCTCCTCCCAGTCCATATCCTTCATTTTCTTCATTGCGACCACATAGCCGTCGGCGCCTGGGACGGGATCCCAGGTGATGTGGGTGGCGCTGTTGGAGGTGTTCACGAAAAACAGGGTAGTAGCAGGGGCTTCAGCGTTCACAGTCTCGGTCTCCTTTCCGCTGCCTGATACAGTTTCCGATCTCGACTCAGTCTTTTTGGATGTTGTTTCCTTGGGGACGGCAGTTCCCTCCTGCGGAGGAGTGGTCTCCGGGGCTGTGGCGGATGTTTCGGCCGCGGTCGTTGACACTGTTGTTGCAGCAGTCGTAGTCGTCGTTGTGGTGGTAGTTGTCGCAGTAGTTGTTGTTGTGGTAGTGGTCGTTGTTTCAGGTAAAGCGGTGGTCGTTGTTGTAGTGGTAGTCTTGGGAGTCGTGGCCTTCGCAGTGGTTGTTGTTGTCGTGGTAGTCGTTTCGGGAGCGGTCGTGGTAGTTGTCGTTTCGGAGAGGGAAGCAGTTGTTGTACTCTCGATCTCATCTGCAGCGGAGAGGTCGGGTGATGCCTTGGTCTGCATACGCCGCTCGTCATAATCTATTGTATTGCCGCAGCCGGTGAGCATAATTATGCTTACTGCTGCTGCGATGAGCTGTTGTCTTTTCATTTAAGTCATCTCCGTATCAGGGATCATTTTCTGAGTTTTATTTCCCTTTGAATGCGTTCGATTATGGACTCGAGCACTTTCAGGCGGGCGTATTTCTTATCGTTGCCCTCGACGATCACCCAGGGGGCGGACTCGGTGGAGGTCTTTTTTATCATCTCGTTGACGGCAGCCTCGTAGAGGTCCCATTTCTCGCGGTTGCGCCAGTCCTCATCGGTGATCTTCCAGCGCTTTTCGGGGGTGTTCATCCTGTCATTGAAGCGCCTGAGCTGTTCGTCCTTGCTTATCTGCATCCAGAATTTCATCACAACGACACCGCACTCAGTCAGCTCCCGCTCAAACTCATCTATCTCGCGGTAGGCCATAGCGCAGCGTTCGGGAGCAGTGAAGCCTTCGAGCCTTTCCACCATGACTCTGCCGTACCAGGAGCGGTCGAAGATAGCGATGTGGCCGTCTTTGGGAAGGTTCGTCCAGAAGCGCCACAGATAGTGGCGAGCCTTTTCTCTTGCATCAGGGGCAGCCACCGGGACAGCTTCATATCCTCTGGGATCAAGGGCGGCGCCCACGCGCTTGATCGCTCCGCCCTTGCCGGCGGCATCCCATCCCTCAAATGCGATGACCACGGGGATCTTATATTTATACAGCTTGCCGTGGAGCTTGGCAAGCTCCTTCTGAGCGGCTTTGAGCCTTTCGGGATACTCCTCGTCAGAGACGGTCCTGCCCTCCAGCACCACCTCCGAGAGCTTCGGAGCGGGAGCCATATCGAACAGCTCGCTGACATCCGCCTCGGGCGGATATACCGTATCTGCTTCCAGGGCGGCGGAGATGCTGTTCACCAGAATCTCGAACAGTGCGCACCGGGCGAACTGTTTATCTTCCGCATCGATGACGTGCCAGGGAGCGAATGCGGTATCTGTCTGTTCCAGCATATCCTCGAACATCTTGTAATACTCGTCATAGTGCTTGTTTTGCTTGCGGTCCTTATCGGTGACGCGCCATTTTGTGGAGCTGCTCTCCTCCAGCTTATCGAAGCGCTTTTTCTGCTCGCCGGCAGAAATATGCAGAAACAGCTTGACTATCAGATATCCGTCATCTGTGAGCTGGCGCTCGAAAGTATTGACCGAACGCACGCGGCGCTCGTATTCCTTGCCGGAAATATCCTGTTCGATCCTGGCGGCGGCCAGCTCGCGGTACCAGCTGCGGTCCATGACAGACATCTTGCCGTACTCTGGGATGCCTTCAAAATACCTTTTCATCAGGGGGTAGCGGCGCTCGGCCTCGTTGGCGGGCAGGGTGGATGTCACCTTGAAGAACCGGGGATCCAGGAGCTTTATGGTATTGGCGATGAGAGTGCCCTTTCCCGAAGCGCCCCAGCCCTCGAACACGATGATCGCGGGGAGCTTTTTCTCCTTCATTTTCAGCTGCAGACCTGAGAGGGTATCCCGCAGCGCAGCGGCTTTTTCCTTGTAGTCAACGCCTTTTTCCGGCGAGAGCGGATTTTTGAGCATTTCCATGCCAAGACCTCCTTTATTGCTTTTGGATGCAGTTTGCCGGCTGAGGCCGGTCATTCATATTCATTATACAACATTTTACCGCTGTTTTCAATCGTTAATGAAGATTTTTTTGTTTTTTTACGCATTTTTCACGGAAAACGGGACTTCCGGGCTGAAAGGACACTGTATCGGCAATACGAATTAAACGGCGTAAAAATTTGACAGTTAATTTTGTGCAAAATAACGTAAGAATGTATTTGCATTTTTTTTTGAAATGTAGTATAATAATATAGTGTGGGCGATCACGCCTTGAAGGTGTGTGCCCCTTTTCCAATGAAGAATATGAAGGAAGATGCAAATGCTGTATTATTTCTGGGCGGATAAGAGTATGCCGTTCCACGCAATACTCATAGTGTGCAGTTTCGTCTGCGCGTTCGCCGGCTTTAAGATATTCGCTAAAATGCTCCCACGCGATCACGGCAGGGAATTTGCCGTGAACGGCGAACTCTCCCAGGGCAAGCCGAGGGGCGCCGGTATAATAATGATCTCGGTATTCACGCTGTGTGCGGCGCTGTTTACCAGGATGAGTGCCGAGTCTGCGATAAATCTTGCGCTTATCTACGCTGCGATGATGACAGGCTTCCTTGACGATGCAGCAAAGATCCCCTGGGGTGAGTTGAAAAAAGGTCTGCTGGACCTGGTGATCTCGGCGGGAATGGCTGTGAACTTCGTCGCTGTCAACTCCACTGAGGTCGGCTTCTTCGGGACGTCCTTCGTGATCCCCAAGCCTGTGTATGTGATACTGGCCACAGGACTTATATGGATGAGCATAAACGTGGTTAACTGCTCTGACGGCGTTGACGGACTGTGTGCATCCCTTTCGATGGCATCGATCTTTATGTTCGGATATATGTATTCCTCTCTGGGATCCGAGCCTGCTATGGTAATGCTGGCAGTGCTGGCGGCTTATCTGTGGTTCAACTGCTCACCGAGCCTGATGCTTATGGGTGATGCAGGGTCCCGCGCTCTGGGAGTGTTCATCGCTTTGCAGGCTATGCATTCGGGAAGGCCGTTTATGTTCATACCCTTCGTGCTGGTGATGATACTTGACGGAGGACTGGGGCTCGTGAAGCTCTCGGTAAGAAGACTGCTCCACTCCACGACCTTTATGGACGGTATCCGCACGCCGCTCCACGACCACGCAAGAAAGCTCAAGGGCTGGAGCGACACTCAGGTAGTGATACGCTTCACACTGATACAGCTGGTCATCGCATTTACTGCTTACTGGTTCGTGTCATCTTTCTGGACACGCATTTGAATTATATTCAGAGGTAATCTGTTTTGAAGAAAACTGCTTTGTATATTTTCAACGTCCTTTTCATTGCGTCGATCGGCGTGCTCACGGTGAACCTCCTTTTCAAGGATCGGGAACTGGGAGACATCCTTGACGACCTTTCAAGGGCGGATATGGGCTGGCTGGCGCTTGGTGCTGTTTTCTCGCTGCTGTTCGTGGCAGGGGAGTCGGTCATCATCCGGTATATGCTCGGGATGTTCAGGATGAAAACACCGTTCAGACGGTGCCTGAAATACAGCTTTATAGGATTTTTCTACAGCTACATAACCCCGTCCTCCTCAGGAGGACAGCCCGCGCAGATGTACTATATGAAAAAGGACGGGATCAAGCTGGGGCACTCGTCGCTGATAATGGTGATGATAACCATAGCCTTCAAGGCTGTGCTGATAGTGCTGGGGATACTGTTCTTCCTGTTTGAAAGGGAGTTCGTGCTGGAGAACGCCGGCGGGTATCTGTGGCTGCTGATCGTGGGCTTCATTATCACGGCTGCTTATGTGGCGGGGCTGCTGCTCCTGCTGCTCAAGCCGAAGTCGGCCTGCCGCCTGATAAACGGCGCTGTCGGGCTGCTGTGCAGGATAGGGCTCCTGAAAGGCTCGAAAAAACAGAAGTGTTTTGCCCGTATCGTAAGGCTCGAAAGGACCTATACCGAGGGGGCAGAGTACATAAAGTCTCACGGCGGGGCAGTGGCCAGGATCTTTTTGATGACCTGCGTGCAGAGGTTTTTCTGCTTCGCGGTGACCTGGACGGTATATAAGAGCTTCGGCCTTTCGGGAACGAGCTTTATCGGGCTTGTCACCGTGCAGACGATGATCTCCGTCACGGTCGAGATGCTCCCGCTGCCGGGTGCTGCGGGTATAACCGAGGCCTGCTTTATGGTGATGTTCGGCGGTATCTTCGGAGACGGCTTTGTCAGGTCGGGACTGCTGCTGAGCAGAGGACTCACCTTCTATCTCATATTGCTGATAGGTGCTGCGGTGACCTTCACGGCGCATCTCAGGGGGATAAAAAAGCAGGAAGCGGCAGAGGTCTGTCAGCGGAGCGAAGCTGCCTGATATAATCGCAAATAATCTATCGGGGTAAACAAGCAAGGAGTGTAAAAGATGATAGGATTTTATAACTATACGGTAGTGCTTACTTATGTCAGCCTCTGCTCAGCCGTGTTCGGTATAACGCAGGTGTTTGACAACAACGAGCCGATCGCGTTTCTCTGTCTGGTCATTTCGGGGATATGCGACCTGTTCGACGGCAAGGTGGCAAGACATAAAAAAGACAGGACCGAACAGGAAAAGATATTCGGCATACAGATCGATTCTCTGGCCGACCTTGTTTGCTTCGGCGTGCTGCCTGCCTGCATAGGCTATCATTACGGCTTTAACTACGGTCTTGGACTGATCTCTGCGATACTCATTGTCCTTTGCGGACTTATCCGTCTTGGCTATTTCAACGTTATGGAGGAGGAGCGTCAGCGCACCTCTACCGAGAACCGCAAGGAATACCAGGGCGTGCCTATAACCACCTCGTCTATGCTGCTGCCGCTGCTCTTTATGGGCAAGCACAATATCCCTGCGGCGGCATACCCCTTTGTATTCCAGGGCTTTATGGTAGCACTTTCCATACTGTTCGTTGTGGACATCAGAGTCAAGAAATTCTCGACCAAGGGCATCGTTATAATGTTCACTATCGGAGCACTCATCGTTTTGGGATACCTGAAATTCGGCCCCAAGGGCTGAGGTCCTGACGGATAAACGGATCAGAAAGGAATTGATGATATGAAATACCGCGACAGAAGAGGTAACGAATTTGAGCAGACCACTTCACAGGACGAGTTCCTGGCAAGGATGTACGGCACCGCCTGGGGACGGGCCTGTATGAAGATAACGGCGCTGCCGATCTTCTCCAAGCTTTCGAGATTCTTCCTTAACAGCCGCTTTTCATCGGCGTTCGTGCTGAGGTTTGCCGAGCGCAACGATATAGATATCTTCGATTATGAAAATAAGATGTATAACTCTTTCAACGACTTTTTTATCAGGCGCATAAAGCCCGGGAGAAGGCGCATCGACAATGAGAAGGATATCGTGATCTCTCCGTCGGACGGAAAGGTGAGCGCTTACGAGATCACAAAATCCTCGGTGTTCGTGGTGAAGAACTCGGTGTACACCGTTGAGTCGCTGTTGAGGGATTCAAAGCTTGCCAAAAGGTATCTGGGAGGTACGGCATTCATCATCCGCCTTACTCCTGACGACTATCACCGCTACTGCTACTGCACCGACGGTGAAAAGAGCCACAACCGCACTATCAAGGGCGATCTTCACACAGTGAACCCGATCATAAACAAGTATATCCCCGTGTATAAGGAGAACAGCCGCGAATACTGTATGATAAGGACCTCGAACATCGGCGATGTGATACAGATGGAGGTCGGGGCCATGTTCGTGGGCAAGATCACCAACAAGCACACCTACGGCAGAAGACTTGTCCGCAAGGGCGAGGAAAAGGGCTATTTTGAGTTCGGCGGTTCGACGATAATCCTGCTCACCGAAAAGGGCAAGGTCAAGGCAGAGGAGGATCTGCTCGTCAATACGCACGAGGGCTTTGAAACCAAGATACTCCAGGGCGAGACTATCGCCAGGAGGATCAGCAAATAAATCCAACACCGCGGGAAGCCTGAAAGCTTCCCGCGATATTCAAGGAGAAATTACAGATGATGCAGATAAGCGATTACGCCGGTTTTGATAAATATCATGCTTATGACGGCGATGATCTCGGGGTTTTATATTCCGGTGAAAAGACCGTTTTCAAGACATGGTCTCCGCTGGCAACAGGAGTGTATCTGCATCTGTATCTTGACGGTGAGGGCTCCAACCTTATTGAGACTCTGCCAATGGAGCGTCAGGAAAAAGGCGTGTGGTGTGTCGAGCTGATGTACAGGGCCGAGGATATATTCTATACCTACAGCTATGAGTTCGATAATTACTACCGCAATGAGACCATTGATATATACGCCCGCGCCTGCGGCGTCAACGGCAAGCGGGGATATATAATGGATCTGTCAAAGACGGATCCCGAAGGGTGGGAAGATACTCCGCGTCCGGTATGTGCTTCGGCCTGCGACGCGGTGGTGTACGAGTGCCACGTAAGGGACTTTTCCTCCGACCAGACCAGCGGAGTTGCTCCCGAGGACAGGGGGCGTTTCGGTGCATTTACGAGAGCCGATACCAGATTCCGCAGCGTTACCACCTGTCTCGATCATTTAAAGGAGCTGGGCATCACACACGTTCAGCTGCTGCCGGTGTTTGACTATTACTCGGTGGACGAGAGCAAGCCTTACAAGGCACAGTACAACTGGGGCTACGATCCGCTCAACTATAACTGTATCGAAGGCTCTTATTCGTCGGATCCCTTCGATCCGCGCAAGAGGATAAGGGAGTTCAAGGAGCTGGTGCAGACGCTCCACAAAAACGGCATCGGTGTGATAATGGATGTGGTGTATAACCATACATACTTCACCGAGAATTCGTCTTTCCACAAGACCTTCCCGAAGTATTATCACAGGCTGAATAAAAGGGGAGAGTTCTCAAACGGCTCCGGATGCGGCAACGAGACTGCCTCGGAGCATAAGATGTTCCGTAAGTTCATCATAGATTCGCTGAAGTTCTGGGCAACAGAATACAAGCTGGACGGTTTCAGGTTTGACCTTATGGGCCTGCACGATATAGAGACGGTGAACATTATCAGGGACGAGCTGGATAAGTTCGATCCGCCTCTGCTGATGTACGGCGAGGGCTGGACCGGGGGAGAATCCCCGCTGCCGGCAGACAAGCTGGCTTATAAATGGAATTCCTACAGTTTCGGACGTGTGGGACTGTTCAACGATAATATAAGAGATGCTATCAAGGGCGGGACCTTCAACCCTTACGATATAGGCTATGTCAGCGGGAACCGCAATGCCTGGGCAGTGCTCAGACGAGGGCTGGCGGGTTCGGTGCCGCACTGGCAGCTGAACAATGCCGGGGAGGCCTGCTGGGCGTGGGAGCCTTCACAGGCGGTGAATTACTGTGAGGCTCACGACAACAATACGCTGTGGGACAAGCTGGCCATAAGCGGAAAGCACTTCTCCCGCGAGGACAGAGTCAAGATGGACAAGCTGGCCGCGGCTCTGACGATCCTGGCACAGGGTATGCCTTTCATACAGCTGGGGCAGGACTTTCTCAGGACCAAGCCAAGGCTCCCGAAGGACGGCGAGGAACTCAACGAGGTCACGCAGTTCTGTGAGAACAGCTACAACGCGCCGGATTATACCAACTCGATCAAATGGAACGAGAAGGCCGAGAATATAGATGTGTTCAAGTATTACAAGGCACTCATCAGGCTGAGACGCAACAACAGCCTTTTCCGGCTGAGGACTAAGGAAGATGTTGAGCACCATTTGTATTTCCTCGACACAGGCGACAATTCGCTGATCGCTTTCAAGCTGGAGGATCAGAACGACTGCATCGTGTGCGTGTTCAATCCCTATCAGGAGCAGAGAGAGTTCTGGCTGCCTGAGGGAAGGTTCTATATCAGGCTCAACAATGCGGGAAGTATGAACAAGTTCCCGGTAAACGGAAAGGTAACTGTTCCGCCAATATCGGCGATGGTGTATAAAAGGATAAAAAGGCAGGGCTGACAATGGCTGACTACAAACCGGATATTTCTGTTATCTGCCGCCGCGCCGTGGCGCTGGCTGACGGACAGGGAGCGGATTTCGATTACTCGCCCGAGAGCATCAGCGCTATGGAAAGACTGCTCGCGGGGCAGAACGCTTTATACAAGCAGGGACAGCTGACGGATATATATGTATGGAACCTGTCGGTGATGTTCGGGGTGTACCTGGGACAGACTATGCTCAGGTGCGGGCTGGCCGATCACGGCTTTCACTGGATAACTGACAGCGAGGGCGTCCCCATACTCTACTGCGGCAAGGAGGACTATGCTGACGTTAACGGCCGGGTGCGTGCGCGCATAACCGGTGAGGACAGCGAGAATATCAGGGTGTTCTTTGAGTTCGTGCTGGATGCGGCGGACGGTATGTTCGACAACATCCCCAAGGACGGAGCAAAGCCCCTTAGCTGAGAAAAATGCGAAAAGGAAAGTGTTGATTTGAAAAAAACGATAAGGTTCAGAAAGACGGTCATCCTGCTGGCGGCGCTGGCGATGCTGGCAGGCTGCGGGAGTGCTGACTCGGGCAGCAGCAGCCCGGCGAAAGCGGAGGATGCTCAGAGTACCCTTTCTCAGGAAAGCACTGCGGAAAGTGTACCGGAAAAGAAAGAGTATGCCGAAGGGTATTACCGCATCGCGCGGGACACGGCGATGTACGACGGGCAGGGAAACGCAGTCCCCAGCGGCGAGGAAAGGATTTGCCGCGGCAAGGGGCAGGACGGAAAGCTGAAGATCTCTCTGCCGATAGCGAACGGACAGAACGAGCTGGGCGAGATACAGTATGTATATAAGGACTACTTTATCGACAACGCCGCAGCGGTGAGCGAGGCTTCCCTTGACGAGGTGCGGGATACTGTTGTGAACTATGCTCTGGCGATGAGCAATAAGGCCAGCGAGACCTATACTCTCAGCGGGGAGTATGTGGGCGAGAACGAGACGCGCTCCGACTGCTCGGGGCTGACCGAGCTGGCGTATCTCCGGATAGGGCTCTATATGGAGCACTATGCCGACGCTCAGGCGAACAATTACGGAAAGATAGTCTATGATGATCTGGTGCCGGCGGGCAGCGACAACGGCAATGCAGTCTATACAAGAAAGGACAGCTTTGCAAGGGTGGATTACTCGCAGCTTGAGAAAGGCGATCTGCTGTTCTTCCTGTGCGCCACCAACTCGGCTTCCGACAACGACCTGTTCACCAGCGACGGTATCGGGCACGTTGGTATGTATGTGGGCGACGGCAAAATGGTACACTTTACAGCCTCATACGGCGACACCAACGATCCTTGCCGTGTTGAGGACCTGAAAGATTATGAGGACCGGCAGCTCAAGGTGGAGCGTGCGGTAAGGTATATTTATTGATCCCAAAGGCATTGTATCCGTGAGGTACAATGCCTTTTGTGAAATGCTGACAAATATTGCAGCAAATATTTGTGCAGTATATCCCCATAAATAATGGCGCAGGTGAACGTATATAAAATATCGAAGGGTGTGAGACAATGACCGATAAGGAATTTGATCTCGGAATGGAGCAGATACGGCGGCAGGAAAAGGAAGGCCTGAGACGCATCTATGAAGAATACGGTGTGTACATTTACAAGACCATACTTTCTGTTGTCAGGAATCCTCAGGACGCTGAGGACCTTACATCCGACTTCTTTCTGAGACTCTGGCAGAAAGCCGGACAATACCGGAGCGGCGCAGGACATAAGGCCTATCTTGCGTCGATAGCACATAATATGGCAATAGACTTTTTAAGGGCGCACGGAAGACTGAGCTTTACGCTCGACGATGACGAGCAGAGCTTTGACACACCCGATACCGTGCGTACCGACGAAACAGTCGAGAGCGGCATATCCTTCGATGAAGCGATCGCGTCTCTTCCTGAGGCGGAGGGCGAGATCGTAAATATGCATATCGGCCTGGAGCTGACGTTCAGAGAGATAGCACAGTCGCTCCGCCTGCCGCTCGGAACTGTGACCTGGCGATACCGCAGCGCGTTAGAGAAGCTCAGAAAAACAGTGAAGGGAGGTACGGTTGTATGAAAGATATGAACAGCATCAATGAGACAGAAGAGATGACAGAACGCACTGAGAAAGAGATAAAGATGTTATACAAAGAAAATGTACAGCGTACCGTTCCTGATATGGAAAAGCTCTGGAACAGGATCGAAAGCGCTATTGACGAGACAGCAAACAATACGGAGACAGCACAGACAGAAGACACGGCAGTACGGGAGATAAGACCTTCGGCAAGGAGGATCAGCTTCACTAAGATCGCTGCGGCGGCAGCAGCATTCCTGCTGGTGATCGGCGCAGGAACGTTTGCCTTTACAAGGATGAACAGCAGCGTGAAGAATTCGGAAACGAGTGATAAGGTGTCCGGACAAAGCGCAGCGGCTGAGAGCATCACGGCAGCGGAGAATACGGCAGCCGCAGCTGAGGGCGGCGAAGCAGCTCCCCCGCCGGCGATCCCGGATGCAGCAGAGCAGAATGAAAAACAGCCCGCAGAGAACAAAACGGAAGAGGAAAAAGGAGAAACAAACAACGTTTTGCCCGATAAGACCGGCTACGAAAACGAAAGCAGCCCGGGGCCCGATACCGTTAAGGATGAAGAGCCGACGAAGAAATATGAGAACACAGAAGATGCTGCTGCTGAAAGCACAGAGCTGATCAGCGAAGACAGCGTGCTGAAAAGTACAATGTTTTTCATCCGTGCGAGGATAGAAAGCGCTGATACTAAGACAGCAGACAGCTGCATCTATACCGTGAGCATCGAAGAATGCTTCACGAAGGATCTGCCGGAGCTTTTGGGCGGAGAGCTCATTTCCCGGAGACCGCTGGACCTCAGGGAGGGGAAAAGCTATCTTATGCCGGTGTACACTGACGGCAGCGGGATATATCCCGTGATCGACAGCCAGCCTCAGATAGAGGTCCTGAAGGAGGACGGAAAGCTCATCTTCCCCAGGTTCTGGACAACGCTGGCGGAGGGAGCAGAGACTCTTGACAGCGGAATGCTGAGCGCCCCAATACAGGCAGCCGACAAGCTGATAGACAAGTGGCTCGGAATGTAAGACGGAGAACAGAGCAAGGCTCGCAACAAAAAAGGAGTGACGGAAGATGAGATACTGCCGTACCAGAATAATAGCATTTATAGCTGCCCTTGCTGCGGCGGCAGCCCTCGCGGCCTGCGGAGATTCCGACAGCAGCGCCAAGGCTCAGAACATAAACACTGCAACTGCTGCCCCTAAGACCACTGCTGCCGCATCGGCAGCGGGATCCCCGGAACCCGGGACGGACACAGCAGGCAGCAATTCAGATCCGGTGGATGAAAACTCCTTCCCGCCCAATACCGAGCCTGAGACACGTCGCCCTCGGGAGGCGGATGACAACATCGCTGCCCCTTTCAGCTTCACGGAATATACGATCACAGCGACCTATAAGGACAAGGAAACAGATAAGACTTATGAGGGTGTGATCGCCAACCAGGATGCCCTGGAACAGCTCTGGACGCTGATCGGTTATGCGGAGAGGTGTGAGCCTGTGAAGCTTGCATCTGCCGGGAAGTATGATACAGCATCCATAACTCTCGAACCTGAATGGGGCGGGGAACCTGTTACAGTCGAGACCTGCATAGGATACGAGACCGAGGGTCAGTGCGGAGGACCGCTGGTGATACGCTTCAAGGGACGGAGCAGCAAAGACGGCAGTGATCTCTGTGTTCCTCTCTGCGAGATCGGCGGCAGCGGTATCAACTA
This sequence comes from Ruminococcus sp., assembly GCA_017526445.1. Taxonomy (GTDB): domain Bacteria; phylum Bacillota; class Clostridia; order Oscillospirales; family Ruminococcaceae; genus FB2012. Next base: position 8,641 of record JAFXRI010000020.1, on the reverse strand, counting down.
CAGCGAGCGGTGGCTGGAGGACTTTTGCAGAAAGTGCCTCGTAGAGGGCTGGGGCGAAAGAGACGGCCGGCTCCCGGTAGGAATGGAAGATACGGATCTGGTATTCATCTGCCGCAATACCAATTTTGCCGAGGGCGTTCAGGACAACGGCAGCGCAGTGGACAAAGAGGGCAATGTTTACAGATTCGACTTTACGGATGAGAATACCGGCTATGATTATGAGTGTCCCGACGAGTCACAGATGATAGAGGTGATCGGCAGGCTCCGCAAGGAGGGCAAGCTGACGGCTTCGGCCAAAGTGGACAAGCAGACGCTGGAAAGCCTGGTGGATATGGCAAAGGACATTTCCCCGGATGCCGAGTATTCCGACACGGGAGAAGTCATCTACGACGGCGGGGACAGCTCGCTGTATATAGTGACTGACAGGATCATACGTCTGAGCAGATCCGGAATGAGCAACGAATTTCTTAACGATCCCGCAGCTTTAGAGATAAAAAGACAGTTCCGGGATATGATGAAAAAGGCAGAGTAAACAGATAAACCAAGGAGGACAACACTATGAAACAGAGATATATAAAGATATGTGCATTACTTATGTCGGCAGCTATAACGGCAGGAAGCTTTTCGGCCTGCGGCAGCAAGGAGACCGAGACTATGGGTGCTGCTGATAAGCTGACCGCTGCCCCTTCGACAACAACGGCGGAGACTTCGTTATCATCCCAGGCTGAGCCCGGCAGCGCGGTGACTTCTCCCGTACCGGAGACCACGACGACTGCTGCCGATCCGGCAGCAAACGAGATATCAAGGGATAATAAGGTGTATGAGGGAGCGGAAGCCTGTATGGATACTGAGGCCGCAGCTCCGATGATGGTCTATCCCGATGTGAACACCGAGGAGTACACAGTGCTGGGCGAGAACGGTATGATAAACACCAGAAACCAGCCGGTATCCACCTTCTCCACGGATGTTGACACCGCATCCTATGCCAATACAAGACGTCTGCTCAAAGCTTGTTCCTTTGTCCCCGAGAGCGCCGTCAGGGCAGAGGAGTTCATAAACTACTTCTCCTATGACTATGCTCAGCCCGAGGGGGATGCTCCTATCGCGCTGACGACAGAGCTTTCCGACTGCCCGTGGAACGACAAGGCAAAGCTGCTGATGGTAGGCGTGCAGGCTAAGGAGCAGAAGCTGGAAAAGCGTCTGCCGATGAATATAGTCCTGCTGATCGATGTCAGCGGTTCGATGGCTTCGATCGACAAGCTCCCGCTGGTGAAGCAGTCGGTAAAGATGCTCACCGAAAGGCTGGACGAGAATGACAGGATCTCGATAGTGACCTATTCGGGCGCTGAGAAGGTCGTCCTCGACAGTGCAAAGGGTACCGACAGGGAGCTGGTGGAGAGATCGCTTGACGAGCTGACAGCCTACGGCGGAACTGCGGGAGAGGCTGGAATAAATATGGCCTACGCACTTGCCGAGAAGAATTTCATCGAGGGCGGCAACAACCGCATCGTAATGGCCACCGACGGCGATCTGAATGTGGGTTTATCCTCTGTTGAGGAGCTTACCGAGCTCATCGAGAAGAAGAGAGAGGGCGGAGTGTTCCTTTCAGTGCTGGGCTTCGGCACCGGGAACTTGAAGGACAACCGTCTGGAAGCTCTGGCCGACAACGGCAACGGAAACTACTCATATATCGACTGCATAGAGGAAGCAGAGAAGGTGCTCGGGACCGAGCTCGCTTCGACGCTTGTTACAGTCGCCAAGGACGTAAAGGCACAGGTCGAATTCGATCCTGCGGCAGTTGAATCCTACCGGCTGGTGGGCTACGAGAACAGGATGCTCTCCGAGGAAGATTTCACTGACGACACCAAGGATGCAGGAGATATGGGCGCAGGACACAGCTCCACGGCGCTTTATGAGGTGATCCTCACGGACGGCGGGATGGAGTCTGACAAGTCGGACGCTCTGATGACGGTCAAGCTTCGCTACAAGCTGCCCGACAGCGACACAAGCAGCGAGATCGCAAGCACAGTCAGATCCGGCGATTACAGAAGCCAGCCCTCGCCAAATCTTGCATTTGCCAGTGCGGCAGCAGAGTTTGCGATGTACCTGCGCGGCAGCGAGTTCAGCACTCTTACTCCTGCGCAGATCAAGGAGTCTGTTAACAGCAGCGGGATCATCACCGATAAATACCGTGAGGGATTTGTGGAGCTTCTGACCTTGGCAGAGAGCATCTACAAATACAGGCCTGATGACAGGCCGGTGGACATCATCGAGATCGAGTGATGCAGTGAAACATCGGGGATAACAGTGTATCGCTCAGGAGTGATACCTTCATTACCGGCTGTAGATTTTCATAATAAATAAGAAACCGCCGCACGGCCCGCGGATGACGTCCCTGTACATCGTATGACATACTGGTGCCGTGCGGTATTGCTTTGGATAAGATCCGGTCCCGTACTTTTCAGATAAAATGAAAAGTACGGATATTTTTTTCCTTCCACCCCTTGACAAACAGGGATTTATATGTTAACATATGAATAGATGTTCAAGTGTTGCTGACAAGCATACATTTTCTGACAGGATACGGAGAGGGGAGAGAAGATATGGCAGACACTAAAAAGACCGCCAATGCGGCGGAAGGAATGCCGGACGAGGAAAAGCTCTACGACCTGGCGGAGCTTTTTAAGGTCTTCGGCGACAGTACAAGGATAAGGATGCTGTATGCGCTGCTGGAAGGAGAGCTCTGCGTCGGAGACATTGCCGGAGCGCTGAGACTTACTCAGACTGCCTGTTCGCATCAGCTGAGGGTGCTCAAAAACAACAAGCTGGTAAGGGCGAGACGGGAAGGCAAGACAGTTTACTATTCGCTGTCGGACGGACACGTCAGGTCGATCCTTGAGATCGGTATGGAACACGTTGAGGAGTGATTGTATGAGCAGAAGAACTGTATGGGATGTTTTTTCACCGGTATATGATCTGGCCGAGACAGTGTACAACCGTGACGTTTACAAGACCACAGGCGAGCGTGCGGCGGAGTATATCGGTCCCGGTGACAGGGTGCTGGAATGTGCCTGCGGCACAGGGGAGATAAGCATATGGCTTGCCAGGAAGTGCCGGCACCTCACCGCAACGGATATGTCCGACGGGATGCTGCGCCGGGCAGGGAGGAAGCTCAGGAACTGCTATAATGTAAAGCTTGCCAGGGCGGATATAATGCATATAAAGTGCCCTGACGGCAGCTTTGACAAGGTGGTGGCGGGCAACGTCATACACCTGCTGGACGATCCCGAGGGCGCTGTTAACGAGCTCAGGCGAGTATGCAGGCGGGGAGGCAAGATCATAATCCCCACCTATATCAATGACTCGAAGACTTCCAGCCGGATCGCCGTGAAGCTCCTCGGTAAGCTGGGAGTGAAATTCCATAGGGAATTTGATATTGACAGCTATCGGAAGTTCTTTTCGGAGATAGGTTATCCCGATGCTGAGTTTACCGTAGTGGACGGCAGGATGCCCTGCGCCTTGGCGGTAATAACAAATAAATAAGAGAACGAAAGGATATGTTATTATGAAAAAGACATTCAAGCTTGACGAACTGGACTGCGCCAACTGCGGCGCTAAAATGGAAGCGGCTATCAAGAAGCTGGAGGGAGTAAACGACTGCACAGTGAGCTTTATGACTCAGAAGCTCACCCTCGATGCGGAGGATGACAGGTTCGACGAGATACTCAGGCAGGCAGTCAAGGTCTGCCGCAAGATCGAGCCTGACTGTGAGATAGTAATAAAGTGAGCTGAGTATAAAGAATGAAAAGAAAGCAGAAAAAGGTCCTTATCAGGATAATCCTCAGCGCGGCGATGCTGGTGCCTCTGAAGATATTCGCTCCGGAGGAGGAATGGTTCGCGGCTTTGCTGTTCGCGGTGCCTTACCTGGTCATAGGCTATGATGTCATCTTCAAGGCGGTGCGAAATATCGCTCACGGGCAGGTCTTTGACGAGAATTTCCTTATGTTCATCGCTACAGTCGGGGCCTTTGCCACGGGAGAGTACACCGAGGCGGCGGCTGTTATGCTCTTTTATCAGATCGGCGAGCTGTTCCAGTCGGTGGCTGTGGGCAGGTCGAGAAAGTCTATTTCGGAGCTTATGGACATCCGCCCCGATCATGCCAACATAGAGCGCGAAGGCATTATCGTCGAAGCGGATCCTGAGGAGATCGCGGTGGGTGACACTATCATTATCAAGCCCGGAGAGCGTATCCCTCTGGACGGGGTGGTGCTGGAGGGCGAGAGCTCGGTGGACACCTCCGCTCTTACGGGGGAGAGCCTGCCGAAAACGGTTCGCCCCGGGGACGATGTGTTCAGCGGATGCATAGATCAGACCGGACTGCTCCGCGTCCGCGTGACCAAGCCCTACGGCGAATCCACTGTTGCAAGGATACTTGACCTGGTGGAGAATGCAGCCTCGAAGAAGGCGGCTTCTGAGAACTTCATCACGCGCTTTGCAAGGGTATATACTCCTGCGGTCTGCTTTGCAGCGCTGGCGCTGGCGGTGATACCGCCCATATTTGCCGGCGGCTGGATGACCTGGCTCCACAGGGCGCTGATCTTTTTGGTGATATCCTGCCCCTGTGCGCTGGTCATATCGGTGCCGCTCAGCTTCTTCGGAGGCATCGGCGGGGCTTCGAGACGGGGAATACTCGTCAAGGGCAGCAGTTATCTTGAGACACTGGCGCGGACGGACACAGTAGTCATGGACAAGACGGGAACGCTCACCAAGGGAGTGTTCAACGTCACCGCTGTACATCCGGAGAGGATCTCCGAAGGGGAACTGCTGGAACTGGCGGCCTATGCGGAGAGCTACAGCTCTCACCCGATCGCCGGCTCGATACTTGATGCCTGCAATACCGAGCCTGACAGGCGGCGCATAACCTCCAACGAGGAGATCTCGGGAATGGGAGTCCACGCCGTTATCGACGGCAGGGAAGTCTTTGCCGGCAATGACAAGCTTATGGACAGCATCGGCGTAAAGTGGCACCCCTGTCACCATGTGGGTACGACGGTACACATAGCGGTTGACGGCGAGTATGCCGGGCATCTGGTGATCTCAGACGAGCTGAAGGAGACCTCGGCACAGGCTGTCAGAGACCTGAAAGCAGCGGGCGTAAGCAGGACCGTTATGCTCACGGGGGATACAAAGGCCGTGGGCGAGGACACTGCCGGGAAACTTGGCATAGATGAGGTGTACACCGAGCTCCTTCCCGCCGGGAAAGTGGAGAAGGTGGAGGAGCTCATCAGGACCAAGCCGGAGGACAAGGCGCTGGTATTCGTGGGAGACGGCATCAACGATGCGCCGGTGCTCTCCCGGGCGGATGTGGGCATCGCTATGGGAGCAATGGGCTCGGATGCAGCTATCGAAGCGGCGGACATCGTGCTTATGAACGACGATCCTGCCAAGCTGGCCGAGGCGATAAGCCTTTCCCGCCGTACTCTGCGGATAGTATATGAGAACATAGCATTCGCTTTGGGAGTGAAGGGTCTGGTGCTTGTACTCGGAGCACTGGGCTTTGCCTCTATGTGGGCAGCGGTGTTCGCTGACGTGGGTGTGGCGGTCATAGCGATACTAAACGCTATGCGCACACTGAGAGCCGGTCCTGCCGGGAGCTGAAAGGAGCAGGCTATGCGCAAACGTATAATTGTTCTGGCGGCGGCTCTGCTGCTTTGCTCCTGCGGAGCAGGTGAAAAAAACGACAGCGTGGACTCACAGAAAGAGACAACAACGACAACAGTGCAGACATCCGCTCAGACGGCAGCGACGACCTCAGCGGCGGCGATCACAACGGCCGCTGCCGTTTCTGAGACATCATCCGATGACAGCTCTTCGGAGCCGGCCTCCCCGTTTAATTCGGTGGACAGACTGACTGAGGAGGCTTACAGCGAGAAGGGCGTGCTTGGCTCGGCGGAAGAACTGGGGCTCACCGATACTGACGGCGGCGGGACGAACTATGCATTTACTTATAAGGATGAGGCGTTCACTGCGGTTTACACTCCCGACAACTGGAAGATCATCGACTCCTACAGGGTGACGAGCTATGACGATATGACGGTAATATGCTCGGCACTGAAGGAGCTTCATCCCGTACACGGCAAGGATATGCAGTCCTACCGGGAGCCGGAGGATATGGCCTACGAATGGCTCCAGCATAACATCGCATACTATACTTTCTCGGACAGCAACCCCTACAAGGCCAACGCAAAGGACGTGGACATAGATCCCGCCGACCAGGGGCTGTCTATTATGGAGATCTGTATCGAGCATATAAAACGCCTGTGATGACGTTCAGAAAAAGCTCTTGCCCCGCCGTACAAAAACTGCACGGCACCGGCAGGGCTTTTGTGCATAACGACGAAAATTATGAAAATGCCTTCGTTCCCCTTGCATTTTCGGAAAAATGTATTATAATAATAATTAGCACTCAGGGGCGTTGAGTGCTAACACTTGACCGCCCCGTCTGCTAACAGAGTAAAAAAGATCTCCCGTAACGGGGATCACAATTTCATAAAGGAGTGGACTAATATGACTATCAAACCGTTGCAGGACAGAGTTGTTCTCAAAATGTCCGAGGCAGAGGAGACCACCAAGAGCGGTATCATTCTTGCCGGTTCGGCCAAGGAAAAGCCCGAGATCGCTATCGTCGTTGCGGTAGGCGAGGGCAAGAAGGACGTTTCGATGTCCGTAAAGAAAAACGATAAGGTGCTCATTTCAAAATACAGCGGCACTAACGTAAAACTCGAGGGTGAGGAGTTCATCATCGTTAAGATGGAAGACATCCTCGCTGTAGTAGAGTAAACCAGAACGAAACGAAAGGACTGATCCATTATGGCAAAGGATATTATTTACGGCGAGGACGCAAGAAAGTCCCTGCAGGCAGGTATCGACAAGCTGGCCGATACCGTTAAGATCACACTGGGCCCCAAGGGCCGCAACGTTGTGCTCGACAAGAAGTTCGGCGCACCCCTCATCACTAACGACGGTGTTACCATCGCCAAGGAGATCGAGCTGGAGAACGCATTCGAGAATATGGGCGCTCAGCTGGTAAAGGAAGTTGCTACAAAGACCAACGACGCAGCCGGCGACGGCACCACCACAGCCACACTGCTGGCTCAGGCCCTTGTAAGAGAGGGCATGAAGAACATAGCTGCCGGTGCGAACCCCATGATCGTAAGAAAGGGTATCGCAAAGGCTGTTGACACAGCTGTTGCTGAGATCGTTGCAAACTCCAAGAAGGTCGAGGGCTCGGCTGACATTGCAAGAGTTGCTACCGTTTCCTCCGCTGACGAGAAGGTAGGCGAGCTTATTGCTGAGGCTATGGAGAAGGTAAGCGCTGACGGCGTAATCACTATTGAGGAATCCAAGACTGCCGAGACCTACAGTGAGGTCGTTGAGGGTATGCAGTTTGACAGAGGTTACCTGTCGCCCTATATGGTAACAGACACCGAGAAGATGGAAGCAGCTATCGATGATGCTCTCATCCTTATCACTGACAAGAAGATCTCCAATATCCAGGAGATACTTCCCCTGCTGGAGCAGATCGTAAAGAGCGGCAAGAAGCTGCTCATCATCGCTGAGGACGTTGAGGGCGAGGCTCTCTCGACTCTGATCGTAAACAAGCTGCGCGGCACCTTCACCTGCGTTGCAGTAAAGGCTCCCGGCTTCGGTGACAGAAGAAAGGAAATGCTCCAGGATATAGCGATCCTGACAGGCGGTCAGGTAATAAGCGAGGAAGTCGGTCTTGAGCTTTCCGAGACCACTATGGATCAGCTTGGAAGAGCACGTCAGGTAGTCGTTCAGAAGGAGAACACTATCATCGTTGACGGCGCAGGCGACAAGAAGGCTATTGCTGACCGTGTAGGTATGATCCGCACTCAGATCGATACGACCACATCCGATTTCGACCGCGAGAAGCTCCAGGAGAGACTTGCCAAGCTTGCCGGCGGCGTAGCCGTTATCAAGGTGGGCGCTGCTACCGAGATCGAGATGAAGGAGAAGAAGCTCCGCATTGAGGATGCTCTTGCAGCTACAAAGGCAGCTGTTGAGGAAGGTATCGTAGCAGGCGGCGGCACAGCTCTTATCAATGCTATGCCCGCAGTCAAGAAGCTCTGCGAAAAGCTTTCCGGTGACGAGAAGACAGGTGCTCAGATCGTGCTCAAGGCACTGGAGGAGCCTGTACGTCAGATCGCACTCAACGCAGGTCTTGAGGGCAGCGTGATCATCGACAAGATCGTTCGTTCCCGCAAGGTGGGCTACGGCTTTGACGCCTACAACGAGGAGTATGTTGATATGATCCCCGCAGGCATCGTTGATCCTACCAAGGTAACACGTTCGGCACTTCAGAACGCTGCATCCGTAGCAGCAATGGTGCTGACCACCGAGAGCCTTGTTGCTGATATCAAGGATCCCGCAGCAGATGCAGCAATGGCGGCTGCAGCAGGCGGCGGCATGGGCGGTATGTACTAAGGCAACACCGCACAACCCGCGGCTTGCGCCTCTGCACGTCATCTGCTTGCATATTTTCCGTCATAGCACACAAATTTTCCTTGCCGGGCGTCAGCCCGCCTGCGTCAAATTTATGCACTCTGACGAAAAATCT
>JAFXRI010000109.1 GCA_017526445.1 Ruminococcus sp. | reverse complement strand
TTTCCTTGCCGGGCGAAAAGCGAATTGGTCTTCGCTCGCCCGCCTGCGTCAAATTTATGCACTCTGACGAAAAATCTCAGCTCAACTTTATTGAGCTTGCGCGTGATCTGACGCACAGGGGTTGTGCGGTATTGCCTTTATTATGCTCTGTTATGCTTTTCTCAGGGAAATGTCTCCGGAGGAGGTTTCGATGTTCAGTGAGTTCGTCCCGCTGCCGCAGGTGTAGGTGTCACCGCTGTTCGAGAGCGGGAGATCAAAGCTGATATCGCCGGAGGAGGTGTCTATCACGCCCTTGAAGTCTGCATCTGCCGGGATGTAAAGAGTCACATCTCCGGAGGAAGCTTCGATAGACATATCGGCAGGCATAGTCCCCAGCCGAAGCTCAGTAGATCCGCTGGAGGAGTCGGATAAGATATGGTCAGCCTTCTGCACGCTGATCTCCTTGTCGCCGGAGGAGGTGTCCAGCTTCAGCTCGCCTACCGTTTCAGCCGTGATCTTTATCTTTCCCGACGAGGCTTCGGCTTTGATCTTTTCCGACTCGCCTTTCTGATCGAGGGTTATGTCTCCCGAAGAGGAATCCAGCTCAAAGATCTTTGCCGAACAGTCCTTGAGCCTTGCCTCGCCGGAGGAGAGATCCACCTTGATGCTCTCGGCGGTCATACTGCTGAAGTCGGTGTCGGTGGAGGAGCCGTTATGGTCGATGCTCCTGAGCTTGGCACTTCTGGGGACCTTTATCTCCAGCTTCTTGTCGGGAGAGCTCATCATGAAAGTCTCGCCGGATCTGCAGTAGCGCACTCTCAGGACCGTTCCGTCGAGCCAGGTATGCACCTTCTGATCCTCCGAAAGATCATCGGAACAGGTCTCTGCTATGCTGACCGTACTGCCGTCATAAGCCGAAACGCTGACGCTGCCGGCGCTCCAGTCTATATCAAGTGCTGTGACCTCGCCGCTTATCTCCCGCCCTCCGGAAGTGTACTCATCAGCATGGTCATAGGTGCTGGTGATACCCATACATCCGGTCAGCGCACAGAACATCAGCGCCGCCGTCAGCACCGTGACTATCCTTATCAAAGCTTTCATATCATCATCCTCCTGTATATTCCGGATACAGTCATTTTTTCTTGTTCCTTACAGCTCCCACAGCCGCGATTATTGCTGCGAAGAATGCTCCCGCAAAGAGCACTGCCCAGCTTATGCTGTCTATTATGCCCTGATCGCCTGTCTGTGTGAAGTCCAGCGTCGGGAACCTGAGCCCTCTGCCCAGCAGCAGCAGGACCAGTGTATCATAGAGGAAAAACATCAGCGCTGACAGGAATATGCAGGCAGCGGCCTTGAATGCAGCATTCCATCTGAGGAAACGTATCAGTGCGAAGATCCCCCACATATATGCAAGCATGGGCAGCGAGAAGGCTGCGGCATATCCGAAGAAACTGCCGGGGCTGCGGCTTCCGATGCCTATACATATCATCATAAGGACAAACGTAACGGTATATCCCGCCATCACAGCAGTGCCCTTGTGTTTGCCGAGACGCGCTGCTATCGGCTTCGCCCGGACAACGGCAGGCAAAAACGGCACAGACAGTCCGAACAGCACCGCCGAGGCTGCCGTGAAGAACCAGCTGCCTCCCGAATAGAGACAGCACACGCCCAGCAGCGTTATCAGGCTCACGGTAAATCCGCCAAGTGTCCACAGGGCCTTGTTATCCGGCATCATCAGCGGGACAACGGTCAGTGAAGCGGGTATGAACATAGCAGTCAGCACGATGAAAAACCAGCTGAGTCCCGCGCCGGAGGCCAGGTTCACTATCAGGCAGATCAGTATCGGCAGGGCGAATATGCCTCCGATGATGCCTCCTGCCAGGACGCTCCTGCGCTTGAAGGTCCTGGCCTGCCGGGTGAGGACCTCGTCCCGTTCACTTATCATAGCCTTGTCTATGGCGGTCTCGCTTTTCTTCATATCCTCGTACAGCTCCGCACAGGAACTGCACTCGCCGAGATGCTCTCTTACTGCATCGGCGCTGGCCTTGCTGCAGGCATCATCTATATAAAGCGGTATCAGATCGCATATGAGATCACAGTCGTACTTCATTATTATCCATCCTTTCCTTCAGCTTCAGTCTGGCGCGGTGATAGGTGACTCTTGCCCAGCTTTCGGTCTTCCGGAAGATCGCACCGATCTGGGCGAAGGACAGCTCTCCAAAAACTCTGAGCTCAAAGACTTCCTTGTACGGATCCTCCATCGAGTGGAGCAGCATATGTATCCTAAACGAGGTCTCGGAATCGGTTATGCTCTGCTCGAGGTCGGTGCCGCTGTCGGCGAGGGACTCCTCCGGCTCGTCTGTGTACTTTGAACTCCTTCGCTTCTCGTCAACGAAAAGGTTCTTTGCTATTGCGCACAGCCATGAATAACACTCGGATTCGCCGCGGAAGGATCGGCTGGTGGTCATTGCCTTAAAAAAGGTCTCCTGTGTTATCTCTGCGGCCGTATGCTGATCTTTGGCGAGTGTCATCACGTAGGAGTACACCTGCATATAGCAGGTATCGTACAGCTTTTCGGCAGTCTTTTTGTCCAATCATCGCACCTCCTTCCCCCGGCTTCTGTGGGTTAGACGGATAAAGAACAAAAACGTTACATAGATTTTCAAAAAAATTATAGGCAACACCGCATGACCCCTGTGCATCAGATTGCGCGCAAGCTCAATAAAGTTGAGCTGAGATTTTCGTCAGATTGCCTAAATTCGACGCAGGTTTGCAAGCGAAGTTCACTTCGCTTTACGCAACGTCAAGGAGAATTGACGTCATCTTTGATGACGTTGGTGATCATGACG
>JAFXRI010000019.1 GCA_017526445.1 Ruminococcus sp. | reverse complement strand
TTTCAGCGTTGCACTCACCAAAATAGCGATGTTTCCTTATGTTGATGACAAGGAGATAGATAAGATCAAAAAGACTCTCACCAACTATGACGGTTCTGAGGCTCCTTTGATCCTGATTCGTGCAGAGAACAAGCAGTTCATGATAATGGTGGAAATAAAGTCGTAAAAAACATCAACGGGTATCTTGTGGAAGCTGATGACGTAGTAATTGAAAAAAGGAAAAATCCTCTATGTAAGGTTTCAAAACTCGATTTTGGTAATATGCCAAATGACGGTGGATTTCTTTCTGATTATTCTAAGGAAGATAAAGACTTAATTATCAATAAATACCCGCAGGCAGAGACTTTGTTTAGAAGATTTGTGGGTGCAACTGAGTTCATCAACAACAAAGAGCGTTGGTGTTTATGGCTTGTTGACATCTCACCCATAATAATTAGTTCCATTCCTCCCATTCTGAATGCTGTACAGAATGTGAAAAAAATGCGTTCAGAAAGTAATAGAGCTGGAACAAGGAAACTTGCGGATACACCAACACTATTTGGTGAAATCCGTCAGCCAAATAGTAACTATCTTATTATTCCAAGACATTCATCACAAAACAGAAAATATATTCCCATTGGATATGTAAGTGAGGATATAATATGTGGTGATGCAAATATGTTAATGCCAGCAGCTACATTGTATAGTTTTGGCATTCTCACATCAAATGTACATATGGCTTGGATAAGAACTGTTTGCGGAAGAATAAAGAGTGATTTCAGGTATTCAAAAGAAGTGGTTTACAATAATTTTCCCTGGTGCGACCCCGATGAAAAGCAGAAAGCGACCATAGAGAAAACCGCACAAATGATACTGGACGCAAGGGCAAAATACCCCGACTGCTCCCTCGCCGACCTCTACGACGAGACTACTATGCCGCCCGAACTCCGCAAGGCTCATCAGGCAAACGATAAGGCAGTCATGCAGGCTTACGGCTTCGACTAAGATATTATTATAGATTTTTCGTCAAACTTTGAATTTATGACCTTCTGCCCTTTCATTACAGCGTAAAGTGATGTGAGTCGCTGCTGCCCGTCAATAATCACCTCTTTAGGAGTTTCATAGTTATGCCCGCCTACACCTATTGTTTTCTTCTTTTCAAGTTCAGGGCATTCCCATATCATGAGATAACCTATAGGATAACCCTTCATCATTGAATCAAATAAGTCTCTGACCTTCGTATCTTTCCATACAAAAGGACGCTGGAGTTCGGGAAGACCAAGCTCACCGGTATCTATTTTTTCAATCAGCTGATTAACTGTTAGTGTTGTAGGACTAAATATCTCTGACATTGTAGATCACCTCGTATTTTTAATTATACTATATTTGACATTAGTTGTCAAATCACATATCTTCAGTATTATATATATTTACCGCCTTCACACCCTTACTCAAAGCGTACTGTAACGCTTTGTATGCCCCTCCGGAGTTGTTTTTGACATAACATACCACAAGATCGGAACGGTCGATCAGAGAGCGATTACGCAGGTGTATAGCGGCTTTATAATGAGCTGCTGCGGATTCACTGCAAACATCTACCTCATCATAATACTCCAGATAGTATTCTTCGTTATCCCTGTATTCTGCCGTCATATATGGCAGCACAAGTGACAGGTGAGTATTTCCGTAGTCAAGCTCTTTACATATCCGGCGTATTATGCCAGCAGCGATCCGGTCAAATTCACCCTCCCGTCCGATAAGAAATTCTACATATGACTTATTCTTAATGAGCTCACATATTATGGGTTCTAACTTGTTTTCAAGCTCTGCAATACTGTCAATGCGCCTATGACCAAATAAGCTGACAGTGTATATTTCCATAGTAACACCCCCATAATAATTATACTATGGTGTCATAGTGGTGTCAATATGGCGGAATACAAAAAGGTGTCATAGTGGTATCATATTTACAAGGAGGTATCACTATGGCTGTACTTAAAACAAGATTTACACTGCGCCTTGATCTCGAAGATCATGCAAAAATCAAAAAGATTGCTGAAAAGCAGAACCGTTCTATGACAAATATGATCGAAACGGTCATCAAACAGACAATAAATAAGTATGAGGAAGAAAACGGTGAGATCAAACTCACCGAGGAAGATCTATCGATAGAATAAAAATAAGCGGTTACAGGTGTCTGTGACCGTTTATTTTATAAAAAACTTCTAATTATTTGAAAAATGTATTGCAATCTGCGATACAATGTGGTATAATAGTATCAGAAAGGTGGTCGATATTATGGCAACAAGAACCGCAAACGTTACTGCAAGAGTTGAACCGGACATCAAGGCTCAGGCTGAGGCTGTTATGGCAAAGCTGGGTATTCCTGTTTCTACTGCGATAAATATGTTTTACAGGGAGATCATTCTCTGGAACGGGCTGCCGTTTCGCCCGTCAGTGCCTGTAAATGATCTTAAAGCCCGAGACGAGATGACCAAGGAGGAGTTCGATCAGAGAATGGCAGTCGGGCTTGAACAGGCTAAGCAGGGCATGACTTCCCCGGCTGATAAGGTATATAGCAAGCTGATAGGAGAACTCGGCGATGAATAAATATGAGGTCGAAGTTACTGCCTTTGCGGAAAACTCTGTGAGGGCAATAGCGTTCTATATCAGAAATGAGCTAAAAGCACCGCAGGCAGCCCGAAACACTGTCAAAATGATCTTTGACGCTATATTTGGGCTTGATACATTTCCAAACAAAGTCAGACTGACAGAGGATGAGCCATGGAAAACGCTGGGTATCCATCAAATGACGGTCGGCAATTACTATGTCTATTTCTGGATCAATGAGCCGGAGAAAAAGGTCATAGTGACAGATGTTATCTATGCCAGACGAGATCAGGTGGACGCTATGGCTGATATGCCGATGAAGTAATTATCACTTTAGAATGCTGATTTATTCAAACTATTGCAGAGGGATTGAAACTATAAGTAACTGATACAATAGATGTAAAGAAAAAGCAGCCCTCCTTCACCAGAAAAGCTGCTTATATCTAACCTATCACGTCCAAATTTGACCATATTTAAATCACAAATCAGTCACACGCTATGCTCTGAAACATCGTGTTTATGGGGTTTTGATGCATTACCTAATCGTTCGAATCCCTCCTTCTCCGCCAAAGCATAAAGCCCGCAGATATTTAGTCTGCGGGCTTTTTTATACTCTGAAATGTCTGTTATTTACCGCTTTTGCTGACGCTCTGAGCCGGTGATATCTTTATAAAACCCGGCTCCCTGAACTTCATGCCGTTTTCAAGGAGGAGCTCAATAAACTGTCTGTAATATCCGGGAACAAGCTCTTCTGTTTCGTCGTGGGCGTGAAGGAGGATGATGTGAGAGCTGTTTTCCGCAAGGACAGGTGCTCCCTGCTGCTGTCAGCGCTTTTTGCGAACGACTATCGCAGCAACGGCTGCCGATACCAGAAGAACTCCTGCTGCGGCGGCTGCACCGGTATTCGGGTTGGGGTTGGTGTTGTCAGCTGCCTTGGAGCTGCTGTCAGGCTTCGAGCTGGAGCTGCTGTCGGGAGTGCTTTCAGAGCTGCTGTCATTTTCGGGAACAGAGCTCTCGGGAGCATCAGCCTCTGTCTGAACTGCGAAGCTCAGGTCCTCCGGGAAGATCGGCTTACGCTCTTCATCGAGATATACACTCATGAACTTGAGGCGTGCGGTGCTTTCAACCGAGCCGAGCTTTACGTCATCTTCGGTAACGGTGTATTCGTAGGGGATCTCAAGGGTCTCGCCCTTAGCCAGCTTGTTGAATACAGCATCTGCATTGTTCTCACCGATCATGAGCTGCTTGCCGCCTACGGTGACCTCAATTTCAAAATTGCCGCCAAAATCTTCGACAAGCGGAGAGTTCTCAGCGTTGTAGCTTACCTGGACAACGCCCTTCAGGACATCTCCTGCCTTGTAGGTATCCTGCACATCGACAGGCTTGTTTTTCACAGACAGAAATTCAGTCTCGGGATAGCTTCTTACAGCAAAGTTGTCGTAATCGAAGCCGTCGTTGTTCAGATCCTTGTTGAGCACCCTTAGTTCAGCGATAATGTCAGCCCAGTCGCTCCACTCGCTGCCGCTGCCCACAAAGCTCTCGCCCTTGTTGACGATACCTACTCCGTAATCCTTTCTCGGTTCGTATTCTGCGGGATCCTCGTCCGAATCAAGATAACGCTCGTGTGCGTAGGGCTCATAGAATTCAATTCCCTGCTTGTTCAGATCTCTGCTTACATTCAGCTGATAGCCGTCGGGATCCTTGATCTTAACTACAACGGAATACTTGTCGCCCTTTCTCAGCGTCATACTTCTGCCGAGATCGACCATATGATAGCCCGAATAGGTGAAATGCTCACTGCTCTGCAAGAACAGCTCACCGTCAACAGGAGATTCAGCATTCTCGTTCAGCTTATAAACGCTGTACTCAACATCGCTCTCGGCAGATGTTACATCAACGCCGATAAATCTTACTGTGCTGTTGCTCTGTGCAGTAAAGATATTAGCCATGCTGATCTCATCTTCCATAGTGATCCTGCTCCTGCCCAGAGTCGGAAGGAAATCATGCATATCAATATCCTTCAAAAGGAACTTGGTCTCAGCGTTTGTATCAAGAACGTAGCTCTCGGGGAAGCAAAGACCCTGATCGTAGTATGAAAGATAGAAGTATCCGGTCTTGCCGGAGCCCCAGCCTGTATCTGTGCTGCCCCAGCTATTCTTGACTATCCACGCACCGTTGCCGCCGATAGTGCCGTTGGGGTCGTTGAAATACTCCTTGGGGAAGTTATCGTCATAGCCGACGATGCATACAGCATGGTTTGGAGCCACAGGCTTGTTTACCGAATCCGGATCGGCGGGATCATAGGTCCTGTCATAGGAGTACTGAGCCCAGATAACTGCATCATCGGGAGAGTCAGTATGGTCGCCGTCCTTGTCAATGAAATTCATATAGCTGTCCTTACCGATAGTCTGCCCGGGCATTGACTGGTCGGCGCAGAAGGCTATAGCAACGCCTCTGCCGTTCACGATCTCGCTCTTGATAGCCTGATTGGAAACAGGATTATAAACATACTCCCCTTTCTCTCCCGTAGTAAAGGGAGCAGGGAGAACATTACCGTCCTTCAGATAATATGCAGAAGAGAAGCGCTTTGAATCATCAATAGTCCAGTCAACTACATCACTCATCAACACCGCTGCCAGCTTCTTTCCGATCACATCCTCTGTGGGGTGATCGAGCTTATCAGCGACATAAGTATCAAGACAGAATTCATAATCGGGGTATTTTTTTTCAATCTCATCAACGATACTCTGGACATCTTCTTTGTTGACGACTTCATCGAAAAGCAAAACACGGGATTCATCACTGGTTGCAGGGTCATCAGAGATCGTAAAGCCGACAGCTAAAAGCTTTGCGATACTTTGAGCCTCTTTGTTGTTCTCATAAGGAAAATCACTTTCAAGTGCGGGGCCGATACCTGCCGAAAATACAGTGTTCGCAGAGGAGTAGAAACCGCCGTGAAAGTACACCTTTTGGCTGATATCGGCGGGGTCGCTCTCTTCGTTGAAATCTCCGTGATAGCCCTCTCCTGCCTGCGATAAGTATTTTCCGCTCTTATCTGTAAGGGGGGTAAAGGTGAACCACGCAAGGTGCTTTTCGGAAAAATCATGCAGGGGCAGCAGCCACTCGTTTGCGGGATCGTTATAGTCAAAGCCTGTAGCTGATGCATAGCTTGTCTCTACCGCAGCAATTCCTCCGAAGCTCCAGCAGGTGCCCCAGGGGTTTTGCAGCTTAACGGACGAAACATAGTTCTTGCCGTCAACATCACGAAGATCATATTTCTCGGGCAGCTCAAGATCACCAAGCACGGGATCGTTATTGAACGTAAAGCTCAGAATATCATCCGTGCCGTTGTAAACGTATGAAGTCATTGACTCGATACGGTCACGCTCGATGTCGTTAGCATGAACAGCGGCAACGATATCTGCCTGCGAATAGGCCTCGGCACTCAGCACTGCATAAGGCAGCGAGCCGGCAGAGCCGGCAGAGAGCATAAGCGCTGTCAGCGCTGCAGCTGTTCTGCGAAAAATTTTCATATTATTTCCTCCTTTGTTTCAGATAATAAAAAAGCACACTTCACGGAACGTTCATCCCGGAGAATATGCCAAATCAACGTGTGAAAAACGGGCGGAGCCATGCCATATCTGACCATACCAAAACAGCACAGAGCTGCCAACCGATTTTTGAAGCTCCTACAATATGATTTTTATCATTATAGCATATTTCAACATTTTTGTCAAGTTCTTGCGGAAAATTTAGATAAAATAACCAAAAAACGGAGCAAAGGCAAAAAGAGAAAGGCTGCGCAGCCAATGCAGTCACGCAGCCTGCTCTGCCTTCCCGCCCTTTGCGGCAAGGGCGTTTTTTTGTACAGTTTCGCTTTCCGGGCCGCATTCTGCGAAATTTCCCGCCCGCTATTGAAAAATGCCGGAAAATGTGTTATAATGGGAAACGAGGCCGTCTCCTCCCCGGATAAACGCAGTTTTCAGGGATCGAGCCGGCCCTCTCAGAACAAGTATCACATAAACGGAGGAAACACTATGTTCAGAAAACTGATCGTCGCCGCCTCGGCTGCGATGATGATATTCGGTGCGGCAGCATTCCTGCCCGCAGACACCGCAGACAGCCCCGCTGTGATCACAGCCAGCGCCGCTGCCAGCATATCCGGCTTCAAGGTGACTATCCCTTACAGCTCCTACACCTACCGCGGGCGGGGCATTAAACCCACAGTTACCGTCAAGGACAGCTCCGGCAATGCCCTTGTCAAGGATACCGACTTCACAGTATCCTACTCAAACAACACAAACGTCGGCACAGCGAATATAACCGTCAAGGGCATCGGAAAGTACAGCGGCACTGTAAAGAAGACATTTACTGTCAAGCCCCTCGACCTTACAACGAGCTACGCCAGCGTATCCATCCCCTACGGCTCCTATACATATACAGGCAGCAGTATCAGACCCAAGGTCAGCGTGAACTTCAAGACCGGCTCAGTTATCCCTGCTTCGGAGTATTCCGTGTCCTACTCGAACAATCTGAAAGTCGGCTGCGCCTCATATACAGTCAAAGGCCTGACTGACAACGTGACCGGCACGCTCAAAAAAGGCTTCGTCGTAAAGCCTGCAAAGAACAGGATAGTGTCTCTGCTAAGCTCCAACGGCACTTTCAGGCTGAGGTGGGAGCAGGCCACCGAGGGCTCTGTCGGCTATCAGGTACTCTATTCGCAGAACAAGGACGCCCTCTCATCCGCCCTTGTCGAAACTCCCAGCACCAATGCTAAAAAATACGTCCACAGCTACAGCTCCACCGATCTGGACGATCTCTCCGAAAGGTTTTCCAGAGTACCCGCTGCCGGCGAGACCTGGTATGTCAAGGTCCGTTCCTTTATGACCAAGGACGGCAAGTCATCCTCCACTCGCTACGGCAATTACAGCAGCATCGGCACTGTCAAGGTCATCGAAGGTGTTCCCCAGCTGGTCACTGCAAAGGAATTCATCGCCAAGGCCTGTACAGCCCTCGGCACCAAATATGCCTCCGGCGGCAAGGGTGCAGGCGGAATGGTGATCGGCGGCGAGTTCGTTTCCATATACGACGGCGCACCTCCCACCTTCTTCACAGCATCACAGCTGAAAACGCTGGGCGCCAAGGGTATCGACTGCTCAGGCCTTGTGTACTGGTCCCTGGGCTCGCTGGGCGTTACATCGGAGAATTTCAACCAGTATCCCATGACTCTCGCTGCCGAGACCTGGCATTACTACAACGGCAATAAGGCGATAAAGAATGCCTCCTTCTTCCGCGGCGGTGTCGAAGCGTACGCCACAGTGGTCCGCGACAAGCTCACCAGCAAGAAGACGCATTACTGGACAGCAGACAGCGGCGGCACAATCCCCGTGGGCTCCATAGTCGTCGTAAAGAACAAGCTCGACCAGCGTGAGGACCATACCTGGATATATCTCGGCGAAGCCTCCTCCCGCACTGAGATCATCAATAAGCTCGTAAACGAGTACGGCGTCAGAAGAACGCTGCTCGAAAAGTCCGGAAACGTCGTTGACAAGGGCAATGGCAGCACGCACTGGCGCATCGAAGCCGCCGGCGGTTCTGTCCAGCAGGTACAGATCAATAACGGCGAGGAGGGCCTCACCTCCGACAACACCTACACCGGCACTCTTGCCGTATGCATCGGCGCTGTCAAATATGCCTGACCTCAGCTGACAAATACACAAAGCGGCCCCTTCCCCCACCCAGGGAAAGGGACCGCTTTTTTTATAGGCAATACCGCACAACCCCTGTGCGGTGTTGCCTATACGCTTATCCTTTATCCTTTGCAATTACCGGGCCGTACCGGTCAGCTTATGTTCTTCGTTATGGTCAGGATGTTCTGGCCGTCCTTGTATTCATAAGTAACATTGTCCATCGACTTCTTGACCATAAAGATACCGAGTCCGCCCTTCTGACGTTCACGCAGAGGCTTTTTTATATCGGGATCCGGCCTTGCCAGCGGATCGTAGGGCTTTCCGTTATCAATAAAGCTTATCACCACCGAAAGCGGCTCCTCGATGATCTCGACCCTGATATTTGCAGGGCCCACATCGGGATCGTAGGCATAGCTGGCGATATTCACGAAGATCTCTTCAACTGCAATGTCGATCTGAGTGATGACCGAGGCATCACAGCCCTGCCCCTCAAGCTGTTCTTCCACAAATCCCAGCACCTGGGGAAGGTTCTCTTTAATAGCATCTATATCAAGTTCTCTCATAGCAGTCTCCTTATTCGATATTGAGATCCTCGGCAAATCCGGTGATCTCAAATATGTCCATGACATCACGAGTTACGTTCTTTACGGTCATTTTGCCGCGGGTCTCCATTATCTGCATTGAAGTCAGAAGCACCCTGAGTCCCGCACTGGAAATATAAGTCACTTCCGAAAAATCAAAGACAAGGTCCTCAATGCCCTCAAGTGCCGGCCCCAGCTTTTTCTCCAGTTCCGGCGAGTTCAGCGTGTCAAGTCTTCCCGCCACGGCCACAATAAGCACTTTTCCGTTTTTGTTCATTGTGATATTCATGATCTGTCCCTCCGTATGATTTATTCAAGGGTCTCAGCCCATATTCGTCTTTTATGTTCTAAAGTATCTTTATACCCAGCATCGTAAAGTCGTCAAACTGCGGAGCATCACCCACAAAGCTGTCCACTGCCTCATGAACATCCTTCAAAAGCTTCTCCGGCGATGCATCCGGATCCCTGTTCAGCACCTCGACCAGCCTGTCGGTGCCGAACATCTTCATATCGGCATCGGCAGCCTCGGGTACTCCGTCCGTATAAACGAACAGCGTGCTTCCCTTTTCAAGAGTGAACTCATACTGCTTGTACTTCTTATTCTTTATACCGCCGACAACGAAATCGTGCTTTTCCCTGAACAGCTCGAAGCTGCCGCCCGGACGCCTTATTATCGGGAACTCGTGTCCGGCATTGGCCGCTGTCACCTTACCTGTGGAGATCTCCAGCACTCCCAGCCATACCGTAACGAACATCTCTGAGCTGTTATGCTCGCAAAGTGCCCGGTTCGCTCTGTTCAGCACCTCACTCGGCGACAGCCCCATCATAGCGAAATTGTTTATGAGCATCTTGGATATCATCATAAACAGCGCCGCCGGTACGCCCTTTCCGGAAACATCAGCTATGACCAGCGCCAGATGATCCTCGTCGATCAGGAAGAAATCGTAGAAATCTCCCCCCACCTCCTTGGCAGGTGTCATCGAGGCGTAGATATCAAATTCATTTCTGTCCGGGAAGGCCGGGAAGTCACAGGGCAGCTGGCTCGACTGTATGTTCCTGGCCATATCCAGCTCAGCCGAAACTCTCTCACGCTCCCCCGCGAGCCTGATATTCTCGCCCGTGTAGTAGTCGATCTCCCTCACCATATCCGATATATCCTCGGAAAGCATACCAAGCTCGTTGCGGGATCTTATCATCGACATCTTAGCGGCTATCTCGCTGCTGTTCTTGTCGTTCTTATAGTTCCTGACTATGCCCTGTATCTTGGCGATGGGCGATACTGCCTTGAAAAACAGCAGCACCAGTACCGAGATCAGCAGCAGCACCATACTTCCTATACCGAATATCAGAGTGATCCTCACCGTGGAGGTCATTATCTGGCTGAATTCCTTCCAGTTGTAGGATACGCCCAGCACGGCACGCACCTTGCCGTCGGTAACTATGGGCTTGTAGCCTATGTACCTGCTTCCCTCGCCCATAAAGTCTGTGGTCTTCTCGAAGACCACTTTATCCGACGAAGAACCCACCATATTTTTCAGCACAGGATGGTCGTCCAGATCTATGTCGAGCCTGTCGCCTATATCATATACTTCCTCGGCGTTCTGACTCACCGCAAAGAAAACAAATCCCAGGTTAGGCTCGTTGATGTCAATGAGGAAGAGGCTGTCGTACCTCTTTTTGCTGTCATCGATTATCGGCCCCATTGCCGTGGCCACATAAGCATACAGATACAGGTATTCCCTCTTATCACCTTCAAGTGACATCATCCATTCATCCAGATCCCCCAGATGCTCCTGCATCTCCATATAGGTCTGCGCAATCATATCCTCAAATTCAGGATCTTCGACTCTTGAGGGATCCATAGTCTCCCAGCCGTCAATAATAAACCCCTTCTGGTAAAATTCGCTGTTATTGTACAGATTCTCCAGCGTATCGCTGATAGCGTCGTTCTGAATGTCAAGAAAGCCGCTGACCGTGTTTTTGTACATTATCAGCGTCAGCACGCCTATCACTATCAGAAAAACAGGAATTATTACCAGCGCCACCTGCACCATAAGGCGCCGGTTCTTCTTCTTTTGTTTTTCGGTATTTTCCGTATTTTCTGTGTTTACCATATCATTCCCCGTTATCTTCATTTTCATCAGATCAGAAACGGCCTATGAGCACAGACGCTCCTGCCGGACCAAAACTACTATTGTTTAAGGCAACACCGCACAACCCTGTGCGGTGTTGCCTTTATTATACCATATCTGCGCCGCAAATGGAATTCATCAATATAACACAATCATATTTTTGTAAGAACTCACAATAACGTTTGCCAATATTTGTATATTATAACGGCACACGATATCGGGACAAGTTCAAAAAGGCTGCTGCATCGCAATGAAGAGCAGCTGCTTACACAAAACGGGGGCAGGACCTGCCGCATCCGGATACGACGGGTCCTGCCCTTATTCCTCATATGCTGTCTCAGGATCCTTTCTCCTCAAGCTCACCGAAGCCGTTGAACAGATATACCCCCAGCACAGCAGTAAATCCTGCCGCGGCGAAAACGCTGAACCTCTCAAATATACCGAAGTATTCCTTCGGCACCGCTCCTGAGCCTATCGCTCCTGCGAACATAGCCGCCAGCGCAGCGGCAGCCCATACCGCCAGAGCACGGTACTTCCCCTTTGAGCGGAATCCTCCCACCGTGATCGTCACCAGCGAGGCAATAGACAGCACCACCACCAGCGCCGTCACCACATATATATGCATAACATCCCGGAAGGTCCCCGCATTACCGCTGTCGGTCAGCGGGAACATCTTGTACCCGATCTGCGAGATCCAGCTCATCACCGCGAACAGGTATATCCCCACCCGCAAAACCCGGGTGAGCCTGCCCTGTATGAATATGCATACCGCTGTGATACATACTATCCCGCAGCTGCCGTAAAATGCCGAGAGCTGCTCCCACAGCATCCTTGACGGCGAGTTCTCGGCGCTGAGATCGCTCACCGCCTGAGCCATCCAGTCGTACCCCGGATAGTCCAGCGGAGCAAACAGGACTGCCGCCGTATAGGAGATAAGCGAGACGATCCCCAAAAGCCCCAGCTTGTTTATAAGCTTTCTATTCTTCATTATTCTCCGCACCTCCGACCTCTCTGCAAAACCACCGGATGTATCTCTCCAGCATCCCCTCAGGCGGCTCCTCTCCGCAGTTTTTACAGTCCAGCATCAGATCCGTTATCGAATGGACCGTCAGCGCAAAGGACTCCGCCGCCGTATCTATATCCCTGATATCCAGCTTTCCGTGGACCTGCAAAGCATAGAACAGCTGTTTTGTCGCGAGTATCATCCTCTGAGTCTCATCCTTCATTATCCTTGCGGCAGCTGCATCCACCGCCCTCTGCGAGTAGATCAGCCTGTAAAAATCCGTGATCTCCTTCTGCGAGTTCATACTGATGTAATTCCCCACAGATATGCTCAGCGCCTGCTCGGCTGTCTTGTCCTTTACGAACTCGCCGTAATCGGTATCCTCCAGCGAGAGCTTTTTCTTCGAGCCCTCCCGCAGGTACTCATACATCGCCTGAATTATCGCGTCCTTCGACTCAAAGTGATTGTAAAGCGAGGGTTTGCGCATCCCCAGCTTCCCGGCGATCTGTGACATAGAAACGCTCCCCAGACCGTTCTCCGAGGCCAACTCGACGGCAGCGAGTATTATCTGTTCCTTTTTATCCAAGTCCTGCACCTCCATATCTTCTGTTAGGTATTATACTACCGTTCGTTAGTTTTGTCAATACCGTGCTGAACGCTTTTACATTTTCTTCACAATCGGCATCTCTTTATATAAGCAGGTTTCCCGTCCGTTCTCTGTATCCTTACAAAAAAAATCGTGATACCGCACAAATGCACTTAGGCTGATCTGTGCAGTATCACGATCATTGATCTGATAAATATTGAAGCAGCGGTCACTACCGCCCTTTGATCTCTATACGGTCAAGTATGCCCTGTACGCTCACGTTCGGATGCGTAAGATACATCCTCGTCACATCACCGATGAATACAGGATCGGCTCCTGTCTTCTGCTGTATCTCCTCTGCATAGCACCCCTTGTCTATCAGCTTCACTATACGCTTCACGAGTGCATAAGTGTCCGAATCATTGGACTCTTGCAGTGCCTTGACATCGCGCCCGTCAAGCACAGCCGTTCTGGCGTGGCCGTAGTACACCACTCTCGGAGAAAGTCTCAGAAGTCTGCCCCAGCTCTGTGCGATCGCAGTCCCTCGGTGCATCTCCAGCTCGTATAACGGGTTGAGATCTCCCACAAACAGCGCACGCTCACTCTCCAGCCACAGCGATATGCTGTCCTCCGTGTGGCCGGGGGTGTGGACGATCTCCCCGTCTATGCCCAGCTTCCTGAGCACTCCCCTGCTCCGGGACGGATCGGTGAACTCGACCTCAGAATCCCTTATGGGTATGAAGTCCCGGTTCTTCTCCTTTTCAAAAACACCGTCGGCGTCGTGCAGATGATCCCGCTGCTGCTCCGCCGCGAGTATCTTCACTCCCGCATCAGCGATCTCCTGGGCTATGCCCATATGGTCAGGGTGATAGTGTGATATCAGCAGATAGTCGATATCCCCGAGCCTGATACCCTTCTCACCAAGTGCTTTGCACAGCATCGGGAAGGTCCCCGCCCAGCCGGTATCGAACATAAGGCTGCCGCGCTCGCCCTGTATAAGATATGTGTTTGTCTTCGAGTATTTAAGTTCTGTTATCATTTGCCATCATACCGAGTATTTCTCAATATCCTCATCGCTTATCTCTCCGCCGGTGTCCCAGCCCTTTTCGTAGGCAAGGCGGTCATAGACCTTTATGCTCCTGCCGTCGTCGAGGAGCAGAGTCACCGCAGGCTCCTCACCGGGCATAAAGCCCTCGCAGCCGTTATCCGGCTCGGTAAGATCTGTTATCCTGTGAAGCATAGCACCCTCCCCGCTCAGAGCTCCGCCCGGTATTCGGTGACGTTCAGTACGGTCTCGCCGTCGAACATCGCAGCACAGGGCCTTGAGAACCTGACGAAGATCTTCTTCCCGGTGAATACGCTTACTATATCCGTCTTTTTTACGTGTTCGCCCTCAAAGAAGGAGGGGAAGGCTTTCAGCAGCTTCAGCCTCGACGGACATGAGGACACTACCACCGTCAGCAAATCCGACATCCTGTCCTGATCGGGTGCCGCCTTCATACCGCCGCCGTAGTAACGCCCTTTCATTGTGGGAGCCATCCATACATTGTCGAACTTGTACTTTTTCCCGTCAACGACTATCAGCGCACGGCAGGGCTTGAACTTGTACAGCAGCCCCTTCACGGCGATCAGAGCGTAGTTGATCTTTTTCTTCGGCTCCCTGGCTCTGATCTTGTCAGCCTCCTCACAGCAGAAGCCGTCGATACCCATAGCCATATTGTTTATGAACCTGTACTCTCCGCCCTTGACCTTCACCTTCGGCAGATTTTTCAGATAGGGATTGAGCAGCACTTCCTTGCCCGCTTCTTCACCTATGTCGTGGAGGAAGTCGTTGCCGCTGCCGTTGCCGTAGATATAAACATTGTTTTTCAGAGTATCCGGATCAACGTGATTTATGAACCAGCTGATAGTCCCGTCGCCGCCTACGAGCACCACCTCGTCCCCGGCTTTGAGCTTTGAAAAGAAGCTGGGGTAATCGAGCCTTGCGGCGTTCATCAGCTTTGCTCCCGGCACATTGAGCCTTATGCCGTTATTTGACAGCGGATTGTAAAGATAGTATTTCATAGTCTGTTCTCCCTTATATTAACGTTCATCGTTCACAGGCCGGAGCCCCCGCAGGAAATTCCTCACCCTATTGATTATACCACAGATGCTGTAAGTTTTCAATAGAAAAAATGATGATCCGGTATATTTTTTGTCTCATTTTCTCAAATCTCTTGAAATCCGGGTAATAATATGTTAATATAATAGAGGTATAATACTAATCTGATATGAAAGGAACGTTCATTATGATCATTAATAAGGAAATCAACGGAAACAGCGCAGTTATAAAGCCCGAGGGCTGGCTGGACGCTTCATCGGCACCGGAATTCAGCGCTGCACTGGAAGGACTGGAGAGCAGCATCACCGAGCTCACTGTGGATATGGAGAAGCTCGAATACATATCATCAGCAGGGCTTCGCCTTATCGTGGCGGCTCACAAGCAGATGAACGGCGCCCTGACCATAAAGAATGTATCGTCGGAGATCCTCTCCGTGTTCAGGATGACCGGCTTTGACAAGCGGCTCAATATCGTATGACACGAGGGAAACATCTGAAAAACTCTGCCCAGCGGAGGATAGCGGTCATATCAGTTGTCCTTATCGTATTCACGGCGCTGCTGATGACTCTGTTCTCATGGCTGTACTACACCCGCTTCACTGCGGAGAGCTGCACTGCGGATGCAAACAAGTTCCGTGAGACATTTTCCGAGCTGGAAAGCTATATCGATTACGGCAGTCTCAAGCCCTCCGAAGGCGATGTTCCGAAAGAGGAGGATGTGTACGAAAACTTCCGGACGTATCTCAAGCGGCTGTGTGCCGCTTCCGGCACAGAGTACATCTTTATGTTCCACGCCAAAAAGGACGAGGGCAAGATACGCTATATAATGGCCGTTGCCGACGATAATGAGCAGGATGAGATCGTCCGTAAAGAGAGAAGCTACAATACCGAGGTCATGATCGAGGACTACTCATATATCAACAAGGCACTGGACGGCGAGCTTGCAGGTCCCAGACGGGTGTCGAACGAATTCGGCAGAGTGCTGACCTACTACTTCCCTGTTTACAACAACGAGGGTGAGATCACCTGTATCACAGGGATAGACTTCAACGTATCTGAGGTCAGCAGCAGGGCGATGGGATATGTGATCCGGATGGTGGCGCTGGTCACAGGAGTGCTGACAGCAGTACTGATAATGCTGCTCATCGTACTGAGGAAGAAGATCTTCAAGCCCCTGAGAAATCTGGCAGTACAGATGAACTCCTTCGAGCCGGAAACGGAACACGTCAGGCTGGATCTAAGGTCCTACTATGAGATAGAGGAGATAAACAACTCCTTTTCAAAGATGTCCGACGATATTGCAGGGTATATAGTCAATATCAAAGCGATGGAGCACGAGCGGACACAGGCGGCGGCAGAGCTGGATATCGCAAGGCGCATACAGAACGGAATGGTCCCGCTGAAGTGCAGTCATTCCGGCAGAGGCTATGATCTCTATGCCAGCGCCTGTCCCGCCAGAGAGGTTGGAGGAGACTTCTACGATGTTTTCGAGAGCGGCGGCAGGATATGCGCAGTCATCGGCGACGTCTCCGGCAAGGGAATAGCTGCGGCTCTGTTTATGGCTATGGCAAAGAATATGATCAAGAACAGACTGCGTTCAGACCTTGATCCTGCGGCGGCACTCAACTTCGCCAACAACGAACTGTGTGCCGAAAACCCGGAGGGTATGTTCGTGACAGTATTCGCACTGGTGCTGGATCCGTCCACGGGAGAGGTCGTATTCGCAAACGGCGGTCACACCCGTCCGCTTATCAGCGGAAAAGACGGCAGCCGCTTCCTTTCGCCGGATTCAGGGATAGCTCTGGGGCTGTTCGAGGATTCGCACATAATAAATGAATTTACTGTCCTTGCTGACGGTGAATGCATCACAGTCTATACCGACGGCGTGACCGAGGCTGTTTCTGTAAACAAGGAGCTTTTCGGAGAGGACAGGCTGCAAAGCGAGATCCTGCCGGGCTCTGCCGAAGAGACAGCACGCTCCGTATCCGATGCGGTAAAGCGCTATTCGGAAGGCTGCGAGCAGTCGGATGACATCACCCTGGTCTCGCTGAGGTTCACAAGATCAGAAAACTTTGTGAGCGAACTTCTGCCCTGTGAGATGAGCTCTCTCGGCAGGATGCAGAGCCGGCTGATGGAGCTGGCTGACGGTTACGAAAACAAGAGGATGATAGTCCTCGCCTGTGAGGAGCTCCTGGTGAATATCGTGACCTACTCGGGCTCGGAGTATATCGGGATGATAATGAGCCGCGAGGATGACCGCCTGACGGTGCGCTTTGAGGACAGCGGCAAGCCCTTTGATCCGCTGGCCGAACCCCCGAAGGAGAAGGACTTCGACGACTACGACACCGGCGGCATGGGCATAAAAATGGCATTACAGCTATCCGATACGCGCAGATACTCGTACATCAGCGGAAAGAATATCATCAATATGACGTTTTTGCTCTCATAAATATTCTCAAGGCAACACCGCACAACCCACGGCTAACGCCTCTGCACGTCATCTGCTTGCCAGCTTTCCGTCATATTACCCAAGTTCTCCTTGACTTGCGCCAGCAAGCCTGCGTCGAATTTAGGCAATCTGACGAAAATCTGGACGTCGCATCTGACGCACAGGAGTTGTGCGGTATTGCCTCAAAAAAACGGGCTGCTGCAAGCCCGTTTTTTGTGTACAATAAATTGGACAGATCATTCTTCAAACTCAGAATATTCTCCGGGCTCGTCGTCCATCAGAGCACGGTAGCTGCCGTGCAGCGCCTTGAAGAGCTTCTTTTCATCATACATCGCCTTGTCGGCGCGTCTGAACACAAGCTCGAAGGAATTATCGTCGGAACAAAGCTCGGATATGCCCACCGCTGCAGAGCACCGGAGCCAGGGTTCCAGCTCGGTACGCTCACAGGCATCCTCAAAGGCAGTGTGCAGGTCGTGGACGGTCTGGAGCCTTTCGTCATAGTCCTGCCCCTGGAGCACAGCCACGAACTCGTCGCCGCCGATGCGGTAAACCGGGGAATGTTTGAATGCCTCGCATATCATATGGCAGCAGCCCCGGATATAAAGATCTCCGGCCTTGTGGCCGTACTCGTCGTTGATCTTTTTCAGGTTGTTCATATCCACCATTACCACGGCGAGCTCGGTATGGCCCTCCTTTATCAGCATATTCAGCTCATCGACCTTATTGTTATAGGCAGCCTTATTGCCGACACCGGTGAGGGCATCCTTATAAGCCTCCTGACTGATCTGTCCGATCTGCTCATCACGGACCTTGATCTCATTCTCCACCTCGGTAACATCACGGACACGGAGATAGGAACCGCTCTCCTTTCCGTTGCTGCCCCGGACCTTTTTTTCTTCCAGCAGATATATGCGGGCATTCTCACCCTCGCCGACAGTTCTTCTGGTATCCATGTCCTTATTGGCATCGGGATCACCAAACAGCATACGAAGCTTCTGATCGACCTCTTCATAGTTGG
The DNA here is from genome assembly GCA_017526445.1 of Ruminococcus sp. GTDB lineage: Bacteria > Bacillota > Clostridia > Oscillospirales > Ruminococcaceae > FB2012. The sequence continues at coordinate 1,441 of JAFXRI010000019.1, read as the reverse complement.
TGCCCTCGCAGCCTGTCAGCCTGCATCCCTGCTCATTAGCCCAGATGCAGGTGCCGGTGGAGTCGAAGACAAAGAACGCATCCGACAGGTCCGAGATTATGCTTGAGAGCATCTGATCCAGCAGGCGCAGCGGCCTGTGAATAATGGAGAAGTAAAACAGTATGACGCCGAAACAGCCGTACCCGATGCTCGAACGTTCATACCCCTTCCCGGAGAAGGTATAATATACCTGCAGCAGACCGATTGCACACATAGATGCAAGAAGGATAGTATATCGCTCGCGGTGGATCTTGGGAGTTATCACAGACGCGATGGTGAAGATCAGTATAACGCAGAAAATAATGGAATAGTCAGCAACAAGGTGGACAGTCTGGCCTAAGTATGTTATCAGTTCATGGGAAGTCCCGCCGCCGTCGGTGACAGCTTTAAGGGTGAAAGCATGACCGAAGAAAGGATTGAGCAGCATCTGGAAGGTATCGGCGCCAAGAGCAATATACATCACCGTCGGCTTGCGCTTTGTCTGTCCTCTTCTTTTTCCGATGCCCTGACAGTAGGTGTTGGTAAAATTGACAAGTGAGGCAAGCACGACATTGATACCGATGAAGTACATATAATAACCGATAAGCGTAAGAGTCCCGGTAAAATCCCCCATAATGAGCAGGCTGGCGAGGATCGGCACGATCAAGGCTGTTTCCAGCCAGGCAACGGCGCCGCGGCACTGTCTCGGTGAACGCTTGGCGAGGACAGTACAGGTCACGAGGGCGAGTATGAGAACTATATATATCACTGTATAAGTTGTATTCATTGACTCACTTCCTTCAATGACTTTGCACTTTACATACTATTATAACACAACAGTTCACATTTTTCAAGCAGCATTTGTGAAAATTATCAAAAATCAGTCACCCTTTCAGCCCGCCGGCGGGAACTATCCCTGCCCTGCTGTCCTGCACTTATATCCGTCCCACATAAAGAGGCCCGCCGTCGCAGGACGGCAGGCCCCTTATATGTTTTTCATCTTTCATCTTTCCTGAAAGCTAAATATCACGATGTCTGTATTATCAGGCTGCTGCGCCGGTCTTTCTCCTGCGCATCAGCAGGAAGCATATCAAACTCCATATATCTCATATTTATCAGCCGTTGTCGATCTCGGCACATAGCTGCTCTTGCCAAGGACATTAGCCTTGTCGGCTATGTACGCCCGCAGTATCTCCCTGCTCATATTTGTGATATCATCACGCTCCGCCGCTTCCTCGGCTGAAATAAGAAGCACCTCGTTGTTCTCATAGCCGTCCGACTTTGGTTCACCGCTTACATACTCCAAAGTGAACACCACACACCACTGCTCGGGCTTGAACTGCACCGAGAATACGGCTTTGGTTTTTGCGCTCACGCCTGTTTCCTCAAACACCTCACGCTCTATCGCTTTTGAGGGCAGCTC
>JAFXRI010000108.1 GCA_017526445.1 Ruminococcus sp. | reverse complement strand
TGTCGAACGCCGCCGAAGTCACGAGCTTGTTCATAGGAAAACCTCCGAAAACATAAAAAAGCGCCGCATAAAGCAGCGCACATGATCTTAGCACAAAGTTATCCCCTGTGCTGAAATGTTCATATCACTGCCCTGGTTTTGTTTATCGACAGGATGGCGCAAACGAACTGTCGTTACAGTTTATTATTATACAACTTTATATATATGATGTCAATAAACATATTGTTAATACCGGCAGCTGCTGACGGCATATAAGCTGTAGCTAACAAAAATTTTATTACTTGTGCCGGCAGTTTTGTGCATCCCTACAGAACTGTGTAAATCAGTAAAAGAAATGAACAAAAAAGTATTGACTTATGTGATCGGCGGTGGTATTATATTATTAGGTTAGTTTATGCTAACCTATATTAAAACGCATTGGTTAGCAGCTGTTAACTTATCTGGAGGTATTAAAGCGTATCAATAGATATGCTGATATAAAAAGGAGTGAAGAAATGATGCCGTTAACAATGGCCGATATGAATAAGGAGTTTACGATTCGCAGGATAGGCGGGAAACCGGAAGTCAAAAAGCATCTGGAAGATCTGGGCTTTCACATCGGCGGGACGGTAAGCGTAGTCTCAAAGCTTGGGGAAAACGTTATCGTCAGGGTAAAGGAATCCCGTGTTGCTGTCAGCGACGAGCTGGCAAGAAAGATAATGGTATGAGGTGATGGTATGAAAACGCTGAAAGAAACTGCTGTCGGGCAGACAGTGAAGATCGTCAGAGTCCACGGTGAGGGCGCGGTAAGGCGCCGCATAATGGATATGGGTATGACCAAGGGTACTGAGGTAACTGTAAGGAAAGTTGCACCTCTCGGGGACCCGATAGAGATCACCGTCCGCGGGTATGAGCTTTCGATCCGGAAGGCTGACGCGGAAATGGTGGAAATCAGCTGACAGGTCAATGCTGACAGCGGGCTGTGACCTGAGTGTGCAGTCCTGCAGGACACGATCTGTCAGCAAAAAAGCGTAATTCGGTTAGCTTTGGCTAACATTTTTGGAGGAAGAGAACATGAGTATAAAAATCGCCCTTGCGGGCAACCCGAACTGCGGAAAAACTACGCTGTTCAACGCGCTGACGGGCTCAAACCAGTTCGTCGGCAACTGGCCGGGAGTTACGGTAGAAAAGAAGGAAGGAAAGCTGAAAAAGCACAGTGATGTCACTGTTGTCGATCTGCCCGGTATCTACTCCCTGTCGCCTTACACCCTGGAGGAAGTCGTTGCGAGGAACTATCTCGTAGGTGAGCGCCCGGATGCAATACTGAACATCATCGACGGGACAAATCTGGAGAGAAATCTGTATCTGACCACACAGCTCACCGAACTTGGCATCCCGGTGGTGCTGGCAGTGAATATGATGGATGTGGTCAGAAAGAACGGCGATAAGATCAATACGGAGGAGCTTTCCCGCCAGCTTGGATGCAAGACGGTGGAGATCTCTGCGCTGAAGGGTACCGGTATCCGGGAAGCCGCTGAGGCTGCGATCGAAGCCGCAGAGGGCGGCAAGAGCATGCCGATGCACACATTCTCAGGGCCGGTGGAGCACGCGATCGCACACATTGAGGAAGCGATCGTTCACGACAAGCCGGAGGAACAGCAGAGATGGTATGCACTCAAGGTCTTTGAACGTGACGAAAAGGTACTGGAGCAGCTGAATCTCTCCGGCTCGGTACAGTCACACATCGAGGCTGACATCGCCGCTGCCGAGAAGGAGCTGGACGACGATGCAGAGAGCATCATCACCAACGAGAGATACATATTCATAGGCGATGTGATAAAGGCCTGCTATAAAAAACACAGCACGGCTTCCCTTTCCACTTCTGACAAGATAGACCGGATCGTTACAAACCGCTGGCTCGGCCTGCCGATCTTTGCAGTGATAATGTTCGCGGTGTACTGGATCTCGATGGTGGGCATCGGTTCGATCGCCACAGACTTCACAAATGACAACATCTTCGGGGACGGTTTCCATCTGTTCGGTATAGGTTCGTCAGAATATGAAGAAAAGGCAGAAGAATACAGCTCTGCTCAGCAGATAATCGACGGATATGACGCCTATGTAGAAAAGAACGGTACGGCACCAACTGATGAATTCACCTATACGGTGGAGGATGAGGAGACTCTTGAACCATCAGAGGAGACAAACACCGTTGAAGAATACAACGAGGCATTGAAAACGATCGAGGAAATGGGCGAAGAACCAGATCCTGCTGATTACGGTGTATATGTCCCCTCTATTCCTGCGCTCGCAGAGAAGGGACTTGACGCTGCAGGCGCCGCTGAATGGCTGAAGGGGCTTATCCTCGACGGCATAATCGCCGGTGTCGGCGCGGTACTGGGCTTCGTTCCGCAGATGCTGGTGCTGTTTTTACTGCTGGCATTCCTTGAAGCCTGCGGGTATATGGCGCGCATCGCATTTGTACTTGACAGAGTATTCCGCAAATTCGGGCTCTCGGGCAAGTCCTTTATACCGATGCTGGTGGGTACCGGCTGCGGCATCCCGGGTATCATGGCCTCGAGGACGATAGAGAACGAGCGAGACCGCAGGATGACCATAATGACCACAACATTCATCCCGTGCGGTGCAAAGGTACCCTTCATCTCAATGATAGCAGGAGCTATATTCGGCGGCTCGGCCTGGGTGGCGACTTCGGCATATTTCATCGGTATGGCAGCGATAATCGTTTCGGGTATCATGCTTAAAAAGACAAAGATGTTTGCAGGAGACCCTGCACCGTTTGTAATGGAGCTTCCCGCTTACCATATGCCTACTGTTGGCAATGTACTGCGGTCTATGTGGGAACGCGGCTGGTCCTTCATCAAGAAGGCAGGAACGATCATCCTTATCTCCACTGTGTTCGTATGGTTTACAAGCCGTTTCGGATTTGTGGACGGAAGCTTCGGGATGCTGGAGGAAGACCAGCTTGATTCTTCCATACTCGCCAAGATAGGCAACGGTATCGCCTGGATATTCTCGCCTCTCGGCTGGGGCAACTGGCAGGCTGCCGTGGCATCCTTCACCGGACTTGTGGCAAAGGAAAACATCGTCGGTACGATGGGTACCCTCTACGGCGGCGGAGACGGCACTACATGGCAGGCTCTGGCGGCGGCGTTCACCGGTGTGACGGCGTATTCGTTCCTGGTATTCAATCTGCTGTGTGCTCCCTGCTTTGCAGCTATAGGTGCTATCAAGAGAGAAATGAACAACGGCAAGTGGACTGCCTTTGCGATCGCTTACCAGTGCGGGTTCGCTTATTCGGTAGCTCTGATGATCAACCAGTTCGGCAGACTCTTCACCGGTGACGTCAACATCGTAGGACTTATCGCTGCCGTACTGATACTGGGCTTTATGATCTATATGCTTTTCAGATCCTACAAGGAAGCGACCAAGCTGACCGCTAAGCCAAAGGTATTAAAAGCCTAAAGGAGTGATAGTATGCTTGAATGGTTAGGCGCAAATCTGGGTACGATCATCATTGGACTGATACTGCTGCTGATACTTACAGCGATAGTAATAAAAATGGTGAAAGACAAGAAAAAGGGCAAGACCTCCTGCGGATGCGGATGTGCAAACTGTGCTATGCGGGGTAAATGCCACAAGACCTGAACGTCAGCCTGACCGTGAGGTCATACAAAAGCTGAACATCTGATAGTTTCCATATAATGCTCTCCGGAGAAGGACACGATCCTTTCTTCGGAGAGCTTTTTTGTTGGTCAGATTTTGCTGACAAGGCTTACCAGCTGAAATTGAGTAATTTTTTTTACAGGAACAAGGTTCTGCCTGATGACACGGCACTGCCCTGTTACCTTTACAAAGAATAGATCTGCACTTGAACTTTTGGCCAAATTGTGTTATAATTGTATCAGCATATTCGGCCAAAAGTATAAGTTGATAAAAAATGCCAAAAAGGAACATTATGAGGCAATAAAAACAGAAACAGGTGAAAGATACAGTATATTTCTCTCTGATACAGATGAATATGATTTTTTATACATAAGGGAGATCGAGTCATAATACAAAATGAAAAGAAAGAAATGATTGTTTGCAGATCATCAGCTCCCTTTCCTTGAGGCTGCCTCCCAAAACCCGTGCAGTAAAGATGCACTGCGGAGCTTTCCGGCAGATCGAAAAAAGCGCAGACATACTGATCTATCTCACAGATCATTGAACAATATGACTGGAAAAGATGCCGTGCGGATCTGATACAGTTATATTCAGAGGTTGCCTTGAGCCATAATTGAGCAGGTAATAATGCAGATTGGAATGGTCAGATCATGGAATATTTGTTTCACAGGGGCGAGAAGATCCCTCTTATTGGTTTCGGGACATACAGACTCGGCAGTTTGGATAAATCAGAAGAACTCGGGACATTGAGTTACGGCATAGATAAATATGGAATTACGCTGATAGACACGGCTGAAATGTACGGCAGCGGCATCAGCGAAACTATCCTTAACGGTATCATCAGAAGATATGACCGAAGCAGGCTGTTCATAGTTGACAAGATCCTTCCCTGCAATGCCGAAAAAGGGCTTTATGCCGAATGCTGCAAAAGATCTCTTGAACGGCTCGGCACGGATCACATCGACCTGTATCTTCTCCACTGGAAGGGCAATGTAGATCTGCAGGATATGGCAGATCATATGGAACAGCTCGTTAGATCGGGAATGATAAGGCATTGGGGCGTATCCAATTTTGACACCCACGAAATGGAAGAGCTTTTCGCCTGCGACAACGGTCCTAAGTGTTTCTGCGATCAGATACTGTATAACCTTGCTGACAGAGGCGCGGAATACGATCTGATACCGTGGTGCAATGAACATGATGTACTGACTATGGCATACTCGCCCCTATGCAACTCATATGATCCAAGGGTAGCGGTCACAAGTGCCGAAGCGGTAAAAAGGATCGCACATAAGGAGCAAAAGACTCCGGAATCGCTTATGCTGTCATTTGTCATAAGAGACCGCAGGACCGTTACCGTCTTCAAGACATCAAGTATTCCGCATCTGAGTAATAATATGAAAAATGTTTTTGAGCCAGTCGGGGCAGATGATATTACTGAGCTTGAAAAAAGATATCCTCCTCCGACCGAAAAATATCCGCTGAATAAGATCTGATACAAGGAGAGTAATAAATGAATCTTATAGAAAACAAAACATTTGATCAGGAAAGAGCTTTATATAATATAAAGGATACTCTTGTTAAGGACTGTACCTTTGCAGGGGCTGCCGACGGTGAATCCGTGCTCAAGGAAACAAGGGATATCGTCATAGACGGCTGCACGTTTTCTCTTCGTTATCCGATCTGGCACGCAAAAAAATATAAGCTCATTAATTCAAGACTTGACGAAAAAACAAGAGCATCGCTGTGGTACTCTGACAACGGAGTAATAGAAAACACCGTTATCACGGGGATAAAGGCTCTCAGGGAATGCAAGGATACAGTCATACGCAAATGCAGGATAGAATCGCCCGAATTCGGCTGGAAAACATCCGGGACAAAAATATCGCAGACCAGTATCGTATCGGAGTACATTTTCCTCGATGCCGAAAAGATCGAGATAGATGATCTTGACTTCAAAGGGAAGTACTCATTCCAGTATGTCAGAGATCTTACGATAAAGAACTCTGTGCTTGATACTAAAGACGCTTTCTGGCACGCAAAAAACGTCACGGTCATGGATTCGGTCATAAAAGGTGAGTATCTGGCGTGGTTCTCCGAGGGACTGACTTTGATAAGGTGCAAAATTATAGGCACACAGCCGCTGTGCTATTGCAGGGATCTGAAACTCATAGACTGCGAAATGACAGATTGTGACCTTTCATTTGAATATTCCGATGTTGAAGCGGATGTTAAAGGACATATCGATTCGGTCAAGAATCCGAGATCCGGCAGGATAACCGCTGACAGCATAGGCGAGATAATCAAAGAAGATCCCGTTATGGAATGTGATGCGCAGATCATTGCAAACGGCACGCAGGCATCGGCGCTGTAAATACGGAGTGCGCGAATATGAATTATGCCTTAACAGTCTTATGAGGGATAGTGCTTTTTAAGGCTTTACGCTTAATATATTAGTGGGTGCTGTACGGGTGCTGCCGTCAGTTTTTGAGCAGTTCCCAGCACGTTTTTCAGGCAAAAAAAGAAAACCTCGCAAACGCAGTGTTTACGAGGTTTTTTGTTGTTTTTGATAAAAAAGTAAGTTCGGGATTGATTATCTCTTCGAGAACTGAGGAGCACGACGAGCGGCTTTGAGACCGTACTTCTTTCTTTCCTTCATTCTCGGGTCACGGGTGAGGAAGCCTTCCTTCTTGAGGGCAGCTCTCAGCTCGGGATTGTACTGGAGGAGGGCTCTGGACAGTCCGTGTCTGATAGCACCGGCCTGACCGGTAACTCCGCCGCCTGCTACTGTGCAAACGATGTCAAACTTATCGTTTGTATCTGTAACGCCAAAGGGCTGACGAACGATCAGCTTGAGAGTCTCAAGACCGAAATAATCGTCGATATCTCTGCCGTTGATCGTGATCTTGCCTGTTCCCTCGTATACGCGGACACGAGCAACAGAATGCTTTCTTCTGCCTGTACCGTAGTAATAGGTCTTCTTGGATTCGTACATCTTAGTTGCTCCTTTCCTTAAAACTCGCAGACTTCGGGCTTCTGAGCAGCATTATTATGCTCTGCACCCTTATATACTCTGAGTCTCTTGGCAGCTGCTCTGCCGAGAGTGTTGTTGGGGAGCATACCCTCAACAGCGATCCTCATAGCTCTGTCAGACTGCTCAGCCATCAGCTTGCTGTACTTGATCTCCTTGAGACCGCCGATCCAGCCGGTGTGCCATCTGTAAGCCTTCTGATCCAGCTTCTTGCCTGTGAGGACAGCCTTGTCCGAATTGATGATGATAACGTGATCGCCGCAGTCAGCATGGGGTGCGAAAGTGGGCTTATGCTTGCCGCGGAGAATGTGTGCAGCCTTTGCAGCTACACGGCCGAGGGACTTACCCTCTGCATCAAGGATATACCACTTGCGGGTGATATCGCTTGTCTTGGGCATATAAGTTGCCATAGTGTTTCCTCCTGTTAGTCTTGGTTTAGTCGCCAGGGCGCATCTACGCCCTTTGACTCGCAACATTAGCTATTATACACTACGCCCAGGCAAATGTCAACAGGCAAAATGCCGAATTTTTAATTTATATCCCTCTTACGCTTGATTTCTCTGCGTTTTTCTTCGTTTCTCTCGATTTCTTGAATTTCATTTCATTTTTGATCGGGAGTAATAAACCGCGCATTTACGGACAAAAAATGCGGAGGTGCATCCTCCGCATAAGATCACATCTGAGTGAGCTTGATATTATCTCTCGCATCGCGGGCATCGATAAAGACCTTCATCACCTTTGAAGCGAAGCTCTTGTCCTCGATCTGCTCGTAGTCAGAGACCAGCAGCTCAATAGTCTCATCAGTAGAGAGAAGGTACTGAGCCAGCTCGTCAAGGCTCCCGATCTTCACGCCGCTGAATATCGAGTCGATATAGGCGAAGAACTCCTCATCGTTTCTGAGCTTGATATCATCAATAAGAACGATCATCACAAACACCCTTTCCGGATCGCTTTTCTTGATTATAACACAACAAGAAGCAAATGTACATACTTTTTAAAATATTTTTACAAATTTCCTTTATGAAGGCATTACTCCTGAGCAAAATAAGAGGCGGTGCATTTTGCAGATCTGCAATACACACCGCCGAAGGAGGAAGAAATTATGTGCAAAATACTTTCAATCAGCAGCCGTACCGTATCAATGACCGGAGCCGCCCGTCTATATATCGTCTATACATAAATGTATTCCAGTCAGAGTTCGTATATCACTACACCGTCGGAGTTGGATTTAGCCTTGCCGACTGCGATCTTATACTTGCTGAATATCTCGGTGTTGGTGATGATGACCGAGACCTCGGCATTTTCCTTCCGGCAAAGAAGATCGCCGGCATCGACCATCTGCCCTACAACGACCTCAGGTGCAAGCTTTTCCTCTCTTGAAGAGGCGGTGATACAGACTATGATCGAGATCCCGTCTATTGTCTGGATAGCGTAACTGTGTCCGCCGTCGGAGACATCTTTTATAATACCGTCCACCGGGGAAACGATCTCGGGCTTGGAACAAATAACGCCGAAGCCCTCACCCAATATCATAGATGAGATGGCGGAATTGGACACTTTGGAAATATCGATGACCTCTCCCTCACAGCAAGTTCTGATAACTCGGGTTCGGAGATTTTCCTTATCTGATGAACGATTTTTAAATAGTGTCATATCAAAAACACCTCTCTTTTTTCTCTACATAATATCTTAACATTTTATATCTTAAATTGCAATAGTTTTCTTGATTATTTTTCTAAATTGTAAAGCAATTTATGATTTATTACACATTCTTGGTAAGTTTTACCGCTAATTTTGTGCATTTTGTAGAACCCAAAATATCGACAATTTAATATAAGGTTAATATTTCTTATATTGGGAAAGTATGGAAATTACCTTATATGCGCTTAAAAATGAAAGTTTATTTGACGGGGCGGAAAATATATGATATAATGCATTCAGATCATTTTTCGGAGGATGCTATGCTACTGAATATCGAAAATGTATATAAATACTTCGGAGGAGAGCCCCTGCTGAAAGACATCTGTCTGACGGTGGAAAACAAGGAGGCAGTAGGTCTTATCGGCCGCAACGGATGCGGCAAGTCCACGCTGCTGAACATTATCACCGGGCGTGTAGGATTTGACAAAACCAACGAAGGTCTTGGGAGCGTTTCCCTTGCAAACAATGCGGTGATCGGATTTCTGGAGCAGAACAGCGGCCTGGAGAGCAGTTCGACGATAATCGAAGAGATGCGCCATGCCTTTGATCCGCTGATCGAGGCCAAACGCCGTATGGAGGAGCTTGAGAGCCGGATGACTTCCCTGCCTGCCGATCAGCTGGAACTGGTGAGCGGAGAATACTCTCAGCTGTCTTCCTACTTCGAGGCGCACGACGGCTACCGTATGGATGTAAAGATCAGGATGATCCTGAACGGTATGGGCTTCGGGGATGTACCGGAGGACAGGCTGATCTCCTCTCTGTCAGGCGGCGAGAAGACAAGGCTTGCTCTGGCGAGACTGCTTCTCGAGGATCCGGATCTTCTGATACTTGACGAGCCTACCAACCATCTGGATTTCCGCACGCTGACCTGGCTGGAAGGGTATCTGAAGACTTACCGTGGCTCAATACTGATAGTATCCCACGACAGGTACTTCCTTGACAAGGTATGCAGCCGTATCTGCGAGATAGAGAACGGCAGGCTCACCTCCTACAAGGGCGGCTACAGCGCTTATCTTGTGCAGAAGAAGATGAACGTGGAACGCCAGATCAAGGAATACGAGGCTCAGCAGAAAGAGATCGAAAAGCTTGAGGACTACATCGTCCGCAACAAGACGAGAGCCTCCACCGCCAAAATGGCCAAGTCAAGGGAACATATGCTGGAACGCATAGAACGCATAGACAGGCCGGTGACGTATAACAAGCCCCCGAAGATAAAGCTGGAATACGATATTGAGCCGACAAAGGACATCGTCAAGGTGGCGGGATGTCCGGTCGAGGTAGGCGAGGGTGTCAAGCACAAGCTGCTTATCCCTTCGCTGGATATGCACATAAGGCGCGGTGAGCACGCGGCTATCATCGGTCCCAACGGCATCGGAAAGACCTCGGTGCTCAAACTGATACAAGGGCTCATCCCCCACAAGGGCGGCAGCATCAGCTGGGGCGGGAACGTAAAGATAAGCTATTTCGATCAGGAACATTCCAGTCTCGATCCCCACGATACAGTTATCGGATCGGTGGACAGGAGATTTCCGCGCATATCCGAACAGCAGGCGAGAAATATGCTGGGCTCGGTGCTTATAAGCGGCGAGGACGTATTCAAGCCGGTATCTGTGCTGAGCGGCGGCGAGAGAGCCAAGCTCTGCTTTGCACATATGGCTTTGCAGAGAGGAAATGTGCTCATCCTTGACGAACCCACGAACCACATAGACTTAGGCACCAAGGAAGTGCTGGAGGATGCTCTGGCCGAATTTCAGGGTACTATAATACTTGTCTCCCACGACAGATACCTTATCAATAAAGTCGCAACAAGGGTGATAGATCTTTCCGGCGGCGAAGCAAGGAGCTTTGAGGGAAACTATGACGCCTATGCGGCGGTGATAGAGGCAGAGCGTGCTGAACAGGAAAGGCTCCTTGCCGAGGACAAGCAGCAAAGACAGCTTGAAGAATACAAGGAGAACAAGCAGAAGCAGTACCGCTCCAAACAGCAGAGGGCTGCTGACGCAAAGCGCCGCGCCCGTATAAAAGAGCTAGAGGACGAGATCACCGAGCTTGAAGAACGCATAAACACTCTCGAAGAAGAGATAGCCGATCCCGTGACGGCCGGAGATTTTACAGTAATGACCGCAAAGTGTGCCGAGCTGGACGAGCTGAAAAAACTGCTTGACGAAAAAATGGAAGAATGGGCAGAGGGATAAATTATGGTATTGCTGATCGTTGACACACAGAAGCTGATAACCGCAGAAAAGGTCTTCGGGTTCGGACAGTTCGTAAGCGGGATAAAGGCGCTCATCAGCGCTGCGCGGAGCAGCGGCACGGAAGTGATATACATACGCCACGATGACGGCCCCGGTCAGGCTCTGACCAGGGGGACCGAGGGATATGATATCTACGAGGGATTTGCTCCTCTGCCGGGAGAAAGGATCTTTGACAAGACTGTCAACAGTCCATTCAGGGACAGCGGTCTGCTGGAATACCTCAAAGAAAAGCGCGAGAAGCAGCTGATCGTGACGGGGCTGCAGACGGAATACTGCATTGATGCGACTGTCAAATGCGGTTTCGAGCACGGATTTGAAATGATCGTCCCCGAAGGCTGCAACAGCACGACAGACAATCCGCATATGAGTGCCGAAAAGACATACGCATATTATAACAGCTTCATCTGGAAGAACAGGTATGCCAGGTGCCTGCAGCTTGAAGATGTACTGGATATGCTCGGTGCGTCAGCCGGCGTTGAGCCGTGACATAATATTTCACCCCCGAATAGTATGATCCGGGGGTGTTTTTTATGGATATAGGGATCAGCGGCGGCAGGATAAGGCTCAGGTTCAGCGGGAAGGAGCTTCGGGAAGCAGGACTCAGCTTTGAGAGCTTCGGCGGGGACGGCTCCCATACCGAAAGCTTTCTTGCGGCTGTGCTGGCTCTGCTGAAGAAAAAAGGCTATCTCAGGCGGAACGCTGATCTGCTGGACATAGAAGCTTCCGAGGAAGAGGACGGGCTGACACTTTTCATCTGTGAGCGCAGGCGCGGAGGTGTAACAGTAAAGCTTTTCCGCTCGCCGAAGGAGCTTGACACGGTGCTCAACAGCCTGTGCTGCGGAAGTGAACCTGACTGTGAGCTTTGGAAATACTCAGACGGCTATGCACTCATCGCGAAAGGCTGCAGCTTTCCCGAAAACGGAGAAGAGCTTATCCTTGCTGCAAAAATAAGAGAGTACGGAGAAAAGCTCTCCGACTCTCCTTTCAGACTTATCTGAACATATACGCAGCTCAGCGCAGGCTTGCGACGGCGGCAGACATATCCCCGGCTCCGAAAAGATAAGAACCTGAAACCAGCACATTGGCGCCTGCTTCTCTTACGAGGGGGGCGGTCTCGGCATTTATGCCGCCGTCCACCTGTATATTAAGGTCTATACCCTGATGCTCGGCAATGAACCGCACAAGGCGGATCTTTTCAAGTGTTCTCGGCATAAACTCCTGCCCGCCGAAGCCCGGCTCGACAGTCATTATGAGAACCATGTCCACCAGAGGGATGAACTTTTCTATATCCGCAACAGGTGTGTCGGGCTTTATGGCGACGCCCGCTTTTATACCGCAGAGCTTTATGCCCTCCAGCGTATCGGCAAGGCGGTCTGTGGACTCGGCATGGATAGTTATACGCGATGCCCCCAGTTCAGCATAACGCCTGATATACCGGACAGGCTCCACCGTCATCATATGCACATCGACAGGAATCCTGGAGATCTTAGCCACGCTTCTGAGCACAGGTCCGCCGAAGCTGATGCTCGGCACAAACATACCGTCCATTATATCAAAGTGAAGCCAGTCGCATCCGGCGGCGGCAGCACGGTCACACTCACGGCCGAGATCGGAAAAGTCCGCTGACAGCAGCGAAGCGGAGATTATAGTCTTCAAATCACTCAAATAGATCACCCACACTTTTTTTGGCAGAGATATGTACGCACGGGGCGTACAGCTTATAATTGTTGTATAGTTCTGTTTCAGCCGGCCTCCGGCAGATCACGCCTGCTCGTCCAGCGTAAGGTCATAGGGCGGGATGAATTCGGCGAGAAATATATCGGCTTCCTCACAGCCGAGAGCGGTTATGGCTTTCAGCGTGCTCTCCTCAGCTTTTCTGAAATCAGCATTGCCCATACGTCTTTCCTCGATGCACTTGATAAGTGCCGAAAGCTTGTCAGCAGCCTTGACGAGACGCCAAAGATCGGCTTCGGCCTCGTCGTGCGAGAATACAGAGACATAATCCTGCCTTATATCCTCCGGCAGGTAGGAGAGCATCTGCCTTTCGGCATTCTCCTCTATCTCATTATACACAGACTTTATCTGCTTGTTATAATACTTTATGGGAGTGGGCAGGTCGCCCGTAATGATCTCGGCGGCATCGTGGTACATAGCGAGCACAGCGCATCTGTCGGCATTATAGCTTTTACCGAGACGCCTGTTGCCGATGACTGCAAGGGCATGGGCAATGAATGCTGTCTCCAGCGAATGTTCGGAGATATTCTCGCTGATGGTATTGCGCATAAGAGCCCAGCGGTCGATATACTTCATACGCGAGATCATCGCAAAAAACTTATGATCCATATTATCACCGCTTTTATTATAACTCATTTACAGACACTTGTCAACAGAATAATTAAGTGCACAGACTCGCGGTTTGGAGGATGCATCAAGTATTTTCTCATTACCCCCTTGAAAAATCAGACAAAGCATAGTATAATAGTAATGATCTTATCATTTTGAAGGGAGGGTGCGGTGTGAACGATCATCAGGAAACAGGCAGACTTATCTCGATGAGAAATACAATAATTGTTATCTACACGCTGATCGCTTCGGCCGTGTTTGCTGCCACCTGCATATATTTCATCAATTCCAAGAACCGGGCGCTGCAGGCTCAGTCGGAGAACTTCACCACCATTGCAGCACAGCAATGGATCAGGAACCTTGATTTCTTTTGCGATAATATCGAGCAGACCTCCAGTATTATTTTCGAGACACCGGAATTTTCTTCCTTCAGTCCCAAAGGTCCGGCACTGACAGCGGAGGAGGTCGAGATCACCGACAGGATCACCCGCTTTATGACCTCTGCCAGCTATATGAACGATTACTGTGATTTTGGCATGGCCTATTCTACAGGAGGCACCGCCGGTGTTATTACCGACGGCACAAGGGATCTTATCGGCGGAAACATCTACTCGAAGTGCAAAGACCTGCTTAATGGCAGGGATAAGGCGTGGACAGTGCTATTTTCCGGAAAAGTATCCCGCATTTGCTTTTTGAAAAGGATCAACAGCGATGCTATATTCCTCTCGTCGGTATATACGACCAGCCTGGGAAATATCTCCGGAAGCATGTCAGGGTTCCCGAACCTGTCGATGTATATCACCAACGAGAACAACAGGATAATCTACTGCACGGATAACGTGAAGGAAAAGCCCGGTGACATCATCCCCTCCGAGCTGATACAGAAGCTGGACGGCAAAAGCAATGTTACCATAGGTGACAGTGAGATCGCACTCTGCACCTTCGACCTTGACAACGGCTGGAGGATCTACGATCTTGTGCGCTCCGCTAATGCGAGCCGCTTTATCCGCATGGGCCCGGAGATATTCATAGTCATCGTCGGCGTGTCGATGCTGCTGGCTTTCATCGTTATAGGTATAATCATCGGTGCAGCTTACTCTTCCCGTCCCAAGACGCCAAAGGTGGACAGCAACAAATACGATCCGGAACTGAACGTGCTGACGCCCTACTACTGTGAGGAAAAGATCTCGGATATGATCGAGATCTCACTGATAGGCGGTACCTGGGCATTTGCGATATTCAAGATCGTCGGGTACGAGATGATCACGGAAAGACTCGGAAACGAATTCTCAAAGCAGAGCCTTGTCAAGCTGTCTGATATTCTCAAGGAGCATTTTGCCGGAGACAACGCCGTCGGCATAAATGAAGACAATGAATTAGTGGTGTTCTGCGATTATTCTGATTACGATATATTCAAAGCACACAACGATATAAGGAACAGCTTTGAACAGCTGGAAAAGAAGCTGGAGAACATACTTGTCGGTGAGAACGAGGATTACAGGCTGGATGTGGCCGCAGGCGTATGCATCTATCCGGATCACGGCAATACCTTCGATCAGCTGGAATTCAAAGCCGCATCGGCGCTGGAGAAGGCGCTCGAAAACGGCGGCAAGGGCATAGTCTTCTATGAGACCAGCCATAAGGCAGGAGGTGCAAAGCGATGAAGCTGAGAAAAGCACTGCTGTCATTACTGCTCGCTTCGGCGATAGGTCTTTCCGCCTGCGGCGGGACCGATATAATGGAATTCGGCAAAACCGAGGAGATCTCATTCTCCTGGTGGGGCAAGGACGTAAGACACAGCTACACCATCGATGCGGTGCATATGTTCACGAATATGAATCCGGACGTGAATGTGCTTATGGAGTACGGAGAATTTGACGCCTTCCAGAAAAGGATGGACGTTATGTTTGCGGCTCACAACGAGTGCGACGTGATGCAGATCAACTACGACTGGCTGTTCCGCTTCTCGCCGGACGGCACCGGGTTCTATGACCTGAATGAGCTTTCAGATTACATAGACCTTTCAAACTTCACCGAGGATCAGCTTTCCTACGGAATGATAAACGGCAGGCTCAACGGAATATCAAACGCCCTGAACACACAGACCTGCTACTATAACAAGAGTTTGTACGACAAATACGGGCTGGAGCTGCCCAAGACCTGGGACGACCTGTTTGAAGCAGCGAAGGTGATGAGCCCTGACGGCGTCTATCCTACCGAACTGAACAGGAAGGCTGCCTGGATGATGTGCATAGCCTATGTTGAACAGGCCACCGGGATCCGCTGCTTCGATCAGAAAGGCAAGCTGGGCTTTAAGCAGGATCAGTTCAGGATGCTGCTGACATTCTACAAACGCCTGGTGGACGAAAAGGTCACAAAGGCCATAAGCGAGATCGACAAGACTGATTTTGAAAACGGCATCTCGGCAGGGGCAGTCTGCTGGATCTCCGATGCGGGGTATTACTGTGATCCGCTGATCGAAAAGGGTATGGACATCGTTGTGGGAGAATACCTGCAAAGGCCCGACAGCCTGATAATGGGCTGGTACGCTAAGCCCACCAGTCTCTACTGCATAAAGAGAGACGTTGAAAATCCCGAGACTGCGGCGAAGTTCGTGGACTTTCTGCTCAACAGCGAAGAAATGGCCGGGGCTCAAGGCATCGAGAAGGGCATACCTTTGAGCAAATCAATGCTGGAGGTACTGGAGTCCAACGGGATGCTGAAAGGTATCCAGAACACCGCAAGTCAGAAGATGATCAGCACAAAGGGCATCGAGAGAGTCAGTCCATGTCTGGAGAACAATACGCTGGTGAGCGCTTTTGACAGCGCCGCCAAGACGATAGAGTTCGAGAAAACGGATCTCGATGCGGAGGCAGAAAAGCTCTTCGAGGCGGCAAAGGCTTCAGAGCTGAATATATAAGGCAAATACATGAAACGAGGTTTTACAAATGGACGTATTCAAGGAACAGAATGTCACAAGGGTGCACGACAGCACAGACACCACAAAGAAGATACTCATAACCATCACGGCTGTGCTGGCTGCGGCAGGCATTTTCCTGCTGACACTCGGTTCGATGTTTATGATGATAGGGATAGCTGCGGCGGGAGGCGTGCTTTTCGGCGGCTACTATCTGGTGACCGGTACTTATGTGGAGTACGAATACATCATAACTAACGGAGAGATAGATTTTGACAAGATCATCGCCCAGCGCTCACGCAAAAGGCTCTGCACAGTAAAGCTTGCGACGGCTACAGAGTTCGGCATCGCTGACGACAGCGCCAACACCGACAATGCAGACACCTATGTTGTGGCAACGGCAAACGATCCGGAGCTGACAGACTACTATCTGAGAGTAAAACACAAGAGCCTGGGAGACACAGTGGTATATTTCACTCCCAGTGAGGAGATCGTGGAGCTCATCAAGCCTTTCCTGCCGAGGAATATGAGGAAGTAAGGATGTACAGAGTCGGAATCGATCTCGTGGAGATCGAAAGGATAAAGAAAGGCTGTGGGAACAGCCGCTTCGTTGACAGGGTATATTCCGATGCGGAGCAGGAGCTGTTCTGTAAAGACAGGATGCGCTATGAATCGCTGGCGGGGAACTGGGCTGCAAAAGAGGCCTTTGCAAAAGCCCTCGGCACCGGTGTAAGGGACTTTCTGCTGACAGAGGTCGAGGTGCTGAGAGACGAGCTGGGGGCTCCGTACTACCGGCTCAGCGGCAGCGCGGCAGAACGCGCCGCAGAAAGAGGACTTAGCTTTTCGGTAAGCATAACGCATACCAAAGAGCTTGCAGAGGCGGTATGTATCGCCTTTAGAGACTGAAAGGGGCATTAACGAAAAATGGATCTGAGCAGACTGATACTCACACCTTCACAGATGCGCACGGCTGAGCTTTCTGCATCGGCTCACGGCATTACTGTGTCAGCGCTTATGGAAACAGCCGGAGAAGCACTCGGCAGACGGGTGCTGAACATTGCCGAGAGGCTTATGAAGAACTCCATCGTCATAATCTGCGGCACCGGCAATAACGGCGGCGACGGATATGTGGCGGCATCTTTTCTTCAGGCTGCATACACACACGTCACGATAATCAAGTGCGGCGAGCCCAAGACAGAGCTTTCAAAGGCTGCCAGCGCAAGGATCACAGGACGGTGCGAGATCATATCCATCAAACAGGCAAACAGCGATCCTTCAGTGATCGATAAGGCAGGTATAATCGTGGACTGCGCCTTCGGTATCGCTTTCCGCGGTGAGCTGCCCAAGGAGATACAGAAGCTGTTCCTGAGATGCTCGCTGTCGTCGGCATACAAGCTGGCCTGCGACTGCCCTTCCGGCGTCAACTGCCTGAGCGGGCGCATATCGCCGATGACCTTTGAAGCAGACGAGACGCTGACCTTCCACAAGCCAAAACTGGGACTGCTGCTCTCGCCGGCAAAGGAGAGATGCGGCAAAATCAATGTGACTGACCTGGGCATAGGTGACTATGTGGACGAGTACGCCAAGGTAAGGCTGATGACCACCGACAAAGAATTCACGGCCTCGCTGTTGCCGTACCGTGTAGAAGACAGCCACAAGGGCATATACGGACGGGTTACGCTGGTATGCGGATCGTGGAAATACCCCGGTGCTGCGATGCTGGCGGCAAAATCTGCGCTGAGATCCGGCGTGGGGATAGTAAACCTCTGCACCCACATTGCGGCTGTAGGGGCTGCGGTGACTAAAATGCCTGAATGCACCTTCACGCCTATCAGCAGCGATGAAAAGGGCTTTATGGACGAGAGGTGCGTCGAGCCTGTAATGCGGGCGATAGAGATGTCGAGCGCTGCTGTGATAGGCTGCGGCATCGGCAAGAGCGAAGGCACAGAAAAAATGGTCTGCGAGCTGATAAGGAGATCAAAGGTGCCCCTCATTATCGATGCAGACGGAATAAACTGCCTGGCCGAGCATATAGATGTACTGAAGGAAAAGCAGTCAGAGATCATACTGACGCCCCACCCGGCAGAGCTGGCAAGGCTCTGCGGTACAGATACTGCAAGTGTTACTCAGGATATGTTCGGTCACGCCTGCGAGATCGCGGAGCAGTACAACGTAACGGTACACGCCAAGAGCACACAGACCCTGACAGTCAAGGGCAGCACCTGCTATCTTACGGACTTCGGATGCTCAGCTCTGGCTAAGGGCGGCTCGGGAGACGTTCTGGCAGGACTTATCGGCGGATTCATGGCTCAGGGAATAGCCTCGGAGAGAGCCTGCATACTGGGCGACTATGTAATGGGTACCTCTGCAAGAGAGCTCTGCAAGACGCGCTCGCCGAGAGGAATACTGCCGACGGACATCATCGACAGGTTCCCGGAGACGCTCTATTCTCTGGAACACGGGATCTGACGGCAGCTGAGAACTGATACTTACAAAGGCTTTTCCTTCGGGGAGAGCCTTTTTTGTATGTCGAAACTTTTTCGGAGGTGCTGTAAAAACTGTATGAAACGAATGATCGTAATTGCCGTGGCTGCCCTGCTGCTGACAGGCTGTGCTGAGGGAGGAGATACTGCCCGGGAACTCAGGAAGGATATGCGTATGTGTGCTGTAGTGCATACTGTCGGGGACAAGGAGTACACGGCGGAGCTGGAACGTACTGAAAGTGCAGGCTGGAGCGTCACTCTGACCGAGCCGGAAAGCGTCAGAGGACTGAAGATAGACTATCTCGCTGACGGAACCTGTACCGTGGAGCTTGAGGGACACCGGGATGTTTACAAACGCGGAGAACTGCCGGAGAGCGGACCTTTTGACCTGCTGACGGCAGCAGCTGATATGTGTATCGAAGGCAAGGGCGTTTCCGGAAGGAGCAGCGGAAACGATACTGAGTACAAGGGCCGACTGAGAGGTACTGCATTTACAGTAAAGAGCAGCGGCGGCATAATATCAGAGATAAGCTTTGACGGAGGGCCGAGCGCGGAGCTCACCGACTGCCCGGCCGTGGCACTGACCGGCTCCGGGAGCAGTGAGCCGCAAGTGTAGCGTTCTTACAGGATAAACACCGCAATATTTGGTGGATATATTTTCTAAAATGTCTTGAAAAAAGAATAAGGCTGTGTTATAATGAGATTGTAATTAACGGTACTGTCTTTTTTAGGAGGTAAAACTATGTCAACTAACATCCCCGAGGTAAAACTCGGAATAATCGCGGTATCACGCGACTGCTTCCCCAAGACGCTCTCTGCTCAGAGAAGAGAGAACATCTGCAAGGAATATGCAGCACTCGGTGAGATCTACGAGTGCAAGATCACTGTTGAGAACGAGAATGAGATGCTGGAGGCTCTTGAGGACGTAAAGGCTGCCGGTGTCAACGCACTCGTTGTCTATCTCGGGAACTTCGGTCCCGAGACCTGTGAGACACTTCTTGCCAAATACTTCGACGGCCCTGTTATGTTCGCGGCTGCCGCCGAGGAGAACTGCGGAAAATGTCTCGTTGATTCCAGAGGCGATGCTTACTGCGGTATGCTCAACGCAAGCTACAACCTGGCGCTGAGAAACATCAAGGCTTATATCCCTGAGTACCCTGTCGGCACCCCTGACGAGGTCGCAAAGATGATAAGCGAGTTCGTACCCGTAGCAAGAGGCGTTATCGGTGTAAGAAACCTGAAGATCATTTCCTTCGGCCCCCGTCCCCAGGACTTCTTAGCCTGCAATGCTCCCATAAAGCAGCTGTACAATATCGGTGCGGAGATAGAGGAAAATTCCGAGCTTGATCTGTTCGCTTCCTACAACGAGCATAAGGACGATCCCAGGATCCCTGATGTTATCGCCGATATGGAAAAGGAGCTGGGCGACGGCAACAAGATGGCAGGCATCCTGCCAAAGCTGGCACAGTATGAGCTGACTCTCCTTGACTGGGCTGAGGCTCACAAGGGCTCGCGCAAGTACATCTGCTTTGCAAACAAGTGCTGGCCTTCATTCCAGACACAGTTTGGCTTCGTTCCCTGCTATGTCAACAGCCGTCTGACTGCAAGAGGCATCCCTGTTTCCTGCGAGGTGGATATCTACGGCGCACTGAGCGAATACATCGGCACCTGTGTTTCCGGCGACGTTGTTACTCTGCTGGACATCAACAACTCTGTTCCCGGCGACATCTTCGCCGAGGAGATCAAGGGCAAGTTCAATTACACACAGACCGACACCTTTATGGGCTTCCACTGCGGTAATACTGCCGCCTGCAAGCTGACATCGGCAACGATGAAGTATCAGCTCATTATGCACCGCGGTCTTGAGCCGGATGTTGAGCCCGACATCACAAGAGGTACTCTTGAGGGCGACATCGTTCCCGGCGATATCACATTCTACAGGCTCCAGTCCACATCGGATGCAAAGCTGAGAGCTTACATCGCTCACGGCGAGGTGCTCCCCGTAGCAACAAGATCCTTCGGCGGCATCGGCATTTTTGCTATCCCCGAGATGGGCAGGTTCTACCGCCACGTCCTGATCGAGGGCAACTTCCCGCACCACGGCGCTGTTGCATTCGGTCACTTCGGCAAGGCTCTGTTTAATGTATTCAAGTATCTCGGCTGTGAGGAGATAGGCTTCAATCAGCCCAAGGGTATGCTTTACAAGTCGGAGAACCCCTTCGCATAATTAAATCACAGACTTGATCAAAGCGTCTTCCGCTGTTCCGGCGGGGGACGCTTTTTTTGATCGTTCAGCATATCAGGGGCAGCCGGGGAGATAGGTTATTTCATTGCGCTTGTTTGTACTAAGGCAACACCGCACAACCCGCGGCTTGCGCCTCTGCACGTCATCTGCTTGCATATTTTCCGTCATAGCACACAAATTTTCCTTGCCGGGCGTCAGCCCGCCTGCGTCAAATTTATGCACTCTGACGAAAAATCT
>JAFXRI010000107.1 GCA_017526445.1 Ruminococcus sp. | reverse complement strand
TGTCTCATCAGCTGTTCTGGATGCCTGCTGCGGATATGTTACTTCTCCGTCCTCGATCGTGAACTCGAGCACTGATGTGAGCACCTTGTAAACATTGTCTCCTACTGTGAACTCTCCGCCTGTTTCCTTGATGACGTAGCTGCCGTCATTCAGGGTGAAGGTCTTGGTGTTCGTTCCGTCGGATGTCCATGTCTTTACTGCTGCTGCTTCGTCGCCGTTTCTGTCATAATCTGCCTTATTGTAGATCGTGATGGTCGCGCCGGCAAGCTCGCTTTCTCCGGTTATCCCCTTCTTTGAAAGGGTGATGTCTGCTGAATGAGATACAGTGGCAGATGCGTCGCAGACGGTCAGCTTGTTGGTGCCGTCAAAGAGGTAATATCCTTCGTCAGCATCTGCATCAGCCTGCTGCTTAACGCTGTCCTGAGACTCGACCTTGACCTTGCCGTCATCGGTGATGCTGAATCTTACGATGCTGGGAGTAACGGAATAGGTCATACCTTCATACTCGAAATCGCCGCCAGTCTCAAGCAGGGTGTAATTTCCGGGAACAAGTCTGAATGCTCTCTCAACGCTTCCGGTCTTTTCATCCTTTTCAGATGTCCAGCCCTTGAGGTAAGGAGCTTCGCCGTTGTCCTCTTCGCCGATATAATCGTGCTTGATGGTACCGTCGTCATTGACATCTGCCGACTTATAGATCCTGAGCTGAGCACCCTCGATCTCGTTCTCGCCGGTGATGTCGCACTTGGTCACATAAACGGTAGTACCGTTGATGTCTTCAAGCTCGGAGTAGGGGAAGTGCCACTCGCCGTCCAGGTTGGTAAAGTATCCTGCAGTTGCAGCCCAACCGGTAGATGTGGTATGCATCGTGGTAATGGAATTCGGATTCTTTATCACAAATACGCCCGCAGAGCTGTCTATACCAACTTCTGTAGTGACATTCTCTTTAACGGCATTCACATTAAAGATAATATCGCGCATTACATATTTGTCATACCACTTATTATACTTGGAACGGTAAACCTGGCTTTCTTCGGTCTTTGTGAACCCTGTATTCGGATCATTGTTTCCGGAGTCTGCCCACTCGCCGTTTTCAAGAAGCACTCTGACTTTATACTGATTGATCCTGACCTTAGTCGAGTTTTTAAAATTGAAAACTATCGTCTGATTAGGTCTCTTGGAGATCTGCAGCGTGGGAAGGTTTCCGTCATTATCAAGAAGCGAGTCGCCGTCAACATAGAGCGTCACGTTCTCGGGGAAAGAAGTTACATCAAGCGAGTTGCCGAGAACAGAAACATTTGCGTCCTTAGCAGCAAGCACATCAGACATAGCAGAGAAATGAGCTATCGCGGGATCGACCACATTATTTCTGATGTCATCGGAACTCATCTGATTGATGACAAGATAATCGCTTCTGTCATTCTGCATCAGCTTTACATTCGTCGGGAAAGGAGTAAAGAGTCTTGCAGCATAATCAGTCGGATGCTTTGAATGAGCATTGATTTCTTCAACATCAAGCAGCTGATCGTTGGCTTCAGTTACGATGGAGTCAACTGTCTTATCCTCTTTGAAATTCACAAAGTTTCCGATATAGATCGAACCGCCGTCGGGATCGGCCAGGTCAGGTCTGAAACCGTTGCTCTTTCTATGGAAGTAATTTGTTGCAAAGTTGGTCTGCATATGATTCTGCTGCTCAAAGCGGTCGGCTGTGATACCAAAGTTCACAGCGATGTTGCCAAGAACATCACGGAAATCATAATCGTCGGTAGGAACGATCTCTTTAAGATCAACTGACAAGCTGTAAGTCTTTACAGAGCCTTCGACCTTTTCCTTGCGGTCGGAATAGCTGACTTTGTAATTCTTGACAGTGCCGCCGTTGGGAACATAAGCACAGTTTGCTCCGCTTGTGATGGCGTTCATCGTAATATCAGCTGATTCCTTTTTAACGAGTGTTACTTCGACCTTCGGTTCCAGACCGTTGTAACGCTCATCTTTTTTGGGATCGTGATTACCATTGCTGTCTATCCATTTGGCTTCAGTCGCCGTCTGAATTTCAAATTTTTTGCTTGTCTCACCGTTCAGCACCAACGGAGCCCTGTAATACGTATATGAGCTGGCATTATCAGGATTGGAACTCTGATGCGTTATCTTCACCAGCACATCATACAGATCATCCGCTGTGAATGTTGCCGCTGTATCTGCGGTAATATCCAAGTCGAATGCTATCTGCTCATGGATAAGATCGAAGGTATCTCCGTCCCTTTCATAACGGTAATCCGGGAAGGTGGTCTTTCCGATCCTCTCCCAGCTCTTATTGGAGAATACCTGATTATAATTCCATACACCGCTGTCGCTGTCATGCTGATAGCACCATACTATACGGTAATCATACCCGTACTGGTCGGAGTTGTACTTTACGGATGCTGCGCTGGGATCCCACCATTCCCTGGGGACCTCTGATCCGTCCGTCCCGAAGGGGAACAGGCCCGTAAAGGTAAACTGGAAATCCCCGGATGTTGTGGGATCAAAAGGCTCGGTCTTAAATCCGACAATATTATCCGGATCACCCTTTTCATAAACCCACGCAAGAATAGAGAACTTTTTAGAATTTCCTCCTGTGCCAATGTAGCTCGCGCTCATCGGCTCGATCTCACTCTTTGTACCGTCAGCGTAGATGTTCACATTTATAGTGAAAGACGTGTCTGCCGCTGCGGCATAGAGGGGCTCAGCCAATGCACCGCCAAAGGTGGTTATAGCGAGAAACATTGCCGTGAGACCACTGAGAAGCTTATTGATCGGTTTTTTGAATGCTTTCAATGCTCTCCTCATAAGTTTTCACCCTTTCATATTATTACTTATTCTCCGCCGGGCGCCTTTTAAAGCCGATTGGCGCACCAAGCGATAATAATACAATTACATTATAACATATAACAACAGGCTTTTGCAAGTCTTTTAAATAAATTATTCTATTTTAGTATATAAAATTTGAGAAACAAATTTTGTGAATATTGAACAAAGGAGATTTAACATTTTAGGCATATATTACCATTTATTGATTTATTAGCCGGAACAGGCACTGTCAAGCCGATCAGCTGTACAAAAATACAGTGTCAATATTTCGTCTTGACATTTTTCGGTACGCAAAAAACAGAGCAGGGTGGGATCCCTGCTCTGCGTTATGATCTGAGTTTTACTTACTTCCCAGCCTGGTACTCGTCGTGGTGGAGCTTCTTGATCTCATACATTTTAGCATCGCTCTCGGTGAAGATGTCGTCTATATTCTCGCTGCTGCCGTCACAGTGATTGATGCCGATGCTTATCATAGTATCAAAGCCGTAGTGCTTGAAAGCGCTGTAAATTGCCTCCTCGAGGCGGCGGCTCCGCAGCTCCAGCTCGTCGGTAGAACTGCTGCCATCGATAACAGCGAACTCGTCGCCTCCAAGCCGAAAGCAGGTAGCGCCGGGGTAGTTTTCCGAGATCAGCTCGGCTGTTTTGATAAGAGCATCGTCACCGGAGGTATGACCGAAGTTGTCGTTGATCTCCTTGAAGCGGTCAAGATCCATATACAGCAGAGTAAATTCCCTGCCCCGGAGCTCTCCGAGATACTGATAGAAATAGCGTCTGTTGAACAGGCCTGTGAGCATATCGGTATTGGCCGCCCTGAGTATCTCGCTCTCATAAGCTCGCTGGTAGGTTATGTCCTGGAGCGCTACAAAATATCCGGAGATATTGTCAAAGAAATCTCTGATCTCTATTTCAGTGACATTGAAGTTATGCTTTTCGCCCCCGTAAACGATAAGACACTCCTGCGAGGTGGAATGGAGCTCGCTGTTCTCAGTCAGCTCGCCTGCCGGCTCAAGGTTTTCCGATTTCCACTGCTTGTAATCGAAAGCCCTCTGCTGAGCCTCGGTTATGGCTCCTGCAAGATCTGCAAAGACAGTGTTCATCTTTACGACCTTCCAGTCCGAGGTGAAAATGGTCATAGGATAAGGCAGGTTCTCGATAAGTATCGAAAGCTCAATGCCCATATTGCTGAAATTAGTGACATCACGGCCTATGCCGACAGTCCCGAACAGATTTCCGAACATATCATATACGGGAGTCTTGTATGTTGTGAACTGCTTCATCACGCCGCCTGTTCTGATAGGCTCGTCGCAGATATAGGTCTTTCCGATGCTGAGGGCGATCTCGTCGGACTCATCCCCGTCGAAGTCTGCATCGGGGCCTGCCTCGGGGTCTCTCCAGACATAGGAATGATCTCTTCCGATGATATCGGACTTATCTCTCCCCACAACGCGGCAAAACTCGTCATTAACAAGTGTATGGATCCCGTCCTTTCTCTTGAACCACAGCATATCCGGCATACTGTTCACAGTGGTCAGAAGGGTGCGCTTGTAGAAATCAGCATCAAACGTTACCTTCAGGTCTGCAACAGCTTTGAGATACTTCCTGTGCAGCATCTCCTCCCCGTCGGAAATATTCCAGAAATCATACAGTCCTTCCGAAAAATCTGCGCACTCCCCGGCACTGCCGACATATATGACGAGGACACGCTCCTGTGCTCTGGTGATCTCCGCCCGGGCTTTCCCGGCATCGTCGGTGATGAGCAGCAGCAGTCTTCCCTCAGGAACGGGCAGGCCGCCGATATACTCCGAGAAGGTGATTATCAGATTATTCGGCAGCTGCTCCTCCGGATAGCGGGTATCAAGCTCCAGGCTCTTTACGTCATTTATCACGATTAGTCTGAGATCTGTCATAGACTGTCCTCCTTAAAGGCAGGGATGATGCAAATCGGAAATCTCCGTTTTATTCCTTTATAATAGGTACTGCCTGCATAGATCAGGCTTTGTCTCCGGCTATCAGCTTTCTGACAGCTTCGACAGCGCACCTGACAGCCCGGGAGGTGTCGTGGTCCACCGTTTCATCTACTCCGGCATAGGCGGTCTCGAGATTCCAGATCGCCAGCATCACGGCTCCGCAGCGGGCCCCTCTTGCCAGCCCCACCGAGAATATAGAAGCGCACTCCATTTCAGAGCAGAGACATCCCAGCTTTTTATAGCTCTCCCAGCGCTCCTTCAGCTCATAGCTCACCGGAGAAGCCTCCGGCTTGACCTGACCGTAGAAACTGTCCTTTGACTGGACAACGCCCACATGGAAACGTCTGCCGGTCTTATCCTCCGACAGCTCCTCTGCTGCGCGGGCGAGAGCCGTAGTCACATCGAAATCCGCGGCAGCAGGATATACTGCGGGGAGATACTCCCTGCTGGTCCCCTCAGCGCGGACAGCCGCCGAAGCAATAACAAGATCTCCGCTCCTGACCTTTTCGGCGATGCCGCCGGAGGTCCCGACACGGATGAAGGTATCTGCACCGCACTCCATGAGCTCCTCAACAGCAATAGCTGCCGAAGGCCCGCCTATCCCCGTAGAGCAGGCGGTAACGAGCTCGCCGTCCAGGTACCCGGAATACACATTGAATTCACGGTTGTATGCGATCTGTCTTGCATCGGTAAGATACTCAGCTATGCTGGGGATACGTCCGGGATCTCCTGCAAGGATAACATACTTCCCCACCTCTTCAGGCAGCGTTTTAATATGGAACTGTCTCTGCACATCAAGGATGCCCCGCATATGCTCTCACTCCTTTGAACCGGTTGTCTGTCATTTATCTATCTTCATCGAAATATCGAAAGCCTTGACCGAATGTGTCAGAGCTCCCATAGAGATTATATCCACGCCGGTCTCGGCAATGGCTCTTATCGTTTCGGGCGTAACGTTGCCGGAGGCTTCCAGCTTTGCTCTGCCGGCGGTGATCTTCACAGCCTCGGCCATATCCTCGCAGGACATATTATCCAGCATTATTATCTCAACGCCGAGGGCAAGGGCTTCCTCCAGCTCCTTTATGGAACCTACCTCGACTTCGATCTTCACGGTATGCCCCATTTTCTCTCTCAGGGCGTTAACGGCCCCGGTCATAGAGCCGTAGGCATCCAGGTGGGTGTCCTTCAGCATCGCACAGTCGGAGAGATTATAGCGGTGGTTCTTCCCTCCCCCCACGGTAACGGCATACTTCTGCAGCACACGCAGTCCGGGGAGAGTCTTTCTCGTATCGGCGATAGAGGCCTTTGTACCCTCCACGAGCCTTACGCATCTGTTGGTGGCCGTCGCAATTCCTGACATATGCTGGATGATATTCAGGGCAGTGCGCTCGCCCTTGAGCAGTGCTCTCGTATGGCAGGTTATCCTGGCGATGATGTCGCCCTTCTTCACCTGCTCACCGTCACGGATACAGATCTCAAACGAGGCGGTATCGTCCAGCAGCGTGAACACGCGCAGTGCGCAGTCGATCCCGCAGAGGACGCCGTCATCCTTGGCGACATATCTTGCTGTGGCGACAGCTTCGTCATCCACCAGCAGGTCTGTTGTTACGTCGATATAGTTTATATCCTCAAGCAAAGCGGTCCTGATTATATCGTCGATCTGGAACTGCATAAGTTTCATTTGTGTACACTCCTTTATTATATTGCATATCTCCCGGCCATATGACAAAGTCACCTGCGGGAAAGACTGACAAGCGCCCTGACTATCCTGTATATCAGGATGAACAGGACGCATCTTGCTGTTGCGAACAGGTCACTGCCCTGACCGGACACATTGAAAGCACCTGCGAGCCAGAAGCCGATCTGCGGCCAGATCAGCGCACAGCATACCAGTTCCCCCGTCCGGAATGGAGGACGGCGGTCCGGCCCGGAGCTTATGGTCAGGAAATACTCAACGCCCTGATATATGAATCCGAAGGCAAATATCAGGAATGCTGTCCAGGAGAACTCCGGCTGCAGGACGGAAGTCAGTATCGTATGCAGCAGGAAGAAGCACACCGAGAACAGCACGGCAATGAGCCTTTTGAGCCTGGCCTCCGAATGGCTGTCCATTGTCAGAAGCCGGCCTCGTAGTCTATATCCAGCTCTACGCTGCCGAAGGCGATCTGATATGCCTCACCCAGAACGATAAAAGCCACGGTAGCAAGGCTCCTGGCCTCGACATAATCGCGGTCAAGCTTAAAATTGCCGCGGTCAAGCAGCTGCTTGATCTCAACTATCCTCTCATAGCCGTCAGCAAGGGCCTGGATATTGGGCATTACAAAATATGCCGACTGCATTATATGCCTGATCTCTGTCCTTAGTCCCGAGGGTATATGCTCGGCATCCTTGGGCATAGTGAAGCTGTACTCGGCAAAGCCTCTCTCATCGCTCTTTGACCGTTCGTTTATAT
The DNA here is from genome assembly GCA_017526445.1 of Ruminococcus sp. Classification (GTDB taxonomy): domain Bacteria; phylum Bacillota; class Clostridia; order Oscillospirales; family Ruminococcaceae; genus FB2012. The sequence continues at coordinate 14,434 of JAFXRI010000107.1, read as the reverse complement.
CCTGCGCCGCTCTTCTGGAGAACACAAGAGCCTCCAGCAGAGAATTGCTGGCCAGTCTGTTATTGCCGTGTACGCCGGTGCAGGAGCACTCGCCGCAGGCATACAGCCCGTCGATAGTGGTCCTGGAATAGATATCCACCTTTATGCCGCCCATAAGGTAATGCTGGCAGGGATAGATCGGCACAGGCTCCTTGGTCATATCGTAGCCGGCCTCCAGCAGGTTTTTATAGATCATCGGGAAGCGGTTCTTCACGAACTCGGGATCCTTATGGGAGATATCGAGATAGAATTCGTCCGAACCGGTCTTGTTGGCCTCAAATATGATCGAATGGGAGACCACGTCACGGGGAGCGAGCTCGAGACGTTTATCGTAGTTCTGCATAAACCGTTCGAGATGGCAGTTTTTCAGGTAAGCGCCCTCGCCGCGCACTGCCTCGGAGATAAGGAAGCACTCTCTCGTACTGCGGTTATTGAACGCTGTGGGGTGGAACTGGATATAGCTGAGGTTCTTGATCTCAGCGCCCAGTCTGTATGCAGCGGCTATGCCGTCACCGGTAGCGATAGCAGAATTGGTGGTATATTCATACACTCTGCCGATGCCGCCGGTAGCGAATATGGCATAATGGCAGGCACAGGGCAGATACTCGCCGTCCTTGAGCACAAGGATAGCGAAGCCGGTCTTGGTGCGGCGGACCCTGACCATAACGGAATTCTCCCAGATCTCCACGTTCTCGCACTGCTGGACATTTCTCAGCAGCGTGGTCTCGATCTCGAAGCCGGTAGCATCCTTATGGTGGAAGATACGGTGCTTGCTGTGACCTCCCTCAAGGGTGCGGTGATAGTCGCCGTTGGGCAGCTTGTCGAAATCGCAGCCCAGCTCTATTATACGCTCAATATCGATCTTTGCCTCATTGACGAGCACGTCCGTCGAAACAGGATCGTTCTCGTAGCCTCCCGCAATGAAAGTATCGTGCTTGTGGAACTCGGGAGAATCATCGGGGCTCTTGTAAACGCCGGCTATACCGCCCTGAGCGAGTGAGGAATTGCAAAGCGTGAGCTCACGCTTCGAGAGCACCAGCACCTTCAGCGAGGGATCCAGATTGAGTGCGCCGTAAAGTCCTGCGGCTCCGCAGCCGACGATAATGACATCATAATTATACATAACCCTTACCTCTTTTGATATGGTTGATCTATAGATAAAACTATTATAACACACTTCATCCGATTTTTCAATATTATTCGACAATAATTTTCATTATCGGGATCAAAAAGAGAGGGACCGCATAAAAGCTGCGGTCCCTCCCGGAAGATCCGGTGGTCTGTCACTTTATCTTTACTGATCTTACGTCGCTGTAATTACCGTAGCGCGTCTCCTTATAGACCGGAGAATATGAATACACGGTAACGAAGGAGCGAACCTTGACGTACCATACATCGCCGCTCTTTACATTGGAAGATACCTTCTTAGAAAGCTGGGAGAGACTGGTGACCGTTGTGGAGTGGCATTCCTTGGTGAAATCCTTGTTCTTTGCATAGAGTATCTGATAGCCCGCTGCTTCAGGTACGGCCTTGTTATACTTCACAGTAAAGGTATTCTTTGCATCGGATGTGAGAGATGTTATCGAATTCTTCTTCGGTTTTACGATGAAGTACTTGTAATAGGCGACATTGCTGTATTTTCCGCATCCGTATATATAGATAGTCGCCGTTCCGATCTGATCGTTGCCCCAGATATAATAGTCATAATCGGTATAGCGTGTGAGCTTTTTGCCGGAGGCAGACTTGACAGTAACTGCGGGGAAAACTCCGCCGCTCTTGTAGGTGTAGCTGCTGTAGGGTATGGTGATGCTGCCGAAGGACTCCGTAACGGTGATCTCCTCGGGATCGGAATAGTTTCCGTATCTTACCCCGTCGAGCTTGCCGTTGGAGGTGATGAAGCCTCTTACCTTGACGTACCACTTCTGCCCCGGCCTGGGGATGCTGGTAAGGTTCACCGTAGTCTTGCCCTTGACGGTGGTGGAGTGATACTCCTTGAAGTCCTTTGTCTTTGAATAGAGCACCTGATATGCCAGAGCTCCGTCAACAGGATCCCAGTCCACCCTGATGCCATTTTTCCAGCTGGAAAGTGAAACACTGTAAACCTTTTGCGGCTTGATAGTGAATGATACCGTCTTGGTGCCGACGTAGTTGTTTATGCCCCTTATGATGAGCTTTGCTGTCTTATAGCCGATCTGCAAATTGTTCTCGTACCTGACTGTAAAGTCTCTGCCCTTTTTCAGCACGGTGTCGCCGTACTTGACGGTGAGGTCATCCCTGCCGTTTATGTTGTCGGGAGTGATCTCATAGCTCCAGCCCCAGGAGTCTGTGGCACAGGTATAGGAATAATACCTGAGGGAAGCCTTTGTCTCGCTGATCTTCTTCAGGGCAGGAGCCTTGAAGGGATTCAGTGCATAGAGATATGCTCCCCTGTCGCTGCAGGTGTACCACCTTACATTACCGTCCTGACAGAGAACAGGCTGGCAGTCGGAAAGCTCCGCAGGGAGCTCGGTAACGCTTGTAAGCTTTCTGCCTGCGGCATCCACCAGCAGATAGAAGGTATTGCCCGAGCTTCTCTCCTCCCACAGCACCATAAAGATGTTGTCGTTTATCTTCACCAGCTGGGGTGTCATAGCGCCCTTGCCGCTGTCTTTTGTATAGCTTGTGAGCTTTATCTTCTTGGAAGAGCTCAGGTCATAACCGCCCACGCAGATATACACGTTCCTGCCGAAGCTGCTGCCGTTCTTGGCCACGATGTCCTGACTGTAAGCGATGACATAGCCCGAAGGCGAGATCTCAAAGCCGCCCACCGAGGTGCCTGTATAGTTCCCGACGACATTATCAAAGATCACAGGAACAGACGCATCCACGTTTGTAACGCTGTCGCCCACTTTGAAGCGGGTAACGGCGATGCCGTTGGGATAGCCCTCGCCGTGGTCACAGCGGAACACATACTTGCCGTCGGTCTGTATGAACTGGTTGAAGGAGTGGCTGACATAGCCGTAGCCCAGGTTCATAACATCATACCACTTATCGACAAGGGTAAGGTCGCTCGTCTTGAATACATAGGTCATATTTGCCTGATGATGCAGACCGTCTCCGCCGTCATACATCGTGTGACAGGTATGCAGATAAAGCTTGCCGCTGTACTCTGCCATCCTTGCACAGCCCCAGTCAAAGGGGTAAAATGTGTTTGCACCCTTTACCGTGCATTTTCTTATGCGCTCCCAGTTCTTGTAGTACTTGACAACGCGGATGACCTCGACAGAGTCCTTGCAGTCGGGATTGCTCTGTCCCCATACCACATAATTATACTTGGTCCCGCAGTAGAACCCGCCGTAGAGCGGCAGCTCAGCCTTGATGGTCTTGCTGGATAACTTCGTCTTGCCGTCAGCGGAATACTTCTCCACCAGCAGCTTGCCGTCAGAGAACTGTACTCTGCCTATGGTCCCGTCCTCGTCCTGATAGATCGACGAATTCATCACGGATGCTGCGGTGTAGTAATCATTTTCCCCCGCATTCGCAATATTCTTGCCCGAAAGCTTGGTGGCGAACTTGGGTGCCGTTAAGGATGTCTTGTTGACTGTAACAGTTTTCTCGGCGGTCGCTCCGCTCAGGAGCTTGGCGGTGACTGTCACCTTGCCTGCCTTGACGGCATAGAGCACTCCCTGCCTGGAAACGCTCGCGGTAAGAGGATCGCTGCTCGTCCAGGTGACGGGCTCGTCAAAGATACTGCTGTACTGCGGCTTGAGCTTTATGCTCTTGCCTATGTCCACGGAGGAAGAACCGCTTATGCTTATCTCCTGGGCATGAGTCCAGGGGAACTTCTGGATATAACAGTTTGTGCCGTCGTACTCCAGCGCATAGACATCGGTGCCGTTTATCATAAGGTCGGTCACGGGAGCCTTTGTCGTGATGTCAAGGCGCTTGTTTCCGTTTTTGTTGTACTCGCCCAGAGTCTTGTTCCCGGTATATACTATCACAGAGCTGAGCTTGCTGTTATAGACTGCTCCCGGACCTGCTGACATGACATCATCGTGTTCATTTTCAAATACCATTTTCGGCTCAGGGAAGGTGCTCTTGGTAGTTGTCGGGAATACCGAAGCATCATAGACATTTATTCTCGGATACCAGTAATTGTCTGAAAGCTCCGCGATATACTTGCTGCCCAGCATACTTGTACGGAAAAAACCTCCCTCTTTCAGAGGATACTTGGACAGCGACAGCTTATCATTTGCCGCGCTGCCGCGGTAAAGCCCGCTGACTCTCGTATAGCTGTTGCTGCCCGTGTTCTTATAGTAGGCCCTTGCATAGTAGAATTTGTCAGTAGCCTTATCAAAGCCGATGAACCTGAGCTCCGACTCATTGTCGGAGCCAAGGGCTGCGGTGCTGAGCTTTTTGTAATCGCTGCTGTAAAGCACCACGTTGTTTCCTGCGGCAACATATATCCTGCCCTTGCCGTCAACGGCGACCTCACCGGGATCCTTGGGAACGGAGAGAGTCTTGACTATCTTCTTCTGGCTCAGGTCATATACCTGCAGGTAATACTTATTGGTATATCCCGAGGTATCATCCCAATAGGAATAATCAAAAACGCAGTAGAACTTGCTGCCCGACAGGCAGTACCCTCTTATGCTGACATAGCCGTCGGGAGACTTCTGACTGAAATCATAGACCGATGCGATCTTGCCCGTGGCAGGATCTATGCTGTAAAGCTTTCCGCTGTCCGAACAGCTGTAGATCTTCCCGTCCGACCAGGGGTAGTGCTCGTCATACACGATGCCCTCCCATTCGCCGCTGTCTGATGCTGTGCTCACCTTTGAAGTCGTCACCGAGGGAGCAGAATTGACATTTGACGAAGAAGCCGTCAGTTCCTCAGCCCCGCTGCGCAGTACCGGAGCAAAGAGCATACTTCCGATCATAACAGCCCCTGCAGCCAACAAAGCAAAAAAGTTTTTCATATTATCTTCTCCTTTAAATTATATACGGTCACTGACCGAAACTTTCTCTTTTGTCCTCGGTCATAAACAGCAGACCGAAAGTCCCCGGGCCGCAGTTCGCGGCAATAGTGGGCGCCGCCTTCTGGAGGACTATATTCTCAAAGCGGATACGCTTCTCCACCTCGCCCCTGATATATTCCAGCTCATCGGAGGTGAGCCCCACATAGGTGATGAACAGCAGCTCCCTGTCTATCTTCGAGCGTGAAAGCACCGACCTGATATACCTGCTCCACACCTGCTGCTTTGAGCCTAAGAAGAACCTTCCGACAGTCATCCTGCCGTTTCTCAGCACCAGCACGGGATGCATCATAAACGCCTTCGTAAGGCTGGCGATACGCCCGCTGACCTGATGTGCCCTCGCAAGAAAATCCATGCTGTCCACGATGAAGCTGGTATGGACGCACTTTTTCATCTCCTCCAGCCGGCGTATTATCTCGACCGGCGAGAAGCCCTGCTGTGCGAGACGGCAGGCCATAATAGTCATTATGCCCTGACCGCTGGAAAGATGCCCCGTATCGAACACGCTGACGTTGTCGAAGGCCCGGGCGGCTTCTGTCGCCATGGGATAGCCGCTGTTGACTATCTTCCCGGAGATAGTCAGGTGGACCACATTGTTGGAATGCCCCAGCTGTTCGGCGAAGAAAGTCTCGTGCTCCTCCACGCTCGGAGGGGCTCCCCTGACGACTCTGTCAGGATCGTCCATATATTTGAGCAGTCCTATTGAGTCTATCTCGTGCCTGTCAGAAAAGACGCCGCTCTCGGTAATGATCTTATGATCTATTATACCTATCTGATACTCGCTGATGATACGGGCCGGCAGATCGGCCACGCTCTCGGTAGTGATAGTGACTGAGCGCTTCTTCTTGTTTTCCTTTATCCACAGCATACTGTCTTCGACGATCTGCTCGCTGCCCTCAGAGAGCCGGACAAGATCTCTCGGCAGCATATGCAGCAGGCAGTTCTCCAGCTGCTCGCCCTTGACCGGCTTGAGCAGATACCCGTCAAAGCCCTGCTTCTCGTAGAATTCCTCCATATCGCTGCCGGCGTTGGCAGTAAGCGCGATGATCTTGGCGTCCTTGCTGAGACCTCCCACCTGAGTCCTTATGCGCTTCATGCACTCGATGCCGTCCATTTCGGGCATCATATGGTCCATAAGCACAAGATCATAGGCGTTTTCAAGGGTGCAGCGCAGCGCTGCCTCGCCGTTCTCAGCAGTATCTATCCTGACCTTTGTACCTCGCAGCAGCTTGGAAACGACCATAAGGTTGGAGGTGTTGTCATCAACAGCGAGCACTCTTGCATCCGGTGCTTCAAAGCTGGTCTTATACCTGCTTCTCGCACCGGCAAGCCGCCTGTGAGCTATATCCACCTCGCCGAGCAGTTTCTGCCCCGCAAATTTCTGAGGTATCTCCACGATAAAGGTCGTGCCCTTGGTGTAGATGCTGTTGACCGTAATCTTTCCGCCCATAAGCTCAACGAACTGTTTTACTATTGCAAGCCCCAGGCCGGTCCCTTCGATATGTCTGTTCTGATCCTGATCTACGCGCTTGAAAGCGGTGAACAGGTAGGGCATACTCTCCTTCTTTATGCCTATACCGGTATCGGTGACGGTATAGATCACATTAACGGAGCTTTCCTTCTTCTCACACTGGATAGACAGTGTGACCGAACCCTCCTTGGTATATTTGATAGCATTGTTCAGGACATTTATGAGTATCTGCTTGATCCTCACCTCATCACCGATAAGCTGAGCAGGCAGCTCCCTCGAAGCGTCGATGCGGAACTCCAGTCCCTTGTTCCTTGCGGGGTACCAGAGCATATCGACTATGCCCGAGAGCATATCACCGGTGTTGTAGGTGACAGGCACCAGCTCCATCCTTCCGGACTCAAACTTGGACATATCGAGTATATCATTGACAAGGTGCAGCAGCATCTCACTGGCAGACCTTACAGCAGCAGCATCCTCTGCTGTCTCTTTGCTGATATTCTCCTCCCTGAGTATCATCTCGTTAAGCCCGATGATAGTATTGATAGGCGTTCTTATCTCGTGGCTCATGCTGGAGAAGAAGCGGTTCTGAGCCGAGCTGAGCTCCTCGATCTCCTTGCTCCTTTCTTCCGACAGTCTGCTCTGATCCTTATAGCATTTGATCTCGAATCCGACGATAAGGCTTATCATAGCGCTGACCACGAGCAGCGAAACGAAAGAGTCAAGATAGGCCGAATTTATCGAATGTACAGCCACCAGCTCCGGGTACTTAAAGCCCAGCCAGTAACATAGGGATACCGCAGCCGCATCGCCCGCAAGGAAGAATACTTTGATCTTTCCGTTTAATATAAGGTTGACAAACAGCGCCCCGAAGGCGAACCACAGCGGAGCACCGCCGTATATAGCGCCTCCCGTAAAGAACGTAAAGGGCATTATAACGAATATCACCAGAAAGGAGACAATGATCTTCCCGGCCTTGACACGTCCGGTCTTGACGCAAAAAACGACCGAGCATATCATTATCACCGCCGTAGCGCCCGTTATTATCAGTGACAGTAAAGGCTCGTCCTCGATCCAGCTGATAACGAACATCACGATCATAGCGATCGAGGAAAATATGCTTATCTGAAGGAAGAGCCGCCCCGCTATATCACTGGTGCAGCTGTGGATGGCCCCTCTGATCTTCCTGAAGATCATTGTTCGCTCCCTCCCTCCGGATAAAACTCAAACACTTCGTCATCGGGAAGGAATTCCATAACTTCATCATCAGCGGAGCTTTCCTCCGACTGCCTGCCGATGACAGCATCTATCGCCGAAACGGTCTTCCCGTAAAGGCTCAGCAGCGGACCGTGTCCGGCAGAGACAGTATCGCCCCTGCCCTCCTTGGAAGCCATTTCAAGGCCGAGTGCCATATCCGAAAGCTCCTCCGCACCGATCATCTTGGCGGTGCTCTTCAATGCGTGAACGAGTATAGCATAGTTCTTGAGATCCCCCGTATCGAGGAACTCCGAGAGCCTGTAGCGCTTGTCGCTGCTTTCCGACCTGAACTGGTCAAGCATCTGAAGATAGAACTCCTCATCCTGCTGACAGTATTCGAGCCCCACGCTCATCTCTATACCGCCCTCCGCAAGCAAAGTCCTCATATCCTTCGGCGCAGGAGCAGTCTCCTTTTCTTCTTCATAAGCAGGCGCAGACAGTCTGCTGTCATCCTTCCCGGCATATGCATCCTCTGTTATCTCCTCGTAGCTTATGCGCTCCTTCGGGAGTACTGCTCTCAGCACACGCTCCAGCTCCGAAAGCTCGATAGGCTTGCTGACGAAGCCGTCAAAGCCTTCTTCCATGAACATCTCTCTTGCGGAGCTTGCAGCGTTTGCCGTAAGGGCAACGATCTTCTGCTTGCTGTCGTGCATCTTTGCGCGTATATGCTTCATAGCCTCGATGCCGTCCATTCCCGGCATCATATGATCCATAAATACTATATCGTAGCTGTTCTCGGAGCACATATCTATCGACTCATAACCCGAATCCGCCGTGAATACCTCGATGCCGTAGCGTCCGAGTATCCCTCTGGCGACCATAAGGTTCATCGGCTCGTCATCCACCACGAGAGCCTTTACACCATGACAGTAAAGCCTGTAGCTGTCCATTTCCTCAGGCTTGATATCTGTATTGAGTATGCTCACCACCGGGAAGCAGTAGAAGGGCTTGTGCATCAGCTTCGCCCTGGAATTTGCGGGCAGCACAAAGTCTTCGCTGCAAACTACCACGACAGTAAGTTTCCTTGCGAGGGATTCGATATATACGGGATCAGAGGAATACTCCTCCTCTCCGACAAAAAGATGCGTCAGCGAAACGTTCTCGAGCAAAGTCCTCAGATCCTCGATGTTCTCCACTCTGTGCAAATATGTCCTTAGTCCCTGTACCAGGTGCTTTATCATCGAATTGTAATACTCTCTCACCTGCGGGACGCTGTATTTCTCAAAGTGCAGGAACGCACCGAGACAGAGCTTCTCCCTGTCTCTTACCGACATACACTCGGTGCTGTCCTCCACCGTCTGCGGCAGGCTGACACATACCGATGTGCCCTTGCCCTTATCGCTCCTGATAGTCATAAAGCCGCCCAGCGATCTTACAAAGCCTGACACTATGGGCAGACCGAGTCCCAGGCCGCTGGTAGAACGCGTCCTGCCGGAATTGGTCTGATAGAACCTGTCGCAGATGCGCTCCATATCCTCCTCGGCGATGCCGATGCCGGTATCGCTGACCTCGAGGATAAGGTTTATGCCGTAGGACTGGGGTATGGAGGATATCCTCACATATACTCCGCCTGTCCTGGTATATTTCAGGCCGTTGCCTATCAGATGCCACAGTATCTTCTTGATCTTGCTCACATCCGAGACCATAACGGAAGGGACCGAGGTCTCCACATCGATCACCAGCTCGATCCCGGGAGACATAAGAGGTCTAAGCTGCAAAACAAGATCGTTGAGGACCGACGATATCATATAAGGCTCAATATTGTTCTTCAGCCTTTTCATATCTATCTCGGAATAGTCGAGGATGTCGCTTATCTGCTCGGCGATGCGGTGTCCCGCGGCGCCTACGGCAGTCATGTCCTGCCTTATCTCCTCATCCCTTTCCTTGCCGAGCATCACGTTCGTCAGTCCGATAACAGCATTTATAGGAGTCCGGATCTCATGTGACATATTCGCCAGGAAGTCGGTAGCGCTCTCGTTCTCTTCCTCCACCTTTTTTATGCGGTCTTCATAGGCGGAGGAGGTCTTCTCCCTTATATCCGTCATCCTGACGGAGGTGAAGCCCGCTATGGCTACCAGCAGGAAATGCCATACCGTGCGCACCACGTCCGAAATATCATAGCTGGCCGCCCCGTTCCCGGAGCCGAGCAGATGATACACCATCCCTCCGATGCCGACACAGAAGCACACCTTTGCGTATGCCTTGATCCCGGTGGCGGTGAACAGCATAAGCATTATGACGATAACGGGAGTGATATCATAGATCGTGTCAACATTGACGCTGTAATAAAACATCTCCGCCATAAGGAAGGATGCATACAGCAGCCGTCTCACTCTGACGTCCGGCCTGTGCAGGATATGCATAGTCATACTGCACCCCATAGCGAACATAAGGAACAGTATCGGCCAGTTCTCCCAGTCCAGCATGACGTTAAGGGTTATCAGCACTGTTGAGAATATCACCAGCGTAGAGATAAGCGTGATATGTGAAAGGAGCTGAAGCTCCTTTTTCTCGTTATGATCGTTCATAGCACTCCCCCGCGGCATCAACGGTTGACACGACTGCTTCTGCGGTCATCGCTGCCGTATTCGGCGGAGCTGAGGAACTCTGTCTCCTGCGAGATGAGGAGCCGCGGATTGTTCCCGAAGTTCCACTCCTCGATGAGCCGTGTATATACGACTTCCACATCTTTATCCTCTATCTCCATCAGCAGCACGAAGTACTGGTTCTGACAGCTGCGCATCATGATATCGCTCTTGCGCAGCGAGTTCTTCAGGAACTCGCCGAAATCGCTGCAGCAGACATCAAAGCTGTCGGCATCCATATCCGTGGGCTTCGTGAGAGTCAGCAGCATCTTGCAGGCCGTTATGGAATAATTGTTTATGTACCTCAACAGGAACCTGTACACATACAAAAACTCGCTTTTCTCCAGCCAGAGGGCGCAGTCGGGGATATTGCGCTCGTTCAGGATCATAGATATGCTCCTGATAGTCGTGCTGTCATCGACCCTGTCCGAGGAGTCAGTATCAGAGACTTTGTAAAGACTGCATCCGTGCTTGCCGCCGCGCTTGACGATATAAAGCTCCCGGTCCGCCTTTCTGTAAAGCTCGGCGTAATCCGTCCCGTGCTCGGGGACGAGAACAGCACCCAAAGACGCACCCAGGGGTATCTGCATCCCGCTGCCCATAAGCATCTCGGCCTGAGCGGTGATCCGGGCGTTTATGTCGTTCGCCAGTTCGGTAAGCGCCTGAAGGTCATACTCCCCCTCAGCAAAGACCAGGAACTCATCCCCGCCGACTCTGCCGAAGCAGGCGTTGTCCGGCAGCAGCAGCCTCATCTGCTCGGCAAACGAGGTCAGCACGCGGTCGCCCATATCGTGACCGTATATATCGTTGACCAGCTTGAAGGAATCCAGATCGACTATCATCATGCAGCCCTTTGAAGTCCTGCACAGCTCACTGATCCTTTCCTCCGAAGCCGCCTTGTTGAGGAAGCCCGTCAGCTTGTCTATGGTGGCCTCCTCCTCAAATCTGTTAAGACGCTTCTGCTGGCTGATGGCCTTGTCTATCCTTTTAAGGAGCACCTCCGGATAGAAGGGCTTTCTGATAAAGTCAGATACGCCCAGCTCAAAGCCCTTGCTTTCGGTGTCAAGGCTCTCATCCGCAGTCAGGAACACCACCGGTATCTCCGGGCGGTGCTCCTGCCTTTCCTGCTCACGCAGGCGGCGCAGAGTCTCAAATCCGTCCATATCAGGCATAGCAATATCCAGCAGGATGAGATCGGGGAGATTGTCCTTTATGAAGCTCAGAAGAGCCTCCCCCGACTTCATTGCGCTCACGCGGAAATTATGCTTGCTAAGTATCTGTCCTGCCATTTTCAGGTTCAGCACATCATCGTCAACAACAGCTACCCAGTTTCCCATATAATACTCTCCTGTACTCTTGATAAGATCCTTACTTTATATCGTCACAGCACCCAATACCTTGCCCACGCTGTCATGGATGACCAGATCGCAGTCTTTGTCCATAGGTGTGGGATCCCGGTTTATCAGCACAAGGTCATTGCCTCTGAAATATCTTACAAAGCCCGCTGCGGGATAAACGGTCAGCGAGGTGCCCGCTATTATCAGCGTGTCGCAGGACGCTATGGCAGCAACGGATCTGTCTATGCAGTCGGAATCGAGGGATTCTTCATACAGCACCACATCCGGCTTGACAAGTCCGCCGCACTCGCATCTCGGCACGCCGCCGCAGTTCTTTACGAACTCCGCGGAATAGCTTTTGCCGCACTTCATACAGTAATTGCGGTGTACCGAACCGTGCAGCTCATAGACTTTCCTGCTGCCTGCGGCCTGATGCAGACCGTCTATGTTCTGGGTGATGACACAGTCCAGCTTGCCCTTTTCTTCCATTTCAGCCAGCTTATAGTGTGCTGCGTTGGGCTTTGCATCAAGAGCCAGCATCTTGTCGCAGTAGAAGCGATAGAACTCCTCGGTGTTTCTCATAAAGAAGCTGTGAGATATTATGGTCTCGGGCGGGTAATCGTATTTTTGATTGTAGAGCCCGTCCTGCGAGCGGAAATCGGGTATCCCGCTCTCTGTGGAGACTCCCGCGCCTCCGAAAAAGACGATCTTGTCCGACGAATCGATTATCTGCTGAAGAGTTTTCATTTACCAGCACTCCTTTGCTATAAAGTTCACCTCTGAGTTATATGTTCATCCCGTAATATCGGTATAGGGATAGTTTCCGATCTGTGTGTCTATGACATAGCGTGCCAGAGCGAACCACTCCCCGCACGCGTCAAGTATCACCGCGTCCCCCGAAGCAACGAGGGGCTTGCCTTTCAGCACCGTGTCAACACGGTCTTCAAGCACAGTCTCCGTCTCAAAGCCCGTACCCTCCGCCAGCCTGTCGATAAGTTCTTTCAGCCTGCCGGAATTGGATACCGGCCTGTCAAGGTATATGACCGCCCGGCTGACTCCGAGCTCTCCCAGCGCTTTGAGCAGAGCCTTTAAAGCCGTGACCGTCTCAGGTATAGGCCGGTAGCTGCCGCGCAGCCCCGCCAGATCTCTGACCGAGCCGTCGGGACAGCAAAACAGCATCGACTGTGAAAAGGCAGTCTCCAGCCCGATAATGACGTTAAACCCGTCGATAAATAACGTCCTGCCGGAGATCTCCCCGACCTCCCTGCTCTTTCTTGAAGCGATGCTCTCAGTCGGCGATACGACTCTTGCAAGAGCCAGCCTCTGCCGCTCGGAGAACTGATAGCGGTCTCCGATGAATCTTACCGTACTCGTAACGGGATAACCCCGGTCCCAAAGGAAGCGCAGCTCCTCGGAAGCCTTCCTCAGCACCGGCAGAGCCTCTTCCCCGAAGTCCTTTTCATCGGAGGGCACAAAACCGCGCCGTGCTTTCCTCTCCATAGAGTCACCCGCTTTCCCGGTCATCATGACCGCTCCGGGCCGACAGCTTTCTGTCGAAGAAATACCTCACTACAGCGATAACGCATACCGCCGCAAATATTATGAACTCGATCAGCTTTATCCCCTGCTCGCTGAGAAGCTTCAGCTCAAACCAGCCGCCGAACACGGCAAAGATAAGCTTCAGCCTGTCGCACAGCACAACGAGGGCACCTCTGCCCTTTTTGCCCGCCCTCACCGATATTACCTCAAATACCAGCATCACAGGAGCAAAGACTATAAACGGCAGGAACACCATCCACTTGTCATAGTACCCGCCCGGATTTTCAAACCAGGCCTTGCCGTGGTGCAGATCGGCGATGTCGTTCGACGGCAGCCGTTCAAGGATGAACAGCCCGATCACCGTCAGCATCCCCACGATTATCCAGCTTACGATGCGGCTCAGGCGGTGGAACATAGCTCCGTCGCCGTTCCCGCTCCTTCCCGTCAGCAGAAAGCGTACACGGCGTTTCCTTTTCTCCTGCGGAGAGAGGTCTTCCTCCTCCCCGGACTTTTCCCTGTACACCGCGTTGACAATGATCTGGAACACCGCCCCTGCAAGGGCGAAATTCAAAGCCGCCGAAACGACTTTGCCCGAGAACTTTTCCATAGCCGCAGTATCCTGTGTGGAAACGGAATATACCCATAAGCAGAAATAGCCTATGATAAACAGCGCCGCCAGGTCAAGAGTTATGACTATCGACTCGGTGATGAGCCGCCTGCCCTTCTCCTTTATCCTGAGCCCCAGCTTCAGCTTTCCCTTGATTATAATGCGCGTGATCACAAAGTTGACCGCAAGCACCGCAAAAGAGATAAGATGCGGGTAAAAGCCGTATATCCGCGAGGCGTTGACGTCGAATTTGTGATCCGGGCCGAAATGGATGCCGAACTCCTCAGGCAGCGTGCTCCAGTGGGCAAAATAGAAAACGAACTCCCACACGAAGCTTAGCCACAGAACAGCAAGCATTATGCGGTGTATCCAGACAGCTTTCCTGCTCATTAGCGGCTCCCTCCCGACTGCCCTCCGCGCGGACACTATTACCTCAGTATACACATTATAGGCAATACCGCACAACCCCTGTGCGTCAGATGCGACGTCCAGATTTTCGTCAGATTGCCTAAATTCGACGCAGGTTTGCTGGCGCAAGTCAAGGAGAATTTGGGTAATATGACGGAAAGCTGGCAAGCAGATGACGT
>JAFXRI010000106.1 GCA_017526445.1 Ruminococcus sp. | reverse complement strand
TCATCTGCCGTGTCAAGCCTGCTTGACGACCGGCTTATCCGTCATGATCACCAACGTCATCAAAGATGACGTCAATTCTCCTTGACGTTGCGTAAAGCGAAGTGAACTTCGCTTGCAAGCCTGCGTCGAATTTAGGCAATCTGACGAAAATCTCAGCTCAACTTTATTGAGCTTGCGCGCAATCTGACGCACAGGGGTTGTGCGGTATTGCCTTAATGTATTCTTCGATTTGGATAGCAGCAGATGTTTGATATTAGTCAGAACAATTTCTCGTCATCTGCATTCTGAAGCTAATTCATATTATATCACAAAATGATTTAGTTGTCAACAAATAATGTGTGCAAAATGCACAACGTACTTTTAAGGCGACAGCGGCCGTTTCCTTATTGCCGAACCGCCTTCTGAAAACGAAGAAACAGCCAGAAATAAGCATAAAAACAGCTCCCGGGGATGTAAGGATCAGAAGCGCAGTACCCGTAAAAAATCCGTGAGCGCTGCACCCATTTTAAAGGCAGCAGGGATCTTGCAAACAAGGTTTCGATAACAATGGACTGCATATACAATTTGCTGACTTCAAAGGACAGATATGAAGATAACTTTGAAGAAAGCGATGAATTCAAGTCGCCTGAGGAAGAGTGGAACGCAAACAGCAGGAAGTACATCAAAGAATTCAAGGATATACTTACCGAAGGCGATAACTTCAATAAGGTGATGAAGGGCATACAGCAGCCCCCAGATTTTCTCTTATGTTTGACAATCTCATTAGTTCGTGATAAAATATAGGTGTTGATAAAGATCTGCCAGAGCGTTGCTGCGCCTGCGGCTGTGACAGGAGGAACGGTATGAAGAAAAAGCTTTTACTGATAATGTGCCTGGCCATATGTACGGCTTGTATGATAACTTCCTGCAGCGACTCGGATAATAGTTCCGGGGCGCAGAGCAGTGCGGCCGGTCAGACCGTCAGCGGGGAGGATCAGCCGCAGGATCCCGACGAGGATATAGACGAGGAGACCGGTCAGCAGGTGACGTTTGACGACTTCGAGATATTATATTACGGCAAATTCGACGACGGAGATGTCAGCAGATTTTCAGGACGCACCGCAGATGATCCCACGGCTATTGCCGCCACCGACGAAATGGTGAGGACAGGCCAGAAAAGCCTTTGCGCTTCGGGCAGACAAAGCGAGAAAAACGGCCCCGTGCTGAAGCTTGACGGCATCTGCGAGGCGGGCAGGGAATATTGCCTGAACTTTTCGGTCATGCAAAAGGACAGGTCTCCGGTGACTATCGGGCTGGAATATACCGACAAGAACGGTACTCTCAGGACCGAACCTCTGCTCACCACAAAAAACGGCGGCCGCTGGCATAACGTAAAGCAGCTGCTCGTTGCGGTACCGGAGGATTATCAGAGCGGCTGTATCTATTTTGAGGGCGGAACATCCGATATCTTCCTTGATTATATCAATGTTCTTTCGCTGCCTGCGCCCTCGGTCGAGAAGGATATCGAGTCTCTCTGTCAGGTGTTTGAGGACGACTTCAGGCTGGGTACGGCGATCACCCCCGCAGACCTGAGATCGAGAGACACGGTGTCGCTCCTCGAAAAGCATTTCAGCAAGAGCATTACAGTCGGCAACGAGCTCAAACCCGATTATGTCCTCGATCAGGAAGCCAGTGCCGCATACTTTAAGGAGAAGGGCGACGACGTTCATCCGCAGGTGTCCTTTGAGGCCGCAAAGCCTGTTCTTGACTATGCACGCAGCAAGAAGATCCCGGTTCGTGTCCATACACTTGTATGGCACTCCCAGACGCCGACCTGGTTCTTCAAGGAGGGCTACGATCCGGAAGGTGAGTGGGTAACTGCCGAGAAGATGTCCGAAAGGCTTGAAAATTACATCAAGGAGTTTTTTGAAAAGCTCACTGAGCTTTATCCGGATATCGATTTCTATGCCTGCGACGTAGTGAACGAGGCCTGGATGGAGGACGGAAAGCCGAGAGAAGCAGGCGACTGCAAGGTCAAGGAGGGCGCCTCTGCCTGGGTGAAGATCTACGGCGGAAATTCATTTATTGAGAAAGCCTTCACCTTTGCAAGGAAGTATGCTCCTCAGGGCTGCAAGCTCTATTATAATGACTATAACGAATATATGGACGGCAAGCTCAACGCTATCGTTGAGATGGCGAAGGACTTCAAGACGAAGGGCATCATAGACGGTATCGGGATGCAGTCGCATCTTGATGTGAGGAAGGGAAAGGATGCTTTCCCCTCGGTGGATATGTATAAGAAAGCGCTTGATACTTACAGCAGCCTCGGCCTTGATATTCAGATCACCGAGCTTGATGCCACAGTCCCCAACGGCTCCAATGATCAGTATTTTGAAGCACAGGCCGAGTATTATAAGGGCATTATGAACGCTGTCTGTGAACACAAGGACAATATCTCCGCAGTCATTTTCTGGGGGATCTCGGATGACAAGAGCTGGAGAGCTGCGGGCCAGCCCCTGCTCTTTGACGGTACTAACCGGGCAAAGCCTGCGTTCTATTCGATAGTCGGGCTGAAGAAATAAACGGACTGTAAGCTCACCGGCAGGATGTGCTGGTAATCGCCGAGGTGGGAAAAGCCCTGCCGTTCTTATCCGAATAAAAAGGGGAGACCGTTTGGTCTCCCTTTTTTTCTGTGTATATCGCCGCCCGATGATCCCGCAGAAGGAAAATGAAAGCAGACGTATCTTTCCCTCGAAGTCAGCAGGCCGGGCCGACAGCGTTTAATCGTCATTGGACTTGGTCTCGGCGCTCTTGATCGCCTCGTCAACGTTCTTGGCAAGGTCCAGCTTCTGGAATTCATCGCTGTCATACAGGTACATCTTAAATCCGGCAGTCTTGTCGAACTGCACCTCGGCCTCGCTGATGCTTACACCGAGAACGTGTCCGCCCTTGGTGCGGTCCTCGCTGATAAAGTGGAAATGCCATCCGGGTGTGTTGAGTCCGGACATATAATCCGGGCAGTAAAGGCCGACGATAGTGCCCTTGATATCCTTGAACTCAAATTCCTTCTGTGTCTCGGAAAGCGCCTCGTCAAGCATCTTGTAGGGCTTTTCCTGCTTGGGCTCGCTCCTTGCCTTTACGTACGGGAACTCAGCGTTGATCTTTACCATATAGAACATATTCTTATTCGGCTCAATATATTCGGTCATAGCCTTTTTCAGGGTATCCATATCCTTGATGTCCTTGAGCTTGGCGGTCTCGTCGATGTCAAAGAATGTCACATTGGAGAAGGGGACCATCTCATCGCCTTCAGGCTTTTCGACGTCGCCGTTTTCGTTTGCTCTGTAGACCTCGCCGTCTATGACGATCATCTCGCCGTTGACACCGTCAAAAGTACCGATGCCGGTGTCGCCCTTTTCCTTCAGGGCATCGACGGAAAGGATGCCTTCATAGAAGCCCTGGACCAGCGACTGGAGCATAGCCACCTGATATACCGTCTCGGTATTGACGGGGGCCATCGGCTCCTCATAAACATCCTGATCCGTCGGTACAGTTATACCAAGGTATTCTTCAAGAGTCAGGCCCTGCTCGGTGATCTCCTTTGCAGGCTCCTCCCCCACATAGCGGATGTGCCAGGGCTCATAGGCGAACTTCGTGATGTCCTCCTTGCCCTCAGCAAAATGCAGGATGAAGCCGTACTTAGCCAGTTTTTCATGTATCTTCGCCCAGATCTCGGGATACTTCACAAGGTCCTCGTTATATATGATGTCCTTGCCGTCAACCACGAGGTACAGGTCAATGGCCAGACCGGTGTGGTGTTCGGAATAGCCGGGGACGGCCACTACCTTTTTGACATAATCGCTGCCGTATCTCTCGCGGTAACGCTGCATGAGCTCGATCTGTTCCGCAACGCTTCTGTATCCGGTGTCAACATCAATGTGTATATCTTCCTTCTCCAGCTCCTCCTTGAGCTGCTGATAGGCAGCATAGGCTCTTAGCTCAACAGTTACTTCGTAACCCTGACCGTTGAGGAAGGTCACCATCTCAGTCTTATCCTCCCAATCGTCGGGGAGCTTGTACCCGTGGGAAACAAAGGTCAGGTAGTCGGTGCCGTCGATTATGTTGGTCTTTCTTTCTGCGGGAGCATCTGTGTCTTTCTGGCTGTCAGCCGTGCTTTCTTCCGGCTGGGACTCAGCTGCCGGGGTGCTGTCAGCTGCAGGCTCTGCCTTGCTGCTCTCATCACCTGTGCTCTCAGCCTGAGTACTCTCCGCCGCAGACTCTGTACTGCTGACCGTGCTCTGTCCGGAACTTGAATCAGAACTGCTGCAGCTTGTCACCGCGGTGCCGAAGCACAAAGCCAGGCTCACGATCAGAGCGATAGTTTTTTTATTCATATGGACTGTCCTCCTTATTATCCTCCGCACTGTGATGCGGGAAATATATTTCTTTTAGGCAATACCGCACAACCCCTGTGCGTCAGATCACGCGCAAGCTCAATAAAGTTGAGCTGAGATTTTTCGTCAGAGTGCATAAATTTGACGCAGGCGGGCGAGCGATGACCAATTCGCTTTTCGCCCGGCAAGGAAAATTTGTGTGCTATGACGGGAAATATGCAAGCAGATGACGTGCAGAGGCGCAAGCCGCGGGTTGTGCGGTGTTGCCTTTATCATTATATCACAATTCATTCTTTTTTTCAATAGTGCGGTCGTGATTTTGTTCCCTGCCGACGGGAGAGCCGCCTATCTCGTCAGTTCGTATATCCTCCCGATAAGCTCCGGGATCCTCAGTCCCCGGGGGCAGTCTTTCATACAGGGACGGTCTGTGCAGCTCCGGCAGCTCTCATATACCTCGTCGATGTTCATACGCATCTTCTTCATCGCCCAGTATCTCTTCCCGAGATGATAATAGTTGTACTGCCTAAGAAGTATGTGTACCTCATATCCCTTCGGGCATACGCACCGCTGGCACCTTGTGCAGTCTATCGGCGGGAAAAGCTGCGCCATACGCTCTGTAACTTCCTCAAAGGAGAAGCTGCGGGGAGGGTATTCTTCCTTCATGGCGGCATCTGCCTGCTCAATAGTTCCTATGCCTATCAGTGCAGACGAGAAGGGCCAGCGGAGCACTCCCCCTATCAGTTCCGAGGGGGAGAAAGCGCTGAACAGGCATCCTGCCGCATACACCTTGTTGAGGATCAGTCCCTTATCTCTGAAAATACTTTCTTCGCTGATGCGGTCCATTATGCCCCGCTCCAGTATATTTCCGCTGGTCTGTATCACATCCACTCTGTCATCAAGAGCAGCCCGCCTGCACACGCTGTAGTAATGTGTGGCGATGCCGGTGTATCTTATCACCCCGGCTTTTTTCAGGTCGCACAGAGCATCCAGCGCACCGTAGCGGCTGAAAGTCTCATCCTCGTTTTTCTCATCTACCTGATGGACGAAGTATATGTCCGGATTTGTTCCGAGAGTCTTGCAGGATCTCTGCACCTCACGGAACATATCGTTCCCGTCCGTGAACCGCGCCTTGTCAGAGATGATGATATTCTCTCTGCCGGCCTTCCGTACAAAGGCTCCCAGCTTGTATTCGGCATCGCCGTATTCTTCGGGTATAGCTGTGTCGTAGAGGTTGCATCCCATCCTGTAGGCGTGCATCATTATCTCCACTGCCTCGTCGGGGGATGGCTCGAAGTATTCGGGGAGCACCGGCACGTTCCCGCTGAGTATGGGTATCGTCCCGAAGCCTATCTCCGATACCCTCAATCCTGTTTTTCCAAGTACCCTGTATCTCATAGCTTATCACACCACGCAAAGGCATCCCCGGCTATGACCGTACCGTTCCTGTCCTCGAACACTACTTCGGATAGCTCGGTGCAGAAAGCGAAGGCCTGGCAGCCTATCTCCCTGACTGAAGCGGGTATGACCACCCTTTTCAGGCTCTTGCATCTGAAAAACGCTTTTTCGGGGATGACGGTCATCCGGTTCGATATGTGTATCTCTTCCAGCTCGCAGCAGTGCTCAAAGGCTCTCTTTCCGATATTTTCCAGCGAGTCGGAAAGGTCTATGCTCTTCAAGCTCTTGCATCCGCTGAAAGCGTGGGCCCCGATAGTTTTTACGTTTCCCGCATTGCTGACAGAGCCGAGCCACTTGCTGTTTTTGAAGGCCGATCTGCCGATGACCTCTGTCTCCTCCGAGAGGGTGATGCTCTCCAGAAGATTGCACTCCATATACACCTGATCGGCGATCTCCTTTATACCGCCGGGGAACACGAGCGCCTTTATGTTGCCGGTGCTTTCGGTGAGCACTCCTTTCTCATCCAGTTTGAAGCAGTTTATGCACTCGGAGAAGATGCGGCCAACGAGTTCGGGGTATCCCTTTTCGGATATGTCACTGTATTTCTCCAGCGTGTAGGTCACGCCGTCGGTGTATCTTATGCTTCTTAGATTTATGCAGTTGCGGAAAGCAAAATAATCGACTGTGATGCGGCTGTTTTCCAGCACGAGTTCCCTGAGTTCGGTATTGCCTGCAAAGGCCCAGCTGCATATACGGTGTATGTCTTCTGTGATAACGGCTTTCTCACCGCAGCAGGCTGCATCTATCAGCAGACCGTTGACAACTGTGAAGCCTTCTTCTTTCCGTTTCCTTTCCAGCCATCCTGTGCCCGAGAAGGTAAGCCGTCCGCTGTATCTGAACCCCTTGGGGAATATGATGTCGGCGACTCTCAGATGATCTCTGAAAGCTTCGTCCCCGGCCGAGACTATATCCGCAGGGAGACGTACCCTGACGGCGTCGCCCTTGTATTTCGTGATGCTGTATTTCCTGTCTGCGTCAAAGCATGACCACACGCTGCCGATGACCTCCTGCACTCTTGCGGGGAGACTGTTCCCGGCAGTGTTCCTGCTTTGGGCAAAGTCCGAGAAGGAGAACACCTTCCCGTCCAGCTCGACTGTCTCCGCCAGCGTGCAGCCGAAGAAGGCCCCGCTCTGCAGCACGGTCTCCGAGTCAAGGCATATCCTTTTGAGCCCCGAGCAGTCAGCAAAGGCGTGATATCCCGTCCGGGCTTTGGTAAGGCGTACCTCCTCCAGACTGTCACAGCGTTCAAAGGCACGCTCGCCGATAGTCCTTATCCCCGAGAAGTCAAAGGCTTTAAGGGAGATGCACTCGTCAAAGCATCTTCTGCCTATCGTACTAAGTCCGGGGGATACCCGGACCTCTTTCAGAGAGGTGCAGCCTGCAAAGACTTCGTCGCCAAGAGCATCGGCACCGTTTATCTCGGCTTCTTCGAGTTCCCGGCAGAAGGAAAAGGCTCCTTTCTCTATCGTACCCGCATTGACTCTGACCTTCCTGAGGGAGGGACATTTCTCAAAGGCGTATTTTTCTATCACACATCCCGGTGCATCTATAACGACCTCCCTGAGCTCCGGGCATCCCGAAAAGGCGTATTTCCCGATAACAGCGGGCTTGTCGAACACAAGCTCCCTTATGCTGCTGTCATCGCAGAAGGCATATGCTGCTATATCATCACTTCCGTAAACACGCTCTTCCTCCCGCACAGCCGCAGGGGTGCCCTTTTCAAAGCCCTCGTTTTCCAGGGAAGCACAGCCTCTGAACGCAGCAAAGCCTACGCTCCCGAGCTGCGGCGGGACATCGAAGCGTATCAGCTTTCTGCAATTCTCAAAGGCGCTCCTGCCTATGGAGCGAAGCCCCTTTGACATAACTATCGACTGCATACAGATGCAGCTGCGGAAGGCGTTCTCGTGTATCTCACGGACGGTGTCCGGCATTATTACACGGTCGAGCCTTTCGTTCCCCTCGAAGCAGCTCTCACCGATGACTTCCACGCCCTCAGGTATGGTGACGCGCTCCTCGTTTCCCGAATAGGACATCAGTATCTTTCCGCTGATGTAAAAATCGCTTATCAGCTGATCGCTGATCTGCCTGATGATAAGCGGAGCATCATCCCCGCAGTCTATACCGCCGAGTTCGTACACACGGTCTCCTGTCACCACTCTTTTCAGGCTGCTGCACCCTCTGAACGCACCCTCGTCCACAGTGATGTCCGTGTTTTTCAGGGTGATCTGTTCAAGGTTTATACAGTTGCCGAAGGCGTTCGGCCCTATCCGTTCAAGGCTTTCGGGGAAGATCATGGATACTATCCCCTTCTTGTCGAGAAAGCATCCCCGCCCGATGGCCTTTATCCCCTCGGGCAGTTCAAAGCTCCTGAGATTGACGTGCAGCTTGCAGAGCACGCCGTCCTCTATCTCGATGGACTGGTAAAGGCTTTCAGCGACCGCCCGTACTACGGGGTGTACCTCTTTCTCGGAAATGAGAGCCGAGATGAGGTTCTCGGTGTGATAGGAGTACCCGTCCGACAGGGCTATATCCTTTATCCCCAGACAGCCGGTGAATACATCGTTCCTGAAATTCGAGCAGTCGATCCCGCTGTTGAGCACTATACTGCAAAGGCTCGTGTTGTTGGCAAAGGTCTGGGTGTCCAGCCTTTTCACTCCCGGGGCTGTTATGCTTTTCAGCCCGTCGCAGTAAAGAAAGGTCCCCTTGCCCAGACTCGTCACCGTGTCGGGCAGCGTTACCTCCTCCAGCGAATGACATCTGTGGAAGGCCAGTTCCCCGATCTTTCTGAGCCCTTTCGGGAAATTGATGTCTTTCAGCTGCCTGCATCCTTTGAAGGCGCTGTCCCCGATCTCCTCAAGGCTTTCGGGCAGTACCGCACCGGTCAGCCAGGCCATTCCTCTGAAAGCCTCTTTGCCGATGGTCCTTACTCCCTCGGGGATCACTATGCTGTGCTCTTCGCCGCTGAATGAGAGGAGCACTCCGTCTTTTATATCAAACTTCTCCTGCATCTTTATTACTCCGTTCCGTCGTCCCGGCCGAATATCCGGACGAGTATCTCTCTGAGTCCCCGTATATCTCCGCAGGCGTACATTTCCTGTTTCAGATTCTTTGTTCCCGCAAGGCGCTTCATAAAGTATGAGGCAATCTTCCTGACGTGCTCCATTGCTGCCAGTTCGTCAAAGCAGTTTTCCGCCATATCCGCCTGGCCGAGTATCAGTTCCAGCTTGCCGGGAACAGTCTTCCTGCCTGTCAGCCGCGAGAATATCCCGGGATCCTCCAGTCCGTACCGGGCGATCATCACTCCGTCGGCACCGGTGCGGTCCATCATCCTTACGGCATCCTCCTCGGAGCGGATGCCGCCGTTGGCTATCACGGGAATGTTCACTGCCTTCTTTGCTGCTTCGATGTATTCATACACCGGTTCGCCCTCATACATCATATTTCGCGTACGTCCGTGTACGGTTATCATATCCGCACCCGAGTCTTCGCACATCCTGGCGAATTCGGAGACCACTATCCTTTCCCTGTTCATCCCGGGACGGAATTTCACCGTGACTGTCTTGCCGCTGCGTTTGCAGGCCTCAATGATCCTTGATGCCAGCTGAAGGTCGTTTACAAGAGCGCAGCCCTCGCCGTTTTTCACCACGTTGGGCACAGGACAGCCCATATTGATGTCAATGATGTCATAATCGGCGGTGTACTCTCCCTTGCAGGCCGCCTCAAAGGCCGAGGGCACCGATCCCAGCAGCTGCACTGCCCTGAGAGTTTCAGCTCCGTCGGTGCAGAGGAGCTTTGCCGTGGCCCTGTCGTTGTATTTGAGTCCGTTGGCGCTGACCATTTCCGTAAAGGCCAGACCCGCACCCAGCTGCCTGCACATTATCCTGAACGGATAACAGGTGTACCCTGCCAGAGGTGCCATAAGCACATTGGACTCTGCTGTGATGTTCCCTATATGCAGCTTTTTCAGATAAGTCTCGCAAAATCTCTTCATAACAGTATTCATACTCCCGATAACTGCGGTGATCCTTCTGCCGGCCTGACCGGCGGTCCGAAGCGCCGAACGGCAGGTCATATAGGCAATACCGCACAACCTCTGTGCGTCAGATGCGCAAGCCGCGGGTTGTGCGGTATTGCCTATAAGCATTATACCACATCTGCACATACTTTTCAAGCGCCCGAAGCCTCATACAGGCGGCCTGCGATTTCCGGGGATGTGCTTGAAAAATAAGCCGGGATGTGATATAATACCGTAAGGGAGGGGATGCTATGGAGATACGTACTATATGCACCAACGGTTTTGCAATGAGATATTTCCGTTTCGGGAATGAGCAGGGACAGCCTCTTGTCATCATCCCCGGAGTGGCCTTGAAAAGCGTTATGGAGGCAGCCTCTGCTGTGAAGGCGCAGTACAGGGCCTTTGCCGGGGACTATGATATCTATGTCTTCGACAGACGGGAGGATATGCCGCAGGATTTCAGCGTGCGTGATATGGCTGCCGATACGGTGAGAGCACTGGAGCTTCTGCATCCTGGCGCTGCCGATCTGTATGGAGTGTCTCAGGGCGGGATGATCGCTATGCTTGCTGCCACCGCCCGTCCGGAGTCGGTGAGGAAACTGGCGGTGTGTTCCACCTCGCCGTATATCCCCCGGCAGGCAGCCGAAGTCTTCAGCTGCTGGACAAGGCTCGCCGCCGAAAAGCAGACCGCTGAGCTGATGCTGTCCTTTGCCGAAAATATCTATTCGGAAAGCTTCCGCAGCAAGTTCGGGGACATTTTTCCCGAGTTTGCAAAGACCGTCACCGACACAGATCTGAAACGCTTCATTGCTATGTCAGGCAGCTTTGGAGAGCTTGATATACGGGACAGTATCAGAAAGATAAGCTGTCCGGTCCTGGTGCTGGCCGGGGACAGCGACAGACTGTTTGCCCCCTGCTGTGCGGAGAAGACAGCCGCCCTTACCGGAGGTGAGCTGCACATATACAGCGGTGCTGCTCACGCCGTCTATGATGAAGAACCGGACGTGCTCGTCCGTTTAAAGGAGTTTCTGGACAGGAACTGAGTTCAAGGAGGTCGGAAGCTATGGCGATAGAAGCCGCATTTATGGTACCTCACCCGCCGCTGATCGTGCCTGCCATTGGCCGCGGCAGGGAGCGGGAGGTCGCAGCAACGATACGAGCATATGAATGTGCTGCGGAGCAGATAGCAGAGATCAGGCCCGAGACTGTCATGATCTCGAGCCCCCATTCGGTGATGTACCGCGACTGGTTCCACATCTCGCCGGGGCTGAGTGCGCAGGGCTCTTTCGCTGATTTCGGAGCGCCGCAGGTCAGCTTTTCCGAAGAGTATGACGATGAGCTGGTAAGGCTTATTCAGCAGCTTGCCGGCAAGGAGCATTTTCCCGCAGGCACACAGGGCGAGCAGGATCCCCGGCTGGATCACGGGACAATGGTGCCGCTATGGTTCATCAGGCAGAGATACAAAGGCGGGAAGATCATCCGTATCGGCCTGTCGGGACTGCCGCTGGAGGAGCATTACAGGCTTGGGCAGATCATCGCTGAGGCGGTGGATAAGCTGGGGAGGAGAGCCGTGTATGTGGCCAGCGGAGACCTCTCTCACAAGCTGAAAAAAAGCGGTCCCTACGGCTTTGCTCCCGAGGGTCCCGAGTATGACGAGAGAGTCATGGATGTATGCTCACGGGGAGCATTCAGGGAGCTTCTCGGATTTGACGAAGGCTTCTGCCGCCGGGCCGCCGAGTGCGGACACAGGTCCTTTGTGATAATGGCAGGGGCTCTCGACGGAGTGAAGATCAGGGCTGAACGCCTTTCCCATGAGGACGTCACGGGAGTAGGCTACGGAATATGCACCTTCCGCCGGGAGGATCCCTATGTTGCTCTGGCAAGGGAAACGGTAAAGGCTTATGTCACCGAGGGCAGGAGGATCTCTGTGCCGAAGGATACTCCCGATGAGATCAGGAACACCCGGGCGGGAGCATTTGTGTCCATACACAAGCACGGAGACCTCCGCGGATGTATCGGTACTATAACAGCCTGCGAGAAAAACCTGGCGGAGGAGATCATCTCCAATGCAATAAGCGCATCCACCCGGGATCCCCGCTTCCCGGCAGTCACTCCCGATGAGCTGACGGAGCTGGAGATAAACGTGGATGTGCTCTCCGAGCCGGAGAAGATAGACTCTTCGCAGCAGCTGGACGTTAAGCGGTACGGCGTCATCGTTTCCTGCGGGAGAAGAAGGGGGCTGCTCCTGCCCGACCTGGAGGGCGTGGACACCGTGGAGCAGCAGATAAGTATAGCTATGATGAAGGGCGGCATTTCCCGCGGGGAGCATATCATCCTTCACAGATTTGAAGTTATCAGACATAAGTAGGTGGGTCGATGGCAAGATGCGAAGTATGCTTCAGGCACTGTACGCTGCGGGAGGGACAGACCGGTTTCTGCGGCGGAAGGATCTGCGAGGACGGAGAGGTCAGAGCGCTGAACTTCGGCAGAGTGACTTCGCTGGCTCTGGATCCCATAGAGAAAAAGCCCCTCAGCCGCTTTCATCCCGGGAGCAGGATACTCTCTGTGGGCAGCTTCGGGTGCGGCCTGAGATGCCCTTTCTGCCAGAACTATGAGATATCCTGGTCTGAGACAGCCATGAGCTGCCGGGAGGACTGCTCTGTCATCACTCCTGCCGGACTGGTCTCCATTGCGGAGCGTTACCGTCCGCAGGGGAACATCGGGCTCGCTTTCACCTACAACGAGCCGCTGATCGGCTATGAGTTCGTGAGGGACACGGCCAGGCTTGTCAGGGAACGCGGGATGAAAAACGCTGTCGTCACCAACGGCTCGGCGGAGCTTTGGGTGCTCGGGGAGATAGCACCCTTCATAGATGCCTTTAATATCGACCTGAAATGCTTTGATGCCGGGACCTATAAAAATATCCTCGGCGGGGATCTGCAAACGGTGCTGGACTTTATCACAAAGGCTCACGAGACATCCCATGTGGAGCTGACAACGCTCATAGTCCCTGGGATGAACGATTCGGAGCGGGAGCTGAGGGAGCTTTCCTCCTGGATAGCAGCCCTGGATACAGAGATACCTCTGCATATCTCCCGGTTCTTCCCGCGGTTTAAAATGACAGACCGCGCCCCCACCGACGTCGGTCTCATCTACCGCCTTGCCGATATAGCAAGGGAGAAGCTGAGATACGTATATACGGGCAACTGCTGAAGGTTATGACCGCGCAAACTGAGATCTTTCCGGCTTGCAGCAGTCTCTTCAAAACAAAAAAGGAAAACGGAGGAAGAAAAATGACACGAAAAAAGAAAAGCATCATCCTCGCGCTGGCCTGTGCCGTGATAACGGCGGGCGCGCTGCTGATGACACTTATAGTTCTTCCCATACTGCACGAGAACGAGTGCAGGAACAGAGTTTTTGAGGACCTGGAGGCCAGGCTCCCACAGGTGCGCTCCGGCGTGATCGGCATTATCCCCAAAACGACCGGCAGCGACGGTTCGGTGACTTACGGCGGAGGCGGCAGCGGAGTCGTGTTCAGCCGTGACGAAAAAGAAAAGGATCTGTATTATGCCGTTACCGCCGCCCATGTCGTCAGCGGCAGAGATGCCGAGTACAAGACCTTTACTGTGAATACCCCCTACACCGCAGAGGACGATCCCGCCCTGAAAGCGGCAGGGGTAGAGGTCGTCAGCAGCAGCTTCTATGAGTCGCTGACCGATCTGAAGATCGAATATGTCAGCCCGAAGATCGATGCGGCAGTAGTCAGCTTCCGCTCGGAGACAGAGCTTGCCTGTCCCGGCTGGGCTCCTGATGTGACTGAGGGCCAGCGTATAGTCACCCTCGGATTCCCGGAGGGGCGGTTTATCAGCGAGAGCTACGGCACCGTTTCCGGGCACCAGACAAAGAAGATAAGATCCGCTGACGGCACCGAAAAGGCCGATACTGTTGTCGAGCACGACGCCTTTCTCGATCCCGGAAGCAGCGGCGGCCCCGTATTCAACGAGTCGATGGCCCTCTGCGGTATGAACATCGGCGGCGAGTTCGACCGCTGGGATCACTTTGAAGCGGGCTTTATGCTGGACACTCCTCAGCTCCAGTCCTGCATCGACGAGTGGAAAGCCTCGCGGTGAGCTGTACACCGCAGCCGATCTCAGAACCGGCTCCCGAAGTGAAAAAATATACGGCGCGTCCCCGGTACAGGGAAGGCGCCGTTTTTGTTGGGTGCTTTAGCGTAACTAAACCCCCGGTTTTACCGGGGGACATAAAAAAGCTTCAGCGAGCGCTTTAAAATAACCTCCAACTGTGATAAAATAGTAATGGTTTGGCAACCGCATTACTATCAAAAACAGAAGGAGGTT
>JAFXRI010000105.1 GCA_017526445.1 Ruminococcus sp. | reverse complement strand
TGTCCAGATTTTCGTCAGATTGCCTAAATTCGACGCAGGTTTGCTGGCGCAAGTCAAGGAGAATTTGGGTAATATGACGGAAAGCTGGCAAGCAGATGACGTGCAGAGGCGTTAGCCGTGGGTTGTGCGGTGTTGCCTTTACAGCTTGTTGCTTCTTTCCAGCGCACGCCTGCCCAGTGAAAGGCCGTGGGTTATCGCCAGCGCCACGGCATCGGCCGTATCGTCCGGCTTGATTATTTTTTGAAGATGCAGCATATTGCGCACCATTTCCTGGACCTGATGTTTCTCCGCTCTTCCATAGCCGACTATCGAGCTTTTTACCTGGAGAGGAGTATATTCAAAGATCGGGACGCCGGCGCTTATGGCAGGCAGCAGAGTGACTCCCCTCGCCTGGGCGACGTCGATGACCGTTTTCTGGTTGGTATTGAAGAACAGTTTCTCGACGCTGAGCTCGTCAGGCTTATACGTTCCGACTATCTGAGTCATATCGTCATAGATGATCTTCAGGCGCCTTTCAAAAGGCATATCCGCAGCTGTGGTGACGGCTCCGCAGTCGATAAGAGAAAAGCGGCCGCTGACACACTCGACCACTCCGTACCCGACTATCGCGTAGCCTGGATCTATTCCCAGTATCCTCAAATCCGATCCCTCCCTGCGGGCTGAACTGCACTGTTTTTTATTATACCATACTGCCGGTTTTTTTTCAAGCCCTTTTGTTTCGCTGCACAAACACATTTTTGCCCGTCTGCATATTATGGACAGAAGGAGTGGATGATATGGATTATCTCATACTGATCGATGCGCTGCACCCTGTTCCGTGGGAGGTATATACGTCGCTGGAGCTGAAAGAAGTATCCGGGATACTGCTGGAGGTGCAGGCGGCAGAGCATCTTGGGGCGATGCTTGAAAAAGCCCGGGACGAGGGCATTGAGATAAAGGCCCTGTCGGGGTTCAGAAGTATCAGCTATCAGCAGGGGCTGTGGGAGAGAGCCGTTGCGAGAGCAGAAGCGGGCGGGATGACACAGCCGGAGGCCGTTGCCCTCGTTTCGGAGACTCTTGCGAAGCCGCGTCACAGCGAACACAACTGCGGGCTCGCGGCCGATCTCTGCACACCGGCTGCTGACGACACAGAAGAAAACTTCTGCACAACATCTCAGGGGAAGTGGCTTGCCGGGAACGCAGCGGAGTACGGCTTCATCCTGCGGTATCCCCGGATGAAGGAACACCTTACCGGCATAGCCTATGAGCCCTGGCACTACCGCTATGTAGGCAGCGAAGCGGCGGAGCTTATAAAAAGCAGCGGGCTCTGTCTTGAAGAGTTCCTGCATTTTTACTCGGACGATTTTTACACTGCACGCTGGACCGACACCCGGTGATAACAAAACCCGCCGGCCCCGATCTTCTTTCACAGAAAGACTATCGGATCCGGCGGGTATCACCCACATCCTGTGCAGTCCGGCAAACAGCAATTACCGTGCTTTGTGCATCCAGTATATCACATATTCATCAGAAGAGTATGTCCTTGAAGCACAGCTCGGGGCGGTGCTCGTCAAAGTTATAGCTGTGGAAGGAGCCGCCGTGGCAGAACTTCGCTTCCTCGCAGTCTTTGCATTTTTCTGTAGTGTCGGACAGGTCGCGGCGGAACTCCTTGAATTTGTTCAGCCACACCTCGCTGAACCTGTCTGTCCTGATATTGCCCTGGACAAACTCCGGTCTTCTTTCAATGTCAAGGCAGGCCACGATGTCGCCGCTGCAGGTTATGCTGGCGGTATAAAGTCCTGCCGTGCAGAGGAAATACCAGTCCCTGACCTCACGCTCGTACTCCGGTCCGAGGTAATGGCTGCACCCGTAGCATACGGGCTGGCCGTTTATCCTGTTCTGACGGATGAACTCGAACATATAGCGGTAATCGTCAGGAGTAAGTATAAGCTCGGGATGCTGCTTTGCACGTCCCATAGGCTCCATATTGATAACACGCCACGAGTCTATATCCATCTTATCGAAGATCTTATACAGCTCGGGGAGCTGGCTGATATTCTCGTGCGTTACAACAGTGGTGATCTGCACCGACTTCCAGCCGCCCACCTCCAGCAGGTTCTCTATCCCCTGCATAGCCTTGGCATATCCGCCGGGAGTACGACGGAAAGCATCATGTGTTGCTTCGAGCCCGTCGATGCTTACGGAGATAGTTTTCATCCCGACGCGCCTTAGATCCTTTGCCACGTCCTTGGTTATCAGAGTACCGTTGGAAGTCATGCCCCAGTTGAACCCCAGGTCATTTGCTATCTCGGTTATCTCGAAAAACTCCCTGCGCAGGAGAGGCTCGCCTCCGGTGATGCAGAGCATCTTATGGCCGGTGCCCAGGTCCTCCCTGACCTCACGCAGCAGCTTGTCATACTCGTCCACACCGACTTCTATGCTGGGCACGTCGCCGCAGGAACTGCCGCAATGGATGCACCGCTCGTTGCAGCGCAGAGTGAGCTCAAGGAAAAGGTTCCGGAGGTCGGGCTTTGTGAAGAGCCCTCTGCGGTACTCTGCCAGCGTTTGCAGGTTTTTGTTCTTTATCTCAATGTCAAGCATTTATTTATCCTCCGCTGCTTCGGCGGTCACACTGTCAAAAGCCTCGGGCGGTCCGTAAACGCATAGAACGTCGTCAGCGGCGGGATCATAGTCCTCACCGATATTGCTTTCCTCAATAACCGTGGGAGGGCCATAGACTTCCTGGGGTTCCTCAGATGAGGGATCGTACTCCGGAGCGCCGTACTCGGGTTGAGGTTCCTCAGATGAGGGATCGTACTCCAGCGGAGCTCCGTACTCGGTCTGAGGCTCCTCGGAAGAGGGATCAAACCCGGAAGCGGGATCCGAAGAAGCTGCTGAAGTCGCAGTAGTGGTAGTTGTGGTTATATCTGCGGCTGCATTGTTCGAGGAACTGCTTCCGCCGCCGCAGGATGCCAGGCTCATTGCAGCTGCAAAAGCTGCCGCGATCATCATAGTCTGCTTGTTTCTTTTCATAGCCAAACTCTCCTATCCGTAAAAATTCAGGCAATACCGCACAGCACCGGTGCGTCAGATGCGATGTCAGGATCATTGTCATATCGTCCGGAGCCGACACAGACCTGCTGTGCAGCATAGACGGCACAGCGGAGATCATGCAGGCATAAGGCGTGTCGGGGTGTCAGTCAAACAATGCATGATATCGCCTGTACAATACATACGTTTCAGACACGCCGGATTTATGGCGTCATTATGCACAAACTTTCAGCTTCGATTTTGTGCAGTTACGACACCAATCAAATGCTTGCTGCTTTTATTATAACACACCCTTCCGTTTTGTCAATATAAGGGGCATATTTCAAGTAATTATACACAAAAGGACGGCTGGATTTTTGACTTATCCGACACTTCACAAGAGGGGAAAAATATGGTATAATAATGACAGATCCGGAGAAAGGATCATCAAATCAAGGAGGTATATTCTATGAAGTATGTTTGCAGTGTATGCGGTTATATTTACGATCCCGAGGAGGGTGCTCCTGACAGCGGCGTTGCTCCCGGAACTGCCTGGGAGGATGTACCCGAGGATTTTGTATGTCCTCTTTGCGGAGTAGGCAAGGACCAGTTCGAGGCGCAGGAATAACAGGCACCGGTCTCAGGGCTGAAATATGATCTGAAAAACGACACCTCTGCCGTTAAGCTTTGCGGCGGAGGTGTCTTTTTCGTGCAGAAAAATTTCCGTCCGATGCAACATTCCGCTCTGCCCGGCTGTTTACTTATTGAAAGGAGGCACAGCAATATGGATACAAATGTCCCCGGCGCGCAGGACACATTTGCAGACTTCTATCAAAAGTATTATCCGAACGTTTACCGGGTGTGCTTCTCGTTTATGAAAAATGAGGCGGATGCTCTTGATATGGTACAGGAGACCTTTTTGAGGTACTGCGAGACTGACAGCAAGCCCGTGGGAGACCGGCACGAGATAGGCTGGCTTGTGATGACAGCGGGCAACCTCTGCCGCAATCAGCTGAAAAGCTTCGGGCGGTCACGGCGGCAGGAGCTGAGAGAGGAGGACATAGTCTCGAACGGAGACACGGCGGCGTTCGAGCTTTTGCAGGCGGTGCTGTCACTCCCCGAAAAATACAAGACAGCGGTATATCTGTACTACTACGAGGGCTTCTCCACGGCGGAGATCGCAGAACTGACGAAGACACCGGAGACGACGGTGCGCACTCATCTGAGACGTGCAAGAGCAAAACTGAAAAACCAGCTCGGCGAATAAAAGAAAGGAGCGGAGACCTATGAAAGACAAAAACAAAATAAGACAAGCCTTTGATATGATAAGGATACCCGACGGCGAACCCTCCCTCGGTGCCGTCATCGGCGGTGAGCCCCTAAGACAGGATACAGGCAGACAGATAAAGGTCCGCCGAAGCGGCGGCATCATCGCAGCGGCGGCAGCAGCGGTGATACTGGCGGGCGGCGTGTTCGCGGCGTATAAGATAGGCAGGATAGGAACGGCGGACGATGTGGGAGCCGTCACGGTGAACGATGCGGTTGTGGTGGCAGACAACGGCGACATAAGGCTCACCGCAAGCAACATAAGATGCGACGGACATATACTTCTCGTGCATTATGATTATGAGAAGCTGTACGCAGATAAAACCGACCGGCGGCTGGAGGAAAGTATAAACAACAGACTGCACTCAATATTCAGGATCAACGGCAGTATGGATGATTTCCTTATGGAATGCAACATTAATTTTTCTAATTTAGATGAAACAGCAAACGGTGACAGGATCTGCATATTCAAAGACGATACCGAATCGGTCGAGGCAAATATTTCCATATACGAAAACGAGGGTGGTACCGAGACCGAGATACTGGAGAAGGTCTTTGATATGACGGACAGCCTCAGACACACTCTGCCCATAAAAAAGACCTGCAATGCAATAAGCTTCAAAAGTGAGACAGGTGGACTTGTTACTCTCTCGGAGCTGGGGTTCTACTGCAACGCCGAGGTATTCTATCTCATTCATCCGACAACCGATCGTGAGGCAGCAAATATCATACTGATAGACAAAGAGGGAAAAGAGTATGACATGAGCGACAGAAGAAAATATCTTTTCTTCCACTATGGAGCCGGCGATGATTCATACAGAAGCGCCTGCGTGTCAGCTCTCCCTGTAAACTATCAGCTCGTTGAAAAAATAAAGATCGGCGATAAGATCTATTCCAAAGAACAGTAAAACCGCTGCGGCGGACGATCTTCATATCACCCAAGCCCTGCCCCGCGCAGGG
Source organism: Ruminococcus sp. (assembly GCA_017526445.1). Lineage (GTDB taxonomy): Bacteria > Bacillota > Clostridia > Oscillospirales > Ruminococcaceae > FB2012. Next base: position 4,476 of record JAFXRI010000105.1, on the reverse strand, counting down.
CTTTTTTATACAAAAAAAATATCGCCCGAAACGGACGATACTTTATTGTTCATCATCAGCCGCTCATCCTGACGTGATCGACGTCGGGGACAATAACGCGCTTGATGTCAGCGCCGAGTCCTCTGAGCTTCTTGTCGATACATTCATATCCGCGCTCGACAAAATGGATATTCTCCACTTCGGTGGTGCCGTTGGCTGCAAGGCCGGCGATGATAAGTGCAGCGCCTGCTCTCAGGTCGGTAGCCACGACAGGTGCGCCCTGGAGCATACCCTTGCCCTGGATAACGGCGACTGTTCCGTCAACGGAGATGTCGGCGCCCATTCTTCTGAGCTCGGAAACATACTTGAATCTGTTGTCAAATATATCGTCGGTGACGATACTCGTTCCCTCTGCAAGAGTCAGCATAGTAGAGAACTGAGGCTGCATATCCGTGGGAAAGCCGGGGTGAGGCATTGTTTTCAGCGAGGTCTTGAGCAGGGGGCCTTCGACCTTTACGTGAACGCTCTCGTCATTCTCGATAACTGTAACACCCACCTTGCGGAGCTTGGCGGTGATGGATTCAAGATGCTTGGGGATGACGTTCTTTATAAGGACGTCGCCCTTTGTGGCAGCTGCGGCGACCATATAGGTGCCGGCCTCGATCTGGTCGGGGATGATGCCGTAGGTGATGCCCTTGAGGTATCCCACGCCTCTGATCTTGATAACGTCGGTGCCTGCGCCGCGGATATCCGCGCCCATGGAATTGAGGAAGTTGGCGAGGTCAACGATATGAGGCTCCTTAGCGGCATTCTCGATGATAGTAAGACCCTTGGCCTTGCAGGCCGCCATAATAGCATTTATCGTACCGCCAACGGTATTGAAATCAAAGTAGATCTGCGAACCGATAAGGTCATCGGCGTGGCAGTGGACCTGACCGTTCTCCAGCTCATGCTGAGCACCCAGAGAAGCAAAGGCTTTAAGGTGCTGGTCGATAGGTCTGTCGCCCAGGTCACATCCGCCGGGCATTGCGACGTAAGCATTATGAAATCTTCCCAGCAAAGTGCCGAGGAAGTATGTGGAAGCTCTCATAGAACGTGCCAGCTCATAAGGCACCTCGGGCTTGGTTATCCCTCTCGTATCAAAATAGACCGTATTCTTGCTGACAAGCTTAACGACAGCACCCATGCTCGAAAGTATCTTCATGCATATGGTGATGTCGCTGATCTCAGGAACATTTTCTAATACGCACGGTTCATCACAAAGAATAGTAGCTGCAACTATCGCAACGGCTGCATTTTTAGCACCGCTTATCGTGACCTCCCCATGCAGGGGCTTGCCGCCGTTTATTACAAACTTTTCCAAAGTAAACACTCTCCTCGATCTGCGGATATCCATCCGCTGTAGTAAGTGCGCTGACCGCAGTCAATATATAGTCACCGGCAGAAAAGTGCCGGTATAAATCAAAATTAAAGGGGCAGTATAAAATACCCTATCATAGTTTACCACAACGGAATAAAAAAATCAATAGTAAATATTGCATTTTTCGCAAAATACAATAAATTTCTTCGTTTTTTATAAAATTCGTAACCGCGTATTAACCGTTACTGTCTGTCATATTGGACAGTTGTAACCTTTCGGTAACCATTTTAAACGCTCTGTAAACCTTTCTGTACAAAAAAGCTCTCAGTTTGATAAAGATCAAGCTATTTGCAAAAACACAACCGGTCTGCTCATCCCGCGGATAATCGGGGGCCTTGTGCAGCAACTGGGAAGATTTCTTCACAGTTGTGACGGGCTTATTCACGCTCAGGAGCATTTTTTGTGATATGAGTTTCCGTCATTTTACACAAAAACAAGATTTCCGGTCAAAGAGCATAATTCTGCGGCATATGGGAATTTTTTCTTGACAGAAGGTTTAAAAAGTAGTATTATTAATGGTGCGGACAGTTTCGGCTCGTCCCGACATATTATGTTTATGTAAGGAGTGATACAAGTGGACGAAGGAAGTAATAACAGAGGCTGCAAGCCCCGATCGTGCAGGCCCGCTTGTATCATTACGGGATAAACAGCACGTGGGTATTGCGTCCTCTCTCAAAAACGCTTTATGCGGGATACAAAGGGGGAATCAGGATTGCTTTACGACACCATAATAAGGCTCCTTGAAAAGCGCAACTTCAAGGTCATCAAGGAGATCTTTGAGAATATGAACGAGGCCGACATCGCCGACCTCTTCGGGAACTTCCACGACAACGAGGACGTGGACAAAAGAGACTTTCCTGTACTGTTCAGGCTGCTGCCAAAGGACGCCGCTGCTGACGTCTTTTCGTATATGGAGCCTGATATGCAGGAGCTCCTCATAAACTCCTTCACGGACAAGGAGCTGGAGGATGTTATTGACGATCTGTTTATCGATGACACGGTAGATATGATCGAAGAGATGCCTGCCAACGTAGTTTCACGAATACTGAAATCAGCTGACACCCAGACGCGCAGGCAGATCAATCAGATACTGAAATATCCCAAGGACTCGGCAGGCTCGATAATGACCACCGAGTATGTATATCTTGACAAGTCGATGACTGTCAGGGATGCTCTTGAAAAGATAAGGCACGTAGGCTTTGTCAAAGAAACGGTCTACACCCTGTATGTGACCGAGGACAGAAAGCTCATCGGCGTACTGTCGGTGCTTGACATACTGACCAGCGACGATAATGACATAATCGGGGATATAATGCAGACCAACGTCATCACGGTGGACACCCTTGAGGACAAGGAGCTTGTGGCCAAACAGTTTGAGAAATACGACTTTCTTGCGCTGCCTGTTGTTGACAAGGAGCAGCGGATCGTGGGTATCGTCACTTTCGACGACGCTATGGACGTTATGCAGGACGAGAACACCGAGGACTTCTCGCACATGGCCGGTATGGCCCCCATTGAAGACAGTTATTTCAAGACATCGGTATTCAAGCACGCACGGAACCGTATCGCGTGGCTGCTGGTGCTGATGCTCTCGGCGACACTGACGGGAACGATAATCACCCGATACGAGACAGCCTTTGCGACGGTGCCTTTGCTGGTATCCTTCATCCCGATGCTGACAGGCACGGGAGGAAACTGCGGCAGCCAGACCTCGACGATGATAATACGCGGGATGTCTTTGGGAGAAGTAAAGCTAAAGGATTTCTTTAAGGTAGTTTTCAAGGAATTCCGCATAGCGCTGATCGTCAGCGTGATACTTGCGCTTGTAAACGGCATAAGGATCTATGTCACCTACACGTTCTTTATCAAGGACAAGACAGATGCGCCTTTCCTGTTGGCTATGACAGTCAGTCTGGCGATAGTTGCGACTGTGATAATCTCGAAGCTGATAGGCTGTATGCTGCCTATGGCTGCGAAGAGGCTCCACCTTGATCCGGCGCTTATGGCGGCGCCGCTGATCTCAACGATAGTTGACACCTGCAGCACACTGGTATTCTTCAATATAGCGATGCTCATATTCGACATACACATGATATAATACAGACCGGTCTGCTATGCTGCGGACCGGTCATTTTAACTTTCCCGGCTGCCGGATTGACAGCGGGGGCAAGTTGTGATAAACTGTTAAGGCAATAACGCACAACCCCTGTGCGTCAGCTGAGGAATGTGCGGAAATGTCTTAAACGATGAAGTATAACAAACGGCTTAAAAAGCCGGCGGAGGGACTGGAATGCAAAAGACAAATTACCAGCTGCTGCTGGATCGTGAGATCAAAAAGCTCGCTGCCGAAGGACGGGTGCCGAAGCTTCTTCTGCACAGCTGCTGTGCGCCGTGCTCGTCCTACACACTTGAATATCTTTCACAGTATTTTGAGATCACGGTGTTCTACTACAATCCCAACATATACCCTGCGGAGGAATATGAGAGGAGAGTTGCCGAGCAGGAGCGGTTCATCTCGGAGTTCCCTGCTGCGAACCCGGTATCGCTCATTGTGGGAGAATACATACCGGATGAATTTTACAGTGCAGTGAAAGGACTCGAGAGCATACCCGAGGGAGGCGAGCGCTGCTTTGCCTGCTACCGTCTGCGCCTGGAGAAGACTGCAAAGCTTGCATCTGAGCTGGGCTTTGATTATTTCACCACGACGCTTTCGATCTCGCCGTACAAAAACGCTCCAAAGCTGAACGAGATCGCTTCGGAGCTGTCGGAGATATACAAAGTCACGGCGCTGCCTGCCGACCTCAAAAAGCGGGAAGGCTACAAGCGCTCGGTGGAGCTTTCAAGGCAGTACGGTCTTTACAGGCAGGACTACTGCGGGTGTGTATTCTCCCAGAGGGAGAAGGGAAAAGAGGTATAGGCAACACCGCACAACCCAAGGCTTGCGCCTCTGCACGTCATCTGCTTGCCAGCTTTCCGTCATATTACCCAAATTCTCCTTGACTTGCGCCAGCAAACCTGCGTCGAATTTAGGCAATCTGACGAAAATCTGGACATCGCATCTGACGCACAGGGGTTGT
>JAFXRI010000104.1 GCA_017526445.1 Ruminococcus sp. | reverse complement strand
TGTCCAGATTTTCGTCAGATTGCCTAAATTCGACGCAGGTTTGCTGGCGCAAGTCAAGGAGAATTTGGGTAATATGACGGAAAGCTGGCAAGCAGATGACGTGCAGAGGCGTTAGCCGTGGGTTGTGCGGTGTTGCCTTTATTCTTCAAAGGTCTCGGTCTGTTTGAGGCGCTTTTTGAACTCATACATCCGGGCGTCGGCTTCGTGTATGAGCTCCTCGAGCTTCACTCCGGGAGAATACGGTCTCAGGCAGCAGCCCACGCTCGCCGAGATCTTATAGGGCTTGCCGCTGTCTCTGTTGACCTTTTCCACCTTTTCGATCAGGCTGTTCATCTTGTTCTCGGGAAGGTCCTCGTCGAAGCGGCCGATGCCTATTACAAAGAACTCATCGCCGCCGGCTCTTACTGCCACGAACCGGTCATCGGTGACAAGGCCGCGGGCGCAGTCAGCAAGACGGATTATAGCCTGATCCCCTTCCGAATGGCCGTAGAGGTCATTGATCTTTTTGAGCCAGTTCATATCTATCACGCAGGCAAAGCAGCTGTCGTTCTTTGTAGCGCGGCGGCAGAGCCCTGCAAAAGCTCTCTCCATACCGCGGCGGTTATAGAGCCCTGTCATATTATCGTAAAGCGAGAAGCTTATGAGCCTGTGCTGGACTCTCGTCATTTCGAGGGCGCTGTTCACGTTCCTCACCCAGTTGCGGGTAACTACGGTAGGCTTTACCCTGTCGCTGAGGTCGCAGTGGACGACGCAATAGCCCAGGGTATCTCCCTGAAAATGCACGGGGAACACATAGAACACGCCCGGCTTATCGCACCGGATGCTGAGAATGGGCAGAAGCTTTGAAGTCTCGAAGACCTCTCCCCTGTTGTCAGACCAGAAGATATTCTTATCGTCCTTGGCCTCGTCCTCCCGGGGCACGGTATGAATGCAGATCTTCATTTTCTCGGGATAACCTTTGAGCAGGGGCTTGCTGCCGCTGAGCCAGTCCGGGCGCAGGCAGAGATAAAAATTGCGGTAGGGGGAGATAAGATAGGTCATCTTATAGATCATCTCAAGGCACTCGTCCGGTGTCTTGGTGGCAGTGAGCTGCTCGAGCATATAGCTTTCGATGATCGTTGACATATCATTTATATCCGAATAGTAGCCGTTGGTATAGTCGTGGTTGGCACGGTAAATGGTACCCTGGAAATTAGCGCGCAGGAAGTCGATATTGGTCTGACATCCGCAGCTGGAACCGATACATAGGCTCTTTTCATCCAGCGGATCGACGGGGAGCCCGGGCAGGCCGGGATCTATCTTTCTGCGGACGCAGTTGACGGCCTCCTGAGCGGCGCGGGCCACCGGTGGATCAAAGGAGGTTATGGGTATCTTATTGGTGACGGCATCCTGAGAAGCGTCATAGCCTGTAACTATCACCTGCTCGGGGATCTTTATCCCCGCATCCGAGAGCTTGTTGATGAGTCCGGTGGCCATATGGTCGTTGGCGCATATGACAGCCTTCGGCATCGGCACTTCTCCGGAGATGATCTTCCCGGCCAGCTCGGCACCGCCGGAATACCAGTAGTCTCCGTAAAATACCCTGCTCCCGTCCAGCCGGCTGCCATGGGCGGCCAGAGCTTTTGAACAGCCCTCGACACGCATTTTGGATATGACAAGATCCTGCCTGCCGGTAAGGACGAAAATATCCTCCGGCGGGATATTATGCACATTGAGGATATGCTCGGTGATCTTTTCAAAGGCTGGGGCGTCATCGGTGCAGACCATTTCTCCGCCCTCTATTGGGATGTCGATGGAGACGACAGGCTTAGTGCATCTTTCCTTCAGGAGAGCCTCCAGATCCTTTATAACGGTATAATCGGAATTTCTCGTCATCGAGATAGCCACAACGATCAGCGCATCGATAAGATCAAAGTCGATAAGTTCAAACAGGTTGAGTTCGGCTTTCAGATAGTCCTTGTTGGAGAACCACACATCTATCAGGGGAGAATACGAGATCACGTCGTAATCGTATTTCTCACACTGAGAGATGACGCCGTCGAGCACTCTTGACTGATAGATCGTTTCGGGATTGACAACGATCAGTCCTATCCTTCTGCGTTTATTCACTGTATCACTTCCGTATCTATCTCAAAAGTTCATTCATCGTCTGCAGAGGTTCTGAAAGGTGCAAGAGGTATGCCGTTCCTGCCGAAGACCGAATACTCGGGGAAATTGCCCCAGGCATATCTGGCATATTTCGGCTCGGGCACCTGTTCGGAAAAGAGCATTACTCTGCTGCCGCAGAGCTCGGTATCAGCCGGGAAGAACTTCTTGTCCTCTCCTGCCAGCTCAAAACCGGAAAGGCGGCCGCCCTTTATCTCAAGGCCGTCTTCGGCGTGAGCGAAGGATATGAACATCGTTCCGTCGGAAACGGAGCTGCTCTCATACACAGGTCCGAAAGCCGGGACATCCATGCCGTAGACCAGCTTCTCGGCCTGGAGGCAGAGCCTTTCGCCCACGGGTATTTTATCAACAGGGTGGATATTATCCATCTCGCCGCAGTCTATGGTCACGGCGATGCCGGTATTCTTAACGGTATTGAAGGCTCTCATCTGGGCCTCGCGTATCAGGCACCAGTGCTTATAGTCAGGATCACCCGAATATTTGAAGGCAGGCAGCTGCACCATAATGAAGGGCAGGCGGTCGTCTCCCCAGCGTTCGCGCCACACGCGGATGAGGGTGGTCAGCAGAGTATAATATGTCCGGGGACTATGGTCGTCGCTCTCGCCCTGATAGTACAGGAAGCCGGCCAGGGTATAGGGGCAGACTCTCATCAGCATCGACTTGAACATATTTCCGGGAGTGAAAGGATTGTAGCTGTTCTTGGGGCCGGGCCAGATATTCTTGCCTATAAGTTCCTGCAGTTCGTTCCAGCCTATCTTCGGCTGAGTCTTATATATCTCCTGTGAACGCTCGTTCCATTTTTTGTCATACTCGGCATACTCGTCGTATTCCTTCTTCTGCTCCTCCAGGCTCTTGCCCTCGGTGGCTTTTCTGACTTCGTCCATATAGGGCTCCAGCTCGGCATTGCCGAGGATATGGCCGGTATCTATCCAGGAGACGGCGGAGGTCCCGCCCCAGTTGCAGCCGATAAGGCCCACGGTCACGCCCAGGTCTTTGGAGAGCTTCTTAGCAAAATAATACCCGACGGCGCTCCAGGCTTTGGCGCTCTCGGGGCCGGCGGTGTTCCAGCCGGTATTCTTCTCACACTCGACTGCCTCCTCGACGGAACCCACCTTATTGGTATAATAAAACCTTATGGGCACGTCCTCATTCAGGGATCCAAGCTCGGCCTTGCCGCTGAGCTCATTCTGCAGCTCCAGCTCCATATTCGACTGGCCGCCGCAGAGCCAGACCTCGCCGATCATCACGTTATGAAAATGCGCAAACTCGTTCCCGTCGAGCGTAAGCGTCAGCTCAAAGGGGCCGCCCGCCTCCATAGGAGGGAGAAACAGCGCCCATCTGCCGTCGATGACGGAACAGGAGCCTTTATGTCCGTTTATACTTGCCGCAACGCTGCCGCTCTCATCCGACTCGCCGAACACGCACACGTTCTTTCCTCTCTGGAGGACCATATTGTCTGAAAAAACTGCTGCTGCTTTTATCATAATAGCACCTCATGGGGACCGCCGTTTCAGAAAACCTTTGCCGCGGTCCGATCATCTTTAATGCAACGCCGCACGACCTGTGGCTAACGCCTTTGCGCATTACTGCCTTAAGAAGATATTAGCACATTTTTATAATAAAGTCAAATGGAATTTACAAATGAGAAGTAATTTTTTTACCGCCCCTGCCGGGGGCTGTATTGACAATATACTACCAAAGCGGTATAATATTAATGTTGTATGCCTGTGTACAGGCAGCTGAACTAAATATCTGCAGGAGGTAAAGCAAATGCTGAAAATACAAGATCTGTGCTGGAGCCTTGAATCCGGCGAGGAAATACTGAAAAACGTCTCACTGGAGATACCCGAGGGCAAGCTGACCGTTATCACCGGCCCTAACGGCGGCGGAAAGACATCGCTGGCCAAGCTGATCGCCGGACTTCAGAAACCGGACAGCGGCAGGCTGTTCCTTGACGGTGAGGACATAACCGACTGGGATATTACAAAGCGCTCGCTCGGGGGCATCGGATACGCTTTTCAGCAGCCGGTGCGTTTCAAGGGACTCACGGTAAGGGATCTGATGGAGCTTTCGGCACAGAAGTCTCTCAAGGACAGGGAGATCTGCGAGATACTCGGCAAGGTCGGGCTTTGCGCCAATGAATACCTTGACCGTGTGATAGACTCTTCCCTTTCGGGAGGAGAAGCCAAGCGCATAGAGATCGCTTCCGTTCTTGCTAAAAAGGATGCCAAGATGCTGGTGTTCGACGAGCCGGAGGCAGGCATTGACCTTTGGAGCTTCTCGAGCCTGATCGACGCCTTTGAGAAGCTGAAAAACACCGAGAAAAAATCTCTGCTGATAATCTCGCATCAGGAGAGGATACTGGGGATATCGGATCACATCGCGGTCATCGCAGACGGACGCGTGACCAAATCCGGCCCCAGGGATGAGATACTCGGCGAGCTGTTAGGCGAGGAAAAGATCGAGCGCTGCCCGCTCGGAAAAGACAAGGAGGAAAACTGATATGGACAAGACTACCGAAGAACTTCTCGGCATCGTTTCCGACTGGAGCGGCAAATTCAACGGAGCATACAACATCCGCGAGAACGGCGCCTGCGCCGGGAGATCATCCTCCGAGAACATAAAGATCGAGAGTATGGAGGGCAAGCCCGGGCTGGAGATCTACATCAAGCCCGGCACCAAGGGTGAGACTGTATATATCCCTGCCTGCGTGACCAAAGGCGGCATCGACGACCTGACCTACAACAACTTCCATGTAGGCGAGGGTGCGGATGTCATCATAGTTGCAGGGTGCGGAGTACACACATCGGACGGACACGACGTCAGACACAACGGCATCCACCGTTTCATACTTGAAAAGGGCTCGAAAGTGCTCTATAAAGAGAAGCACATCGGCACAGGTGCGGGACAGGGTGCCAAGCGCATAGATCCCGTTACCGAGATCGAGCAGGGTGAGGACAGCTACCTTGAGATGGACACCATACAGATCGGCGGCGTTGACAGCACCTTCCGCAAGACCAGTGGAAAGCTGGGCAAGGGCGCAAAGCTCATCATCAAGGAGCGTATAATGACCGACGGCGAACAGACCGCCAAGACGGATTTTGCTGTGGAGCTCAACGGCGAGGATTCGGGCGTGGATCTGGTCTCCCGTTCGGTGGCAAAGGGGAACTCCTATCAGGAATACCATTCAAAGATCAGCGGCAACGCCCGCTGCACCGGACATTCCGAGTGTGACGCTATCCTTGCCGACAACGGCAGAGTAAACGCCGCGCCCGAGCTCTATGCCGGAGATCTGGACGCTGCGCTCATCCACGAAGCAGCCATAGGCAAGATCGCAGGCGAGCAGATCATCAAGCTTCAGACTCTCGGACTCACCGAGGAGGAAGCCGAAAAGAAGATCATCGAAGGATTCCTGCGGGGATAAGACTCTTTCCCGGCAGCACCGTATATATGCCTTTCGGGTGACGGCGGGATGCTGCTCTGCGAGATCACCGCAAAGGCACACTCACGCTGCGGCACAACGCACCCTGTCCCTGGAACAGCCTGGCTCTGAGGCACAGACGGGTGTTCCTGCCGAAAAGGCCGGCGCACTTTTTAACAATAACAATACTCTTTTCTGACCGCCCCGCAATCGGGGCGGATTTTTTTACCCTTTTTCCCGCTCATCGCCGGCAAAACTAAATTTTGAATACATTATAAATAGTACTTGAAATTTTATATGTTGTATGTTATAATAAAATAATTAAGGTATATCCATAAGTCATTATACCTTTTATGCTTTACTGTACTATTACTTTACTGCCGGTGAGATTATGAAGAAGAACAAAAAAACGCTGGCCGTTACGCTTATCATCGCTCTGCTGCTGGCTGCCGCCATAGTCTCGGAGATCGTCCTTGTTTTCAGGATGACCACCAAGCTTTCGAGAGAATCCGGTCTCAACAGGCTGGAGGCCATAAGCGGCGAGCTGGAAAAGACTATCAGCGATGCCAAGAACAATACGATGAAGCTCGCAGTGGCCTCGCAGCCGCTGATGAATGGCGGCTCCTACAAGGATCTGTCTGTCAGCGACCGGCAGAAGCTCGAGGACTTTATCGTAAAGCAGAAGCAGGAATACAACTCCTCCACCGAGGGGGTATGCTACAATACATATATCGCCGGATCGGACTGGTTCATCATCCCCGACTTTGACGCCCCTGCCGACTATGTGGTCAGCAAGAGGACCTGGTACGCGGGTGCCGTCAAGAATCACGGCGAGGTCTTTGTGACCGATCCCTATATCGACGCCCTCACCGGGAACATATGCTATACCGTTTCGGTCGCGCTGGCGGATAACTCGACTGTTGTGGCTATGGACTACACTATGGCCAACATCAGGCAGCACATAAGGCAGATGTACTCGGACGGAGACAGGGATGCTGTCATCGTCACCGACGAAGGGATCATAGCAGGCTGCTCCGACGAAAATAAGATCGGCAAGGAGCTGGTGCGGGAGATACCCGAATATGCAGGGATATTCTCTCTGGTCAAATCCAGCGACGAGTCGGTGTCAGTCTCACAGCAGAGAGACAATCTCTTTGCGGCAAGGTCTGGCTTCGGCTGGTGCCTGATCGTCAGCGAGAACGACCAGTCGCTATACTGGACATCCTATGTGCAGATGCTGGCGATGCTGATCGTTTCAGTAGCTGTCTTCGGGCTGATAACCATACTGTATGTGATGAGCGTGCGCAGCGCAAGACGTGCGAAGGAAACGCTCACCTACCGGGACGAGTTCCTGAAAAAAGCTGTCGGTGAACTGCAGGAGCCGCTTTCGCGTATATCGAACTGCGCCAGCGAGGCTAACATAAGACATTCCTCCGACTATGAGCAGGAATTTGACAACATCAGGGAGGCTGCCGTTAAGCTCTCGGATAAGGTGGAGGCTATACGTTCCTACTCAAAGCTGGTCATCAGCTCAGAGCAGAAAAAGGCAACAAAGAAAAAGGTCCGTGACATCCGGATGAGCAGGCATTTCCGCTCGGTCATCCTGGCGGCGCTGCTTCTGGTGCTGGGCATCAGCATATATGTCAATATCTCCGCATCCTCAAAGTACGGCGACAGCAGGATGCAGAAGGAAGTCAGCAATTACGAGTACAAGCTCTCGGAATGGATAAACACTCAGAAAAGCACCCTTGATATGTTCTGCAGCGTGATCTCCACCCGCCCGGGGATACTGGATGACTATAACGCGGCGGTCTCGCTGCTGGATGACATAACCAAGCAGCACCCGGAGATCTCGGCAAGCTATATGACCAATCCCGAGCTGGAGCATACGGTATATATGAACAACGGCTGGCAGCCGGACGAGAACTGGCATGTCGAGGACCGTGAATGGTACAAGGACACTCTCGCATCTGAGGAGGGTTGGAACATATCCTCTCCCTATTATGACGAGCAGACGGGACTTTACTGTGTGACCTTCTCGGAGAGAGTCTATGACAACAACACCGGAAAGTTCTTAGGCAACTTCGGTATAGATTTCTATATGGACAAGCTGGTGGATATACTCGGCAGCAGCTATTCGGACGACGGCTATGCCTTCCTGACAGATGCCAGCGGCGAGATAATCAATCACCCCAACGGCAACTATCAGATGAAGAAGGACGGCTCGACAAATATCATAGGGCTGTCATACAACGACGTCAAGCCTGACGGTTCGACGGTAGAATTCTTTACCGACTATGACGGTTCGGGAAAGCTGATGATCGCTTCGAGGAACAACGCCTCCAACTTCACGGTGTTCGTGGTGAAGCGCTTCTGGGCCACCTACGGCGGAGTGTTCGTGAACAGCGCAGTCATCATCGCGATACTCTGCTTCTGCATCGTGCTCGTTTACAAGCTGATGTCGAACCTTATCAAGCTCCAGGACAACGCCAACCTCAAGCTGCAGGAATCGGCTGCGGCGGCTATCGCTGCCGACGAGGCGAAGAGCTCGTTCCTGGCGCAGATGTCCCACGAGATACGAACTCCCATAAATGCTGTGCTCGGCATGAACGAGATGATCCTGAGAGAGAGCAGCGACAGCGCTGTCAGGGAGTATGCAGTGAACATACGCAGCGCGGGCAGGACTCTGCTCTCGCTGATAAACAGCATTCTCGATTTCTCCAAGATCGAGGACGGTAAAATGGAGATCATCCCGGTGAACTATGACACCGCAGAGATGATACATGACCTGGTGAGCTCGATCTCCTCCAGGGCGGCCTCCAAGGGGCTTGAACTGAATGTAAAGGCGGATCCCTCGCTGCCGGTATCCCTCCGCGGAGATGATGTGCGTATCAGGCAGGTGATCTCGAACCTGCTGACCAACGCGGTTAAGTACACCGAGCGCGGCTCGGTAACTCTGACGATAAAGGGGGACAACCGCACCGAGGACAGCATAGACCTGTGTGTTGAAGTCACCGACACGGGCATAGGCATCCGCGAAGAGGATATAGGGGCGCTGTTTGAGTCCTTCAGGAGACTGGAGGAAAAGCGCAACCGCAATATCGAAGGCACGGGACTCGGTATGTCGATAGTCACAAAGCTGCTGGATATGATGAACAGCAAGCTGGATGTTTCAAGCGTTTACGGCGAGGGCTCGACCTTCAGCTTCAGGCTAAGGCAGGGCATAGTCAGCGACGAAGAAATGGGAGACTACAGCGTAAGGATGATCTCCTCCGGTATGCCCGAGGACAGCGGCAAGCATCTTTATGCTCCTGAGGCAAAGGTCCTCGTCACCGACGACAATGAGATGAATCTCAAGGTAGCTTCGAGCCTTATGAAGCTTTACGGCATAATCCCCGATACAGCCATTTCGGGTATGGAAGCAATATCCATGATCGCTGACAGGCACTACGATGTGATCTTCCTCGACCATATGATGCCCAAGCTGGACGGTATAGAGACTCTTGCAAAGCTCAGGGAGGACGGGCTGCTCAAAGAAGGCACTCCGGTCATCGCACTGACTGCAAATGCTATTGTCGGCGCAAAGGAGATGTATCTGCACGCAGGGTTCGACGACTATCTGACCAAGCCCATCGAAAGCTCAGTGCTTGAAAGGATGCTCTCGAAGCTGCTGCCGAAGGAAAAGGTCTCGTTCAGAGATGCCGAGACAAAGGCGGTCAGGGAGGAAGAGCCTGCAGAGGAGGACAGCTTCACTCTTACGGAGCTTTACGGCATCCGCGAGAAATGCCCGCAGCTGGATCTGCTGATGGGACTGGGATACTGTATGGATTCAAAGGAGTTCTACCTTGACACCCTTGAAGGATACCTGGAAGCCGACAAGCGCGGTGAGCTGGAAAAGGCTTTCGCTGACAGGGATATAAAGAATTACGGCATTATCGCACACAGCCTGAAAAGCACCTCGCTGACCGTAGGCGCGGTACTGCTCTCGGAGCACGCAAAGGCAATGGAGTTCGCTGCAAAGCGGGAGGATGCCGGATACATAGACAATAACCATGACGAGCTGATAAAGGAATACTCCGGACTGCTCGAAGGGATCGGAAAGGTCTTGATGAAATGAACAACATACTTGTTATTGACGACGAGCAGATGATACTGAGAATGGCAGGCTTTATGCTGAAAAAAGCCGGGTACTCCTCCCTGACTGCCGAGTCAGGGGCCGAGGGCATCAGCCTTATGCGGGAACAGATGCCGGCAGCTGTGCTCATCGATAACGAAATGCCCGGTATGAGCGGGCTCGAAGTGCTTGAAGCTGTCAAGTCGGACAGTGCTTTGGCCGGCATACCGGTATGCATCATGACCGGCACCCTTACGGAAGAACTGAAAGAAAAGGCTGTTTCACTGGGAGCGATAGGCTGCATAAGCAAACCGCTGAAAGCTCCGGAAGTGATGGATATGCTTGAAAAGGCAAAGAACGGAGGCTGAAAGAATGGGACACTGGATAGCTGTTACCGATGATGATGTACTGAATCTCAAAGCTGCCGAAAAGATCCTTACCGCCAACGGATATACCGTAAGCAGTCTTGCCTCCGGAGAGGCTCTGTTGGAATTCCTCAGGAGCAATACTCCGGACCTTATCCTGCTGGATGTGCATATGCCCGGCATCGACGGGTTCGAGACTCTGAAAAAAGTCCAGGCTATGCGAAACGGCGCCAACATCCCCGTCATCTTCCTGACTGCCGATATAGACGCCGACACCGAGACAAAGGCTCTCATCTCCGGCGCAAAGGACTTTATAAGCAAGCCCTTCGTGGCCAGTGTACTGCTCGTAAGAGTACGAAACACCATAGCACTGCAAAGGCTGCAAAGCGATCTGAAAGCGGAGGTAAGGCTGAAAACTGCCGAAGCCTTCAAGGAGCACGAGCGCAACGAGAGACTTTCGATGCAGGTAGTAAAAACTCTTGCGGGGGCGATAGACGCCAAGGACGCCTACACCAACGGACACTCGGAGAGAGTTGCAGAATACTCCCGCGAGATCGCCCGCCGCGCCGGATATACCGAACGCGCTCAGGAGGAGATCTATATGATGGGACTGCTCCACGACGTAGGAAAGATAGGCGTTCCGGACACAGTTATAAACAAGCCCTCAAAGCTGACCGAAGAGGAATACGGCGTTATAAAGACTCACCCGATGGTGGGCTTCGGAATACTGAAAAACATCACCGAGATGCCAAAGCTGGCTATCGGTGCAAGGTGGCATCACGAGCGGTTTGACGGCAAGGGTTATCCCGACGGGCTCATCGGCCCCGATATCCCTGAAGAGGCAAGGATAATCGCTGTTGCGGATGCTTACGATGCTATGTCCTCCAGGAGGAGCTATCACAGCGTGTTCGCTCAGGAATTCGTAAAGGGCGAGCTGCTCAGGGGCAAAGGCACACAGTTCGATCCCACCTTTGCGGATATAATGCTCTCGATGATCGACGAGGATCCCGAGTACAAGATGCGCGAGAATTACGAGCCCGATGCCGAAGGCAGCGAGTCCGGGAATGCAAACGTCTTCTCGGACAGCAAGGACGAGGCAGTATTCACCTTCCTCTCGATGCTGGACGCAGGCGGCATAAACACGGCTATCGGTCTGAGATACTGTATGAACGATGTGGATTTCTACTGCGAGATGCTCAAGGAGTTCACCTCCAGCTCCGAGGACCGGGAGGCTGCTCTGAGCACATATTTCGAGTCGGGCGATATGAGCAAGTACAGGGTATATGTCCACTCGCTGAAGAGCGCCTCCAAGACTATCGGCGCCTCGGTGCTTTCCAAGAAGGCCGAGATGATGGAGAACGCCATAAAGAACACCAATGCAGAATACATCGAATCAAATCACGACGATCTTATCATCAGTATGCACACAACAGTCGGCGGCATACTGATGGCTACGGCGATGTACGAGGGAAGTTTGGAGGAATAAGTCCTGCGGCTGCGATGCAGCGGGGCGATAATACAAAAAAGGTATTCTTTCCTGCCGCAGGGCGGGATGAGAATACCTTTTTTATGGCTATAACGCACATACTGTGCTGCCTTTATCATCTGTTGGGACAGTAGATCATGTAAGCTCGCTGCGGACTGCCTTTACCTCGGCGGCGGCACGGTCCTGATAACCGTCAGAGGGGGCAAACAGGCTCGCGTACCTGAACAGGGCGATGCCGTCGGCACCGAAGGCGAAGCTGTCGGCGATCTGCGAGGCTACTATGCCGTTTGTATCAGCGAACTCATCCACCAGCTCCATATTCGCAGGAGCTATGCCGATGACCAGCTTGACGCTGCTGTGCCGCTCGAATCCGCACCACTGCGCCAGCGTGCTTTTGAAGGGCTTCCACTGGTTGTAGTATCCGAAGTATATCTGCGGTGCAAGATAATCGCAGTAGCCCTCATTTTCAAGCCACCTGGATACGTCGGCGAACATATAAACATAGTTGTTCTCGAAATTGCCCTGGGGAGCTATGCCGAAAAGCAGTCTGCTGTCCTCGGCCTTGACTGCATCATACATCTGCTTGACGGTGTCGGTGCAGTTGGAAAGTCTCCAGTCGGAGAGCGTCATACCGGAGCCGTACTTACTGTATGCGGTGTCATCGAAGCCGTCGGGCGTGAATGCGGGGTAGAAATAATCGTCGATATGCACGCCGTCGATGTTGTAGTTCTGCACCAGTTCCCTGGTGCCATCGGCGATAAGGTCCCTGATCTCGGGGATGCCGGGGTTGAGCCAGCAGTATCCGGTGGACTCCACAAAAGTAACATACTCCGGGTAATTATCCGGATCGTTATACCACCTGCCGGTAAGGTAGCTGTCCGATACTGTGGAGAGGTCGGCACGGGTGCCGGCGCGGTAGGGATTTACCCAGGCGTGTATCGAAAGGCCGTTGGCGTGGGCGGTCTCGGCGGCAATGGCCAGCGGATCGAAGGCCAGCGCAGTACCGACGCTTCCCGAAGCATATTTCGACCAGGGGAACAGCTTTGAAGCGTAAAGCGCGTCGCAGAAGGGCCTTACCTGGAAATAGACCGTATTGATGCCGATAGAGGTGCAGTTCCTGAAGATGCTGTCAATGGAGGAGCGGAATTCGTCGGCGGTATGACCGACAAGGATGCCCTGGAGCTCGAAGATCGAGATCCACATAGCCTTCTGTTCGCTGTAGTTTATTATCTCACGGCCGATCTCCTGCTCACCGTAATTGGCCGTATCGACAGGAGTCGTTGTGGTGGTCTTCTTTTTGGCTTTGAGCTTCACATCAGCGGAGGTGGTCGTCTTGGCGGAGGAAGTGGTGACTGTTGTTGTGGTCGCTGCTTTTGCAGTGGTCACGACTTTTTTGGTAGTCGTGGCTTTTTTGGTAGTCGTGGCTTTTGTCGTCGAAGAGACGGCAGAGGTCGTTGTCGCCGGAGCAGTCTCCGACACCTCCGGCAGAGTTGCTGCCGCCACGGTCTCTGAGAGCTTTTCGGTCTCCGAGACTGTTTTCTTGGTAGTCTTCTTTTTCTTTGCCGCAGTGGTCACAGTAGTTTCTGCGGAAGTCTTTTTCGTGGTGGTCTTTGACGCCTTAGCTGTTGTCGTTGTGACGGTATCCGTTGCGGCGGAGGTCTCAGTCCCGGTGACGGAGACCGTCTGCGCTGCCGTATCGGAGACCGCGACGGCGTTGACGGCGTCAGCCTTCAGATCGTCAGTTGCGAGAGGCTTTATATCCTCGCCGAAAGTAAAGGAGAATGCCAGCACCGCCGCACCAAGAACAGAGATGAGCGCCGCAGCTGCAAAGCTCTTTTTTGTCGTCATAACTTTTCACCAGCCTTATCCTTTGCTTTCTCAACAGCGATTATCTTGAAATCGTCTTCTGCTTCAAGCCTGGCAAGATAGAATTCCCATCCCTTGTTGTTCTCGGGCATATTCACGTCGCCGAAGCCGAAACTCGTCCTGTATGTAAAATCCACGGATACCACAGCGCTCTCGGCGCAGCCCTCGAAGCCCTCGGCAACTATATTTTCGAGCTGCTCAGCACGCTCGAGCTCTATATCGCAGAAATAGCACAGTCCCGGATCGAAGCTGTCGCTGTCCCCGAGAGTGGTATTCACATCGGCAACGGCGGCTTGCTTCATACCCTCATTGTTGCCGTCGTCCCAATACTCAAAATACTTTTTCACGGTGTCAACTGCGCTGAGACCTGAGGGGAGCCTGGTCTCGAGGCATTCGGCACGTTTGTCCCTGAGTTTGCCGAGTATTACCCATGCAGCGGCGGCAAGGCACACGAAGACCAGCGTAACGCCTGCCATTACCCAGCGGAACCTGCGGCTCTTCTTCAGGGGAGCTTCCGCAGCTGTCTCTGCTTCGGCGGAGATCTCGGCGATCTGCTCCGGCCCGGCAGAAGTTTCAGCAGCCTGCTCCGGCTCGGCGGGTTCTGCGCTTTCTACAGCTGTTTTTTCAAGTTCTTCCATACCGTCACCGCCTCAGTCCGGCTCCGAGAGCCGTTATTTACTCAACAAAGGACCTCATTCCTCTTTCGCGTCTGTAGTCCAGATATTCCTCATAAGTGCCCTCGCGGCAGATGCAGCCGTCGGGGGTTATCTCTATTATCTTGTTGGCCACGGTCTCCATTATCTCATGGTCGTGGGATGCAAGGAGCACTACGCCCTTGAAGTCGCGCAGGCCGTTGTTGACTGCCGTGATGGACTCCAGATCGAGATGATTGGTGGGCCTGTCCAGCATCAGCACATTGGAGCCGAAAAGCATCATCCGCGAGAACATACATCTTACCTTCTCGCCGCCCGAGAGGACGTTTACCGGCTTATAGATCTCATCTCCGGTAAAGAGCATCTTTCCGAGGAAGCCCCTCAGGAAGGTATCGGTGACCTCACCGGTGGAGTAAGGTCTTATCCAGTCAACTATGGTCATATCACAGTCATTGAAATATGCGCTGTTATCCTTCGGGAAATAGGAGCGTGATGTGGTGGAACCCCATTTGATGCTGCCCTCATAATCCTCGTCCTGCTCGGCAAGTATCTCAAACAGCGCTGTGATAGCCTGCTCGCTCTCGCCGATGAAAGCCACCTTATCGGTGCGCGAGAGAGTAAATGTCACATTGTTGAGCAGCTTAACTCCGTCAACGGTCTTGGTCAGCCCTTCGACCTTGAGTATCTCCTTGCCCGGCTCCCTGTCCATATTGAAGCCGATATAGGGATACTTTCTCGACGATGCAGGCATCTCCTCAACGGTAAGCTTATCCAGCAGCTTGCGGCGGCTGGTAGCCTGCTTGGACTTGGACTTGTTCGCCGAGAAGCGCTGTATGAACTCCTGCAGGTCCTTGATCTTCTCCTCGGCCTTCTTGTTCTGCTGCTTTATCATCCTCTGCATCAGCTGCGAGGACTCATACCAGAACTCATAGTTACCCACATACATCTTTATCTTGGTATAATCTATATCCACGATATGGGTGCAGACGTTGTTCAGGAAGTGTCTGTCATGGGATACGACCAGCACGGTGCCGAAGTATTCCGAAAGGAAGTCCTCCAGCCAGCGGATGGCGTCGATATCAAGATGGTTTGTAGGCTCGTCCAGCAGGATAACGTCAGGGTTGCCGAACAGCGCCTGTGCAAGCAGCACCTTTACCTTCTCGTTGCCGGAGAGAGAGGACATCTGAGAATAGAGTATATCCTCCGGCAGGCCGAGTCCCTGGATGAGCTTGGAGGCATCGCTCTCGGCCTCCCAGCCGTTAAGCTCGGCGAACTCGCTCTCCAGCACGCCGGCACGCTCGCCGTCCTCCTCGGAGAAATCCTCCTTGGCATAGAGGGCGTCCTTCTCCTGCATGATCTCGTAAAGTCTCTTGTTTCCCATAATGACGGTATCGAGCACATTATACTCGTCGAAGGCGAAGTGGTCCTGTCTGAGCACGGACATCCGCACGCCCTTGTCGATGATGACTTCGCCCTTGGTAGGCTCGATCTCCCCTGTCAGTATTTTAAGGAATGTGGATTTGCCGGCGCCGTTGGCACCGATTATGCCGTAGCAGTTGCCGGCGGTGAATTTGAGGTCAGCATCCTTGAAAAGGAGCTGTCCTCCGAAAGAAAGTGTCAGTTCCGATACAGTTATCATTTCATACTCTCCCATAAAAAAATTGTCGATACAGTAATAATTATATCATAAAGCGCCGCGCATTTCAACTGTTTATCTGTACAAAAAAATCCCCCATAAAATGGGGGAAAGTTCTAAAATCCACAGCACAAGGGCTTTTATTGCTTTTTGTAATACTCAATTCCCCTGTCGGGGATGAAGAAGGTGCGGATATAGCCGTCGGTGGAAAGCACCAGGAAATAGCCCGTGGCGGTATCGAAATATACGTCGTCGCCGTCCTCCTTTTCGGTCTTGTGAAGGATAGTATCCGAATCGGAGTTGAGCATATCGTTGGCAAGTCTGAGATACTCTTCCACAGTGATGTCACCGAATTCGCTGCCGTGCTTCTCAAAATGGGTGTTCAGGTACTTCTTGCTCCTGAAGCTGTACTGCCTGTACTCCCTGCTATCAGTATCGGCCGCCGGCGAACTTGTCTCTGCCGCTGATGACGCCGCCTCTGTCTGAACGGTACTCTGGGGAGACTGAGAGCTTTCTGCGGGAGCGATACTGCTGTCAGCTGTTACAACTGTCAGAGCCCCGGAGGAGCTTGCCGCGTCCTGCTTTCCTCCCCCGCCGGTGACTGAGAACACCAGCACGCCGATGATCGCTGCTATCAGTACTCCGAGAATAATGAATTTGTTCTGTTTCACAACAAAACCGCCTCTCCGGAGATAGTCTGTATTTATACATTACATTATAGCACAGACCTGCCCGGTTGTAAAGAGGCCTGCACAGATTCGATTTATGAACGTAATGTTCATTTGTTATTTAAAAATTATTATTACATTAACTTTCACTTTGTGATATAATTATAGTGATTAGGTATATCCATTCGAGGGGGAGGTGAACTGTATGACAGATGTCAATCTGCTGCACATCGCGCTGTTTTCAGCGGCAGCCATCATATGCATAACGGGGCTGCTGTTTACGGTCATCCAGAAGCGCACTGATCTTGTTCACAACAAGATATATATTATCCTTGTGGGGATAGTACTGCTCAACTCTGTTTCACAGATCATACGCGAATTCGCTCAGCCATTCAAACAGAATGATGTCTATTCCCTTGCGATGAAGATAGGCGATTACAGCTATTTCCTGTTCCATACAGCGCTGTGTCCCCTGTTCTTCCTGTATGTATCCTGCATTTGCGGTGCCCGCAACGGGCTTACGCTGAAAAGGAACATTATATACGCTTCGATATTCATTGTTACCGAGCTTCTCGTCATAATCAATCCCCTCACCCATTGGGTGTACCATTACGACCAAAACCTCACCTTCGTCCGCGGCTGGGGTGAATACCTCATATACTTTGCCGCAGGGTTCTATCTGGTGTACTCTATTATCATGCTGCTGTTCACCTGGAGCGCTCTTACCGCCAAACGGCGGGTGGCACTTATCTACTTCTTCGTGGTAGTGGTGCTGGGAGTATCTCTGCAGCTCATAAAGAGCAGTCTGAAGGTCGAGCTGTTCGCTGAGGCTCTGGCGCTTCTCGGCGTTATGATCGCTATTGAGAGCGAGGACGACCGCATCGACGTGGACACGGGTGTTTACAACCGCAAGGCCCTGCAGTATGACCTTTCCTCCTATATCGTCAACAAGCGCAGACTGACAGTCATATGCGTGAAGATAATCAACTCCGATCTGGTGGAGCACGTCACCGGCTCAGAGAACGCAGATCTGCTTCCATTGGCCGTTTCGGGATTCCTGAGACAGCTCGTGCCGAGATACTGCATCTATAACACCAGCCCCGGTACATTTATCATCACCGTCTTCGACAGCGCCAAGGCTTTGAAGACAGCTCACGTCATCGACCACCGTTTCAAAAGGGTATGGCACATTCGGGATTCGGACGTGCTGCTGAATGCAGTAATAATGGCGGCAGAGGTCCCCGACAGGATCAAAACCGCTTCCGACGCCTTCTATATGGCAGACAGCCCTGTGCCCGCCAACAAGGACAAGACCATCCTTACTGACAAGGATCTGGATTATCTGATGAGGCGTTCTGCCGTTGAGGGCGCACTTGCCCGCGGTGTGGACGAGGGACTGTTCGAGGTCTATTATCAGCCCACCTACAGTCTTTCCGAAAAACGTCTTCACGGTGCCGAGGCTCTGGTCAGACTGCACGACACGATACTCGGGAACATATACCCCGACGAGTTCATCCCCATAGCCGAGCAGAACGGACTTATCGACTCCATTGACGACTTTGTGCTAAGAGAGGTTTGCTCCTTTATCAAGAGCGGTGTGCCCGCCTCTTTCGGGATCGACTGCATAAACGTCAATCTCTCGGTACTTGAATGTATGCAGCCCGGCTTTGTCGATCATATCAACAAGGTGACCGACGAATACGGCATCGACAAGCAGATGATAAACTTTGAGATCACCGAGTCAACCGCAGCAGGCAACTATGAGCTGCTGAGCAATGTGGTAGCGGCGCTCAAAAAAAGCGGCTTCCACTTCTCGATGGACGACTACGGCACCGGATACTCCAATATGCGTGCGATATTTATGCTGGACTTCGATATAGTCAAGATCGACAAGAGCATACTGTGGAGCGCTGAGGAAAGCGAGCTGGGAAAGATAATCCTGGAAAGCTCGGTACATATGATAAAGCAGATGCAGCGTGAGATACTTGTGGAGGGCGTTGAAACTCAAGGGCAGCTGGATCTGCTCAAGGCGCTTTCGGTGGATTATCTGCAAGGGTATTTCTTCTCGAAGCCTATCCCCAAAAAAGAGTTTATAGAGCTTATTCAAAATGCTGAAAAGCTAAAAGGTTAAGCGCTCCCTCAGCCGGCCGGCAAAGGAAGCGCTTGATTGCGTTTGAACATTGATATGGCGATTATCAGCCTTGCAGCGGTTTAAAGTTGGTTTTAAGTCCGCGTGATAGAATAGATATGACAGATAAAAGACCGGATACTATGGAGGGTGACATATGAGACTTCTGCTTGCCGAGGACGAGCGTGAACTTTCCAACGCGCTCTGTGCTGTACTTAAACATAACAACTATTCCGTCGATCCCGTCTATGACGGTGCCGATGCCTATGCTTACGGCAGGACAGGAGACTACGACGGGATAATACTCGATCTGATGATGCCGAAAATGAACGGCATCGAGGTGCTGACCAGGCTCAGGAGCGAGGGGATAAACTCGCCGGTGCTGATACTCACCGCAAGATCGGAGACAGATGACAAGATCACCGGGCTCGATGCCGGGGCTGACGACTATCTCACCAAGCCCTTCCAGATGGGTGAGCTGCTGGCGCGCATCCGCGCCATGACACGCCGCAAGGCCGACTTTGCGCCGAACCTTCTGGAAATGGGGAACGTATCCCTCAGCCGCGAGACCTTTGACCTGAAAGGCCCCGACAGCACTCTGAGGCTGAGTTCGAAGGAGTTCCAACTGCTGGAGATGCTGATGATGAACCGCAATCAGCTCATCTCTACCGAGAGATTTATGGAAAAGATCTGGGGCTATGACTCGGATGCAGAGATAAACGTGGTATGGGTGTACATCTCGTACCTGAGGAAAAAGCTCTCACAGATCGGAGCGGATATAGAGATAAAGGCCACGCGGGGCGTGGGGTATTCACTGGAGGATAAGGCAAGATAGTCCCGGGACTCTATATATGATATTCGGCGGAAAATGCTCTCCCCGCCGCAGGCGGGGAGATGCTTTTTCCGAACACCCCCGAATCTCACCGCAAACCTGTAATTCCGCATGTAACTAAAACGACAGGAGCACAATATTATGGATATAAAAACGTTTTTAGTCAAAGAATTGAATCGCAGAGAAGATCTTGCAAAACCGTTCAAAGAAAAAATCTCAATAGAAGAATTTGAAAAAGACGATGAGCCCGAAGAAGTCACAGTCAGTAAAGAAGTCGTAGTCGATTATCTGCTGAAATCCGGTTATGACCTCACTCCCGATAACTATGAACGTGCAGAGCAGATGCTTAGATCAATGGAAGGAACAAAACTTAAAAGCACTCTGAAAAATGCCGGAAAAATGGATGAACAAAGATATAAAACCATAGATCATTTAAATGATCTGACAGTTGAGGAACTCAATTCCCTGTTGAATATAGCTGTTCTGAACGCTTTAAACAATATCAGCAACCAGCTTAATAATATAAACAATTCAGCAACCAAATATACTTACTCCATTGAAAGAATACACGACAGCCGAGGGGCAACAAATGTAAGACATATGACAGAAGTAATAAACCGATATGCAGCAAACGGTTACCGTGTAGTCAGCATTTTCACAAACGAGCTGGGCAAAAACGTCACATCTGTCGGTGGATTCGGAGTCAATTCCACTGTGGATGAAGTCATAATCGTATTTGAAAAACCTCTCTGACTCCACTATCATTTGATTAGGAGCTCCATTATGATAAAAAAGCTTCAGCACAAATTCATACTTATCACCGCGGTATCACTGTTTCTGGTGCTGGCTCTGGTGTCGGCGCTGATAAACATTATCAATGCCTATCAGATAGACGCCTCGGAAGACGAGCTCATCGAAATGATAAGCAGCGGCGGGGGCAAGTTCCCTGACCTGTTCCACGAGGATGTGCCTCCCCTGGACGGAAATACTGACCGCAAACGGGATATAGGCAGCCGCAAGAACATTAACGAGGAGACACGCTATCAGACAAGATATTTCGTGGTATATTATAACAGCGAGGGCGGAATCAAAAAGCTGGACACCGGTCACATCGCCGCTGTAAACAGTGAGAAGGCCGTCAGCCTCGGCGAGCAGGCTTTGGAAACAGGCAAGGACGAAGGCAGGCTGGGCAACTACCGCTTCACCAAAGCCGAAAACAGCAGCGGCGAGATGCTCATTTTCCTCGACACAAGACAGAACGACAGCACCAAGAGCCGTTTCCTGCTTATATCCATAGGCATATCTGCGGCGAGCTGGATCATAGTTATGCTGCTGGTAATCCTGCTGTCGGGACAGGCTGTCAAACCGATGAGCGCCGCTTATGAAAAGCAGAAACAGTTTATTACCGATGCCAGCCACGAGATCAAGACTCCGCTGGCAATAATCTCAGCGAACACCGAGGTCATAGAGATGACTTCCGAGCCCAACGAATGGACCGAGAGCACCAAAAATCAGATCAGGCGCCTTGACGGCCTCGTCAAGGACCTTATGCGGCTGGCGAAAATGGACGACAGCAGCGAGGTATCCGCTGAGTTCGCGGAGTTTGATCTGTCGGAAACTGTGGCAAAGAGCGCGGCAGAGTTTGAAGCTCCTGCACGCACTCACGGCGAGGGCTTCATTCTCGATATAGACGACGGGCTCACTACTGTCGGGAACAGGGAAATGATAAGCCAGCTCGTCGGGATATTCACCGACAATGCGGTAAAATACTGCGACGAGGGCGGAACTGTCACTGTAAGCCTGAAGCCAGGACATAAGGGTGCCAGGCTCAGCGTGTCAAACGACTGCAAGGAACCGCCGAAGGGCGATCTTTCAAGGCTGTTCGACCGGTTCTACCGCGCCGACGAGGCACGCTCCCGTCAGGGCAGCGGCGGCTACGGCATAGGGCTGTCGATAGCAAAGGCCACTGCTGATGCCCACAAGGCAAAGCTCAGCTGCTCGGCAGAGAACGGAAAGATAACATTCACCGTGTCGTTCAGGAACTGAAAAGATTCACGCAGTTTTCACATTGGATTTAAGTAGGTTTAAAGCAGCGGCGTTATAATAAGATCAGTGAAAGGGTGATAGAGTATGGCGTTCCAGACCGTGTTCAAGCGGGTAGAGAAAAAGTACCTGCTCAGCGAAGAACAATATAACGAACTGAGAAAGCGCCTTCGTACATATATGAGCGTCGATCAGTACGGAGAGACCACCATATGCAACATATACTATGATACGCCTGACCATGTCCTCGTGCGGCGTTCGATGGAAAAGCCGATATACAAGGAAAAGCTGAGGGTGCGGAGCTACGGCACCCCGAAGCCCGGAGGAACAGTGTTCGTAGAGGTCAAAAAGAAGTTCAAAGGCGTGGTCTATAAGCGGCGGGCTTCTATGAAGCTGGAGCAGTCTGACGAGTTTACGGCAGGAAACCCGGTAGGGACAAAGGACAAACAGATAGAAAACGAGCTGCTCTATTTTATAAAGTTCTACAAGGGCATCGCTCCCGCAATGTATCTGAGCTATGACCGCATCGCCCTGTTCGGCAACGATGATCCGGAGCTGAGAGTGACCTTCGACCGCAACATAACCTTCCGGGAGGAAGACCTGAGACTGGAAAGCGGCTCCTACGGGCGGAAGATACTTCCCGAGGGCACCCGGGTAATGGAGATCAAGATAACAAATGCTATGCCGCTGTGGCTCGCACATATACTTGACGAGCTGAAGATATTCCCGGCGTCTTTCTCCAAATACGGCTCGGCCTACGCGCTGGTGACAAAGGAGCGGCTTGCGTTCCGGAATAAAACAGAAGATGAAAGATCTGATATGAAAGAAAAGGTGAACCACTGTGCTTGAAAATTTAACTGCTTCCGTAATTACCACATCCGCTCTCTCCCTCGATAACGAGACATTTTTGCTGTGCAGCCTTGTATCGCTGCTGCTCGGCATAGCCATAAGCTTTACATTCTGCTTCAGGCAGAAAAAGTCCAAGGGATTCATCCTTGCCCTGACCATTCTTCCTATCATAGTACAGGTAGTCATTATGATGGTAAACGGAAACGTCGGTACAGGCGTAGCGGTAATGGGCGCATTCAGCCTGATACGCTTCCGTTCGGTGCCCGGCAACGCCAAGGACATCTGCGGAATATTCCTGGCAATGGCTGTGGGCCTTGCAACAGGTACGGACCAGCTGGTGCTGGCGGGAGTATTCACAGGTATCGTATGCGCGGTAGCTCTTGCTTATACCTTCTCGCCGCTTGGAAATACAAGAGACAATATGAAGGTGCTGAGCATAACTATACCCGAGAGCCTTGATTATAACGAGATCTTTGATGACATATTCGGGAAGTACACCTCCCATGCGGAGCTGACTTCATCGAAAACCACCGGTATGGGCAGTCTTTACAAGCTCACCTATGAGATCACCCTCAAAAATGCAGGGGATGAGAAGGTCATGATAGACGAGCTCCGCACCCGAAACGGCAATCTTGAGATAAGCTGCTCGAAAAAGACAGAGAACCTGGATCAGCTTTGACAGACAGAAAATCAGATATCACGACCTCTCCCCTCGCTTGAAACAAAGCGAGGGGAGATTTAAAAGGAGATGCTTTTTATGAGAACATTTTCAAAACTGTGTGCAGGACTGTTCGCAGCTGTGACCGCTCTCTCGGCGGCAGGCTGCAATTCATCGGATGAAAGCTCCGATACGGTCAAAGTGACGGATACCGCTTCAAAGACCGACGTGCTCTCGTCCGCCGCAGAGGCCGGCAATGTGACCTACGATACCAGCGTGGATGCCGCCGACCTCGATGCAGGGTATGACCGGTCATTCTCGACGGCTGTGACCTTCTCGGACAGCGGCGTGAATACCGATGGCGGCGGAGTGACTGTTGACGGCACCACCGCAACGATCACCGCCGAAGGCACCTATATGATCTCCGGCAGCTGCTCAAACGGCAGGATCGTAATAGATGCAGGCAAAAAGACGGAAGTGAAGCTGGTGCTGAACGGCCTTGATCTCACCTGCACCGACAATGCACCGATATACTGTGCAGGCGGCAAAAAGCTTATCATCACCCTTGCTGACGGTACCGAGAACAAGCTCACCGACGGCAGCAGCTACAATACCTCCGACAGCGAGAGCTCGGTGGACGCTGTGCTCTTCTCCAAGGCAGACCTGACGATCAACGGCTCCGGCTCACTGAACGTCAAGGCCAACTACAAGCACGGCATAGTCAGCAAGGACAGTCTGGTCATCACTGAGGGGAACTTCACCGTTGACTCGGCCTCCAGCGCCATTACCGGCAAGGACTCGGTCAAGATACTTGACGGCGTGTTCAATATAACAGCCGGCTCCAACGGCATACGCTCCAACAACTCGGAGGACGCATCACTCGGATTTGTCAGCATCACGGGCGGGAGATTCACCGTCACCTCCGGCGGTGATGCTTTTGAAGCCGAGACCTCCCTCCTCATCGATGGCGGCGAGTTCGATGTCACCACCGGCGGCGGCAGCGCCAATGCTGCCAAAAAGCAGGACGGGTTCCCCGACAAGGGCTGGAACGACAGCGGAGGAAATATCACTCCTCCGGACGATATGTCCTTACCTGAGGGTGAGAAGCCTCAGCGGGCCGGTGACGGCAATTTCACTCCTCCGGACGATATGTCCTTCCCCGACGGCGAGATGCCTCAGATACCCGATGGCGGAAATTTCACTCCTCCGGACGATATGTCCTTCCCTGACGGTGAGATGCCTCAGCGGCCCGGAGGGCGCGGCGGCTTCGGAGGCGGTACGAGGGGCCAGCGAGAGAATGAGACCTTCGAAAGCACTTCGGGCGAGAGCTTTATAGCAGATGCGGCAGCCTTTGCGGGCTGGGATAATTCAGACGATACAAGCTACGCACTCTCGGATATGACCGCAGAAGCCTCAGCCGGGACCTCGTCAGACAGCGACAGCTCCACCTCGTCCAAAGGCTTCAAGGGCGGCACGGCAGTCAGCATTTCCGGCGGCAGCTTCACCATAGACAGCTCGGACGACTGCATACACTCAAACGGCAGTGTTACGGTGTCCGGCGGGAAGATCAGCGCCGCCTCGGGCGATGACGGCATCCACGCCGACGGCGATGTGATCATCTCCGGCAATGCAGAGATCGATATTACAAAGAGCTATGAGGGCATCGAAGGCAAGACTATCACCGTTTCGGGCGGGACCACAGCGGTCAAGTCCTCCGATGACGGCTTCAACGCATCGGCGGGCAGCACCGAAGAGAACGGCAGATCGGCAGGCTTCGGCGGCATCAGCGAAGGGGTGCTTCTGAAGATCTCCGGCGGCACCGTTAAGGTAGATGCCTCCGGCGACGGACTGGATTCAAACGGCGACTTCGTTATGGAGGGCGGCGAGGTATTCGTCAGCGGCCCTACCAACGGCGGCAACGGTGCTATAGATCACGGTGAACGTTCCACAGCCTCAGTAAGCGGCGGCACACTTATCGCCTGCGGAGCAGTCGGTATGGAGGAAGGCTTCGACGGCAGCGCCTCGGAGCAGTATTCCTTCCTGCATAACCTTGAGTCCTCCGTCAGCGGCGGAACTGAGATCAGCATTTCGGACAGCAGCGGCAAGATCCTGCTGACCTATACCCCCGAAAAGGACTTCCAGAGCGTGGTCTTTACCTCTCCCGAGCTGAAAGGCGGCAATACCTACACGGTAACAGCAGGTGCTTTAAGCGAGACTGTCACCCTCTCCGAAGACTCCAAGGCGACCTCAAACTCCACGGGGATGTCTATGGGCGGCAGACAGGGCGGCGGCAAAACAGGCCGTCAGAACGGCTTCAAGGGCTTCGGCAAAACCGATGACAGCTCACAGGGCAGCTGATGATCCTACGCCGTTTTGCAGGACAAATACAGATACCTAACAGGCAGCCCCCGCAGAAAATGCGGGGGCTTTTCCTGTATTTGCCTGGAAATGTTTTCCACTTGACTAACACCATGATTTAGTGTATAATCGTTGTAGTATGCTAAAATGGAGATGATCTGTTGAATACCGATGATATGCTCAACGTCAGTATGATACTGCTGGAGTATCTTCCCAACACGCTGAAGCTGTTTTTCTTTACGCTGCTGTTTTCTATCCCTCTGGGAGTGGTGGTCACCTGGCTAAAGCGCTGCCGCTTCAAGCCCGTGTCGTGGCTGACCAACCTTTACATACTGATAATGCGGGGCACACCGCTGATGCTGCAGATCGTCGCTGTGTACTACGCGATACCGATGATCGTCAAGGGCGCAAAGGACACCGCTGCCGCCAACGGCACCGAGATAAGCGGATTTATGCAGTTCCTCGACGAGTGTATGCATTCGGCGAACTATATGTTCGTTATGCTCATTATAGCATTCTCGCTCAACTACGCCGCATACTTTGCCGAGATATTCAGAGGCGGTCTCGAGTCGATACCGAAGGGGCAGTACGAAGCCGCTTCTATGCTGGGTATGACCAAGCCGCAGACCTTTTTCAGGATAATAATGCCTCAGGTCATAAAGCGCGTCATCCCCGCGACCTCCAACGAGGTCATCGTGCTGGTAAAGGACACCTCTCTGGCGACTGTCATAGCTTATGCCGAGATAATGCTCAAGGCCAAGCAGATGATGAACACCTACAGCTCGATAGTACCGCTGTTCATTGCGGGACTGTTCTACTTCGTGCTGAACAGTATCGTCACGCTGGTATTTATCCATATAGAAAAGCACTACAATTATTATCAGTAACGGAGGCAGCCTTATGGCTATACTTGAAGTAAAGAACCTTTCAAAAAGCTTTGATCATCTTATGGTCCTGAAAGACATCTCCTTCAATGTTGAGAAAGGACAGGTCGTGTCGGTCATAGGCCCCTCGGGCTCCGGAAAGTCCACACTTCTGCGCTGCGTGAACCAGTTGGAAAAGGCTGACGGCGGCGAGATAGATGTCTGCGGGATGAAGATGCTCCGGACAGGCGATGACGGCAAGGTGGTATATTCTCCGAAGAAAACGCTCAGGGAGATACGTCTGAAGATCGGGCTTGTGTTCCAGAATTTCAATCTGTTCCCCCACAAGTCGGTGCTGCAGAACATCATCGAGGCACCCGTCCACGTACTTAAAAAGAGCAAGCAGGAAGCGATAGATGAGGCAAAGATACTGCTGGAGAAAATGGGGCTCACCGGGAAGGAAAAGGCCTATCCCTGCCAGCTTTCCGGCGGTCAGCAGCAGCGGGTATCCATAGCCCGGGCTCTGGCGCTGAAGCCGGAGATACTGTTCTTTGATGAGCCGACATCGGCTCTTGATCCCGAGCTGACGGGAGAGATACTCAAAGTCATCAAGGAGCTGGCAGAGGAAAAAATGACAATGGTCATCGTCACTCACGAAATGGAATTTGCCCGCGATGTATCGAACCACATCATATTTATGGACGGCGGATTCATCGTTGAGGAAGGCGATCCTGCGGAGATCTTTGTCAACACACAGAACGAACGCACGAAGCAGTTCCTGAAAAGATACAAAGGGATGTAAACAGGCAGATAATAAACATAATAAGGGCAGGATACGCCGCCCCCCGGCTTTCGCAGAAAGTCAATGGGATCCGGCATATCCTGCCCTTTGTTATGCATTATATACGGCTTGCACCGGCTGCGTTTTTACATCATCGACAATGTCTCGTCGTCAATGACCACCGGTACGCCTTTATCAAGGGACTTCTTTACGTCTATGAAGCGCTGGTTGGGGCTGCCGCGGAATTTAAGCTCCAGGCTCCTCTGGGCAAGTTCAAACCTGCCGTCGATTATATAGTCGCACTCCCTTAACAGCTCCATAAAGCCGTTCTCCTCGTTCGCATCAGCGATAAGCTCCTCATAAGTGAAGCCCGTATAGGCTATCACGTTGAGCTTGAAGCCTTCGTATGCGTGTATCTTTCTCGCCAGATCGGCCATAGGCTTTGCCTGATAGAAAGGATCTCCGCCTGAAAGCGTTACGCCGTCCAGCAGCGGATCGGAGATTATCTGACGGAAGACTTCCTCTGTGTCCGCCTCAAACCCGCCGGCGGGATCGTGCGTCTGAGGATTGTGACAGCCTTCGCAGTTATGGGGACAGCCCTGTGTCCACACCGTGAACCGGTAGCCCGGGCCGTCAACTATTGATTCGGGGGTCAGCCCCGCACAACGGAATTTCATAAGATAAACCTCCAGTATCAAAATCATATGTGATCAGAACGACCACGGAAGATAAGCCGCACCGACTGCAAGAATCACCGCAGGCAGCATATTTGCGACACGCAGCATTTTACCCCATACAAGGTTCACTCCGACACAGAAGATAAGCACCGATCCGATGAGAGAAAGATAAGCCGATGCCTGATCGGTCATTAACGGGGCGATCAGCCGCGCCAGAAGCGTGATGCTTCCTTCAAAAAGAAATACGGGTATAAACGAGAATATGCATCCTTTTCCCAGCGATGAGGTCATAACGGCTACTATTATAAGGTCAAGTACGGATTTTACAGCGAGCACCGAAAAGTCACCGTTCATGCCGTCCTTTATCGCGCCCACGATCGCCATAGCTCCGATACATACGGTCAGCGATGCAGTGACAAAGGCGTTTACAAAGCGTGCGTCTCCGCTGTTCCCTGTTTTTTTCTTCAGCCACTCCCCAAAACGCTCAAAGCCTTTTTCGATGCCGATAAGCTCACCGATAACTGTACCCACAGCCAGGCACAGTACAACGAGCATAGCTTTCCCGCTGACAATGCTGCTGCCGTCTATGCTGAGCATCCCTTCCATCGCGCCTGCAACAGCGATGAACAGAACACTCACTCCGCAGGCTTTTGACAGGGAGCTCTGCTGTTCTTCCTTAAAGAATCTTCCCGTAAGCAGACCGGCAACACCGCCGCCGATGATAGCAGCGGTATTTATCAGAGTACCAAGACCTATCATTCTTTCCTCCTAAGAAAACAACAGGCGGATGATCCTCCGCCCGTTGATATCATAATTTTGCTTTAGTCTCAGCAGTCGCAGGGGATACGCTTGATACGCTCGTGAACAGTCTTTCTGTGCTCGGCCTCGGTCCTTCCGCACAGCGGGCACTTGTCGCCGATGATGCCGGTATAGCCGCATATGGGATCCCGGTCAACAGGGTGATTGATAGCGCCGTAGCCGATACCCTGCTCCTTCATGCAGCGGATGATCTTCTCAAACGCCGAGATATTCTGCGTCGGATCTCCGTCCAGCTCAATGTAGGAGATGTGTCCTGCATTTGTGAGTGCGTGGTAAGGCGCCTCGATCTTGATCTTGTCAAAGGCATTGATATTATAGTAAACAGGTACATGGAATGAATTGGTATAATAATCCCTGTCGGTCACTCCTGCGATCTTGCCGTAACGCTTTCTGTCCATTCTTACGAAACGTCCGGAAAGACCCTCAGCGGGAGTCGCCAGCAGCGAGAAGTTGAGTTTGGTGCGCTTTGTCTCCTCGTCGAGACGCTTTCTCATATGAGATACGATTTCGAGACCGAGCTCTCTTGCCTCTTCGCTCTCACCGTGATGCTTACCGATAAGGCTCTTGAGAGTCTCAGCCAGGCCGATAAAGCCTACGGACAGAGTGCCGTGCTTGAGCACCTCGCCCACCTCATCGTTGTACTCCAGCTTATCGGAGTCGATCCACACACCCTGTCCCATAAGGAAGGGGTAGTTCTTTACTTTCTTGCTTGCCTGGATGCGGAAGCGGTGCATCAGCTGTGCGATACAGAGATCCATCATTTCGTCAAGGCTGTCAAAGAATGCGCCGATATTGCCCTTGGCGTTGATAGCCAGTCTGGGCAGATTTATGGATGTAAAGGAGAGGTTGCCTCTGCCGGTAACGATCTCCCTGCTGGGATCGTGAGCATTGCCTATAACTCTTGTACGGCAGCCCATATAAGCGATCTCGGTATCAGGCTTGCCCGGCTTGTAGTAAGCCAGGTTATAGGGCGCATCGATGAAGGAGAAGTTCGGGAAGAGCCTCTTGGCCGACACGCGGCAGGCCAGCTTGAACAGATCGTAGTTGGGATCGGTGGGGTTGTAGTTGACACCCTCCTTGACCTTGAAGATATGTATCGGGAAAATAGGAGTCTCGCCGTTGCCGAGGCCTGCTTCCTGAGCGAGCAGCACATTCTTGATGACCATTCTGCCCTCAACGGAGGTATCAGTACCATAGTTGATGGAGGAGAACGGAGTCTGTGCGCCTGCACGGGAGTTCATGGTATTGAGGTTATGTATCAGTGCCTCCATAGCCTGATAGGTAGCCCTGTCAGTCTCCTTATAGGAGGTCTTATAGGCAAATTTCTGGATCTTGTCAACAGTCTCCTCATCGCCGAAGGAAAGGAGTATCTCCGCCTCGGCCTCCTTATAGCCGTTGTCATAAGCGAGAGTGACCTCAAGGCCCTTTTCCTTTTTGATCTTCTCCATGATCTGCTTGGCGATCTCCTGAGAATCGGGAACGTCACAGATCAGGTTGAGAGCGCGGTGGATATTATCGCGGTAGCGGTGACGGAACGTCTTCTTGACGCCCTCGGCCATATCGTACTCGAACTTGGGGATAGACTGGCCGCCGTGCTGATCGTTCTGGTTGGACTGTATAGCGATGCAGGCAAGAGCTGCATAGCTGGAGATGTCATTGGGAGTTCTCAGGTAGCCGTGACCTGTGGAAAAGCCTCTGTTGAAAAGCTTGGTCAGGTCGATCTGAGTGCAGGTGGTGGTAAGGGTGTAGAAATCCAGATCGTGGATATGAATGTCACCCTCGGCGTGAGCCTTGGCGTGAACAGGATCCAGCACATACATCTCATAGAATTCCTTGGCACCCACAGAACCGTACTTGAGCATCGTACCCATAGCTGTATCGCCGTCGATGTTGGCGTTCTCACGCTTGAGGTCGCTGTCCTTGGCAGACTTGAAGGTAAGGTCCTCATAGACCTTCATAAGGCGGGTGTTCATTTCCCTTGCACGGGTACGGGTGGAACGGTAAAGGATATAAGCCTTGGCTGTTGCAGCGTGGCCTTCCTCAATAAGCACCTTCTCGACAGCGTCCTGGATCTGCTCAACGGAGGGAGCTTCCAGTTCCTGCTTCATCAGAAGGTCAACGACCTTTCCGGCCAGTTCAAGGGCCTCGTCATAATTGCTGCCGCCCACAGACTGTGCAGCCTTGTAGATAGCGCCGGCGATCTTCTCTATATTAAATGTAACGTTTCTGCCGTCGCGCTTCTTGATTTTGATGATCATTTTCTCTTACCTCCGAAACTAAGTATATGCTATGTAAACGGGCTCGGCACCGCTGCGCATACGGCCCTTGCCCCGCTTGAAACAGGCTCTGCAAAACACAACATCTTGTGGTTTTAAAACACAACATCTTGTGGTTTTGCCGTGAACATTTACAAGTATATAGTATTTTCGGGGGGATGTCAAGTGGATTACTGCCAAAAAATAAGCAACACTTTTGTACACCCTGCACAAACGCTGACTTTCGTCCTGTTTCGGCAGGATTTCGGCTGTGAAAGAAAACGGCTTTGAGAAATGTCTTGACCTTTACAGCTGAATTTTGACAAAATCTCGTCAAGAAAAAAACTTTACATCCCGGTTCTTAGGGCTCCGGAGCGGGGCTTGTCAAATGGCTGACAATCTTTTTTCCCGAAAAAAAGCCTTCAGGACGTGATTTTCTTTCCCCTTTTTTGGACAGCAATTTTTCGTCCTCCGAAAACGATCTGTGTAAAGATCTACGCCTTGATTTTGCACACTGTCATTCATTTTGGTATATGCGATATACCGGCAAGCATATACCGTTCGACATATCAAAGGTTAAATCACGACAACAAAATAGTGTATATGCCGATTTTTTAAACACTATATATAGCGAAGCCGGCATCTGTCAGAAAATGGCTTTCTATGGCTCGAATGCATCCGCAGACGCTCATATTCTTATTTACATTTATATACAGCAGTCCATTCTGTTCACCGGGCCGGTTTTTCAGAGCAGCAAGCAATGAGGGCAAAATGCCCCGGCTCCTATCGGCTTTCATACGAAGCAGATGTCCGGAGTATTTTGCCCTCATACTTTGAGGATAATAGTTTTTTTGACAAACGTATAGCCAGACCTTGTATAAAGATCTTGCTACTCCGCTTTCTTCCTGCCGAAGTGCAGGAATGCCAGTATGCCCACAGGCAGGAAATATGCGCACCACGCAACAAGAGCGAGCCTTCCGCCAATGCCGCTGCCGTCGGATTTTATATTTGTGAATATGCCTGTCATAGGCATAAACGTACAGCTGAAGAAGAACACACCGTGTATCATCAGAAGGGCTTTGAGCCATTTGTCCGTCCTGTTCCCCGGCTTCATCGAAAGGCCGGTGAAGAAGGTGGAAAGCGCCATGATACCGTAGCCGAGCATATCGTAGTTGAAGATAAGCCCGTACTTGTTGAATCTGATCAGCTTAGCCGTCTGCTCGGTCAGCTGTTCGTTGTTTACCGTAGTCAGCTGTGTAAAATAGACGAGCATTATGAACACGCTGTACACCGCCGCAAGTATCATACCGATATCCGCAGCGACTTTGCGGTCTCTTTCGCACTCATTATGCAGGCCTGCCGTCATCATTATAAATCCTATCGGCAGGATAAGGCAGACAAAGAAACTTCCCATATCATAACTGATGAGCTGAAATACTGCAAAAAGGAATACCGTAACCGTGACAATGGCAGAGCCGGTCTTAGCAATATATCCATTCATAAGAGTTTCTCCTTACGGCACTTATTTCAGTTTGAAGTGCAGCGGCATACCATTTCGCATCGCTATATTGACTTCGCCCTGTATAAGCGGCAGGAAATAGCGGAAGGCCGCCTCGGTCACATCGTTGCCCTGCTTGTTTATCCACTCGGACGGGAAGAATTTCTCCTTGTTGGCCACCTCGGAAGCAGGGGCGGTGTCTATCGTCACCACATAGGGAATGTCTGACAGGCGCCTGAACACCATAGTACGCCCTGTCTGACCGTCCAGCGCCGCCTTGACGCCTGCCGAGCCGATGAGTTCAGCCTCGTCGATGTCTGTCTTGGAGCATATATGCGAGGAGCAGCGCTGCATAACGTTGAGTTCTATCGAACGCACCTTGCAGCCGATCTCGCGTCTTACGATATTTTCCAGAGCCTTGCCCACGCCGGAGAGATACTCGTGGCCGAAGTTGTCCACGACTCCCGAACGGCAGTTTTCCTCCGGGATCTCAACGCCCTCGGACACTGCCACGATCACAGCCTTGTGCTTGGCCATCTGTGACCTGACGTCCTCCACGAACTGCTCCACCGAGAATTTGCGCTCAGGCAGATATATAAGGTGAGGAGCGATCTCCTCATTCGCACGCAGCACACAGGTGGAAGCCGTGAGCCAGCCTGCGTGGCGTCCCATTATCTCGACTATGGTCACAGACTCGATGGAGTACACCGAGCTGTCGCGGATTATCTCCTGAACAGTGGCTGCCACATACTTGGCCGCCGAGCCGAAGCCCGGGGTATGATCCGTCACAGGCAGGTCGTTGTCTATCGTCTTGGGTATGCCGATGACTCTTAT
This sequence comes from Ruminococcus sp., assembly GCA_017526445.1. GTDB lineage: Bacteria > Bacillota > Clostridia > Oscillospirales > Ruminococcaceae > FB2012. The sequence continues at coordinate 21,366 of JAFXRI010000104.1, read as the reverse complement.
CTTCGAGCCCCTGCCGATAAGGTAAGCCGACAGCTTCTCGACTGTATCCATAGAATCGTTGCCGCCGATGTAGAAGAAAGCCTCTATTCTGTGCTTCTCAAAGCAGCGATATATCTTTTCATATACCTCCGTGTTCTCTGACTGGGGCGGAAGCTTGTAGCGGCAGGAGCCGAGCACCGTAGAGGGAGTCTGTCTCAGCAGCTCCATATCCTCATTGGTCTTTATCACCAGCTTCAGGTCGATAAGCTCGTCCTTAATTATTCCTTCGATACCGTTGATCGAGCCGAAAACGGCATCGACGCCCATTGTTTTCAGTGCCTGCCTGAACACGCCCACCAGCGATGCATTGATAGCGCAGGTAGGGCCGCCCGACTGTGCGACAGCAATATTCATATACTGACCTCCAAGTGATCTTCGTGCATTTTTCTGCACGTCATCTCATATTTCCAAAAATGATTATATCATATCATTTTATCAAATGCAAATATTTTGACACCTTCCCGGTAAAATTCGGGCTTATCTACAAGAGTAAACGTTTTACCGGTACAAGCTTTAGGCGCATTTTTACAGTATGTTCCTTGACTTTTTATACTATGTTTGATATACTGTTATGGTAATGCGCAGTATAGAGAACAGATGCGCCGACGGGGTATATGCTCCGTACTGCCGCCGGGAAAAAAGGAGACTAATGAATGAAACTTATACGAAAGCTGTTCGGCGGGATAGATCTCACCTGGCCGAAGCTCATCATCTGGGCGGTGGCGGCAGGAGTGCTCGTCGGAGGGATAATGCTCATCCCCGTATCAGACCGGACCTCTCTCAAAGACATAGGCACCAATTTCGAGTGGTGGATCTTTTTCGGTATTATAATAGTATCAAACAGCAAGAACCCGATAGACTCGGCAGCGAAGGCATTTGTATTCTTCCTGATAAGCCAGCCGCTGATCTACCTTGTGCAGGTGCCCTTCTCGGATATGGGCTGGGATCTGTTCGGATTCTATCAGAACTGGGTGATCTGGACGCTTCTGACGATACCTATGGGCGCCGTGGGGCACTTCGTAAAGCGCGGCGACCTGATAAGCAGCGTTATCCTCTCGGCGATGACAGTGTTCCTGGCGGAGCATATGCTGGGCTACGCCCGGACAGCCATAAAAGAGCCCCCGCATCATCTTGTATCAGCGATACTCTGTGCTGTGTTCATCGTTCTTTCGATACTGGGCATCGCCAGGACAAAGTACGCAAAGATCGCAGCCTGGCTCATAGCAGCCGGGAGCATCGCAGTGATGATATTGATATCTGTGATACGCGGCGGCTTCACATCTACCGAAAGCAGATACACTTTTAAAGACGATCTGTACGGCATCGATCTCGGACCTGACAGCCAGGTGGTGGTGTCCGTAAATGCTAAGGATGCGGAGATAACCGAATTTAACGGCAGCTATTATCTCCATATCACCATACCCGACGACGAGAATTCGTCCGTAACGATCTCCACCAACGGGACAGAGAAGACCTACCGTATAAGATACTCGGATGAAAAAGGCGTCACTGTCACGCCGGAAGAATAATTACCCGAAAGGAAGTAATGATATGGTAACAAGAACAAGATTCGCACCCTCGCCTACAGGCTATATGCACGTCGGCAACCTCAGAACGGCGCTGTATGCCTACCTGACCGCCAAACACGACGGCGGCAGCTTCATCCTGCGCATCGAGGATACCGACCGCGAGCGCTATGTAGAGGGCGCTATGGACGTTATATACAACACCCTGAAAGAGAACGGTATGAACTGGGACGAAGGCCCCGACATCGGCGGAGACTACGGCCCCTATGTCCAGAGCGAGAGAATGGGTATGTTCAAGCAGTATGCCGAGCAGCTGGTGGAGAAAGGTGCTGCATACTACTGCTTCTGCACCGAGGAGCGCCTTAACGCCCTTCATGAGGAGCAGAAGGCTGCCGGCGAGACCGTGGGACACTACGACAGGAAGTGCCGCTGCCTCTCCTGCGAGGAGATCAAGGCCAATCTCGATGCCGGAATGCCCTATGTCATCAGACAGAAGATGCCCACAGAGGGCGTTACCTCCTTCGACGATATCATTTACGGACACATCGAAGTCGATAACTCCGAGCTGGAGGATCAGATACTCATAAAGACCGACGGTATGCCCACCTACAACTTCGCCAACGTCGTTGACGACCACCTTATGGGCATAACCCATGTTATCCGCGGATCGGAGTACCTTTCCAGCACGCCGAAATACAACCTGCTCTATCAGGCCTTCGGGTGGGAGGTCCCCACATACATCCACTGCCCGCCTGTAATGAAGGATGCACATAACAAGCTGTCCAAGCGAAACGGCGACGCATCATATCAGGATCTGGTGGCTCAGGGCTATCTCTCCGAGGCGGTGCTCAACTACCTGCTGCTGCTGGGGTGGAGCCCCAAGGGCGAGGAGGAGATCTTCTCTCTCCCCGAAATGATAAAGATATGGGATCCTGCCCGCATAAACAAGTCGCCGGCTATATTTGACACGCTGAAGCTCCGCGCAATAAACGCCGCACATATCTCCGCACTCAGCGACGAGGACTTTGTGAAGATCGCCGAGCCCTGGATAAGAAAGGTATGCAAAAGCGAGATAGACATCTCGCTGCTCTGTCAGAACTTAAAGCCACGCTGCGAGATACTCTCCGACATCCCGGACAGGGTAAGGTTCATAGACGATATGCCCGAGGGCTTCGATGAGGAGCTGTACAGGAACAAGAAGTTCAAGACCGACGTCACCACTTCGCTGACAGCACTCAAAGCGCTGCTGCCTGAGCTGGAGGCCGTTGCCGACTGGACGAAGGACAGCATATACGAGGTATGTGCCGCCCTTGCTCAGAAGCTGGAGGTCAAGAACGGCTGGCTGCTCTACCCCCTGGGGATAGCTCTTTCCAACCAGCGCTCGACTCCGGGCGGCGGCACCGATATCGCAGCCATAATCGGGCGCGAAAAGACCATCGAAAGGGTAAAAAAAGCCATAGAAAAACTAAGCTGAAAAGTTCGTTAAAGTACCGTTTTACCGTGGTAAAACGGTACTTTGCGTAATCAGTTGACGATAAGTTAATTATTTTAGTTAAAATATCCTATTATTTCGTCCCGTTTTGTGGAAATCACCAAAAAATTCAATTTCTTCAAAAAAAACATTGACAAAACGGGGAGAGAGGTGTATAATCTAATTAAAGCAAGGGACACAAGGTCCCGAAGCTTTAGAAGAATTATTTTTATGGAGGGATTTTCTCATGAAAAAGGCACAGAAGGGCTTTACACTGGTAGAGCTTATCGTAGTTATTGCCATTATCGGCATTTTGGCAGCCATCCTCGTTCCTTCGATGATGGGCTACGTTAAGAAGTCCAAGCTGAAGTCCGCAAACTCAGACGCAAAACTCGTATTCACAACCGTTAACGGTGCTGCTTCCGATCTGGTTGCAGACGGCAAGGATCTTGCTAAGATCATTGATTCCAGCAAATGCACTGGTGCTGAATCATCCGGTGCGATCGCAGTTTCGAAGCTTGAAGGCGATAAGACAAAGGAGCCTCTGTCGGCTGCAGTTAAGGATGCTCTTTCCGAGAACGGTGACAACGCTGGCTACGTTTGGTGGCAGTTCAAGGTAGACGGCGACAAGGCCACCTACAAGCTTGCGTATGCTCAGTGGGCTTCTAACGATGGTGTTGAGGATCTCGTTGGTCAGTATCCTGATCCTGAGGATAATCCTGACAATCTGAACACGATCGGTAAAGTTATTACCAAAAAGTCCTAAGCTTAAAGAAAGAAGTCGCTTCGGCGGCTTCTTTTTTTTGTGCTTGAAAAAATCCCGCCGGTGTGTTATAATATTGGTGAAGCATTTCATCGCGAAAGGACTTATAAGCTATGACCAGTATCACAAGACCTACCTACTACAGCCACTTCGCTGCCGACAGCACTATGCGCCGCAGCGCTATTATCGACTTTATGCAGGACTGCTGCACCATCTCCCGCCGTGAGGACACAGCCATCGGAGAGATGATGATAAGCGGCGAGGCCCTGCTCTATGTGGCCTACCGCCAGCTGGACATAATATCCCAGGCTGCTTACCGCGAAAAGCTCACGGTGCAGACAGGGCTTTTCGGCGCCAAGCGCATCTACGGCCAGCGCGTCACCGAGATCATCGGCGAGGACGGCTCCCTGAGGGCACGCTCATACCTTGTATCCACTCTCGTAAAGGCCAGCACCCGCAAGCCTATCAACCTCCCCAAGGAGATAAACGACAGCATAGTTCTCTGCCCCGCCCCGGATATGGAGCTCACTCCCCGGAAGATCATCGTTCCCGACTGCGAGCCCCGGCGTTTCGAGCCCTTCACTGCCCTGCGCTGCCAGGCCGACACCAACGGTCATATCAACAACGCACGCTACGCCGATCTGGCTGACGAGCTTGTGCCCGCTGACGCCAATGTCACCCGCGCACGCTTTGAGTACAAGGCATCCTTTATGCCAGGCGACAAGATCTTCCCTGCCCTGTACCCCACAGATACCGGTGCTGTGATGACTCTCTCCAACGAAGCAGGGCTCGTCTGCGCTGTTGTTGAATACTGCTTCTGACAGCGAAACGCTTTGCCGGCTTAGTTTTCCGTATGTCGTGTGCCGGATATTTGATGTCTAAAATTTCCAAAAATTAGCTCTTATAACCAAAACAAAATCGCGAAACATCTTTTTGATACTTGTATTTCGTTTACGACACAAATGTTAATTCTGTGATATAAATATTACTTCTTATAGTGTATTATATAATCAGAGAAAGAAACCGACAGAAATGACCGACACGATATAGATGATAACTAAGGAGGAACTGTTATGAAGAAATTACTTGCAACCCTGCTCGCTGCGATCACCGTATTCACACTGGCATCCTGCTCGTCGTCCGACAGCAGCTCAAGCTCAAAGGCTTCCGACAGCAAGGCCGAGAGTGCAGCTGAGAGCACAAACGAAAGCACTGCCGAGAGCGCAGCTGAGTCTGCCGCTCCCGTTGAAGATGACTCCCCTTATACGCTCAACGGTGACTTCTCAAAGGGCATGGACGATGTTAAATGGATGATATCCAACGGCTGGTCCAACGGCAATATGTTCAACTGCACCTGGAAGTCTGACAACGCCAAATTCGAGGACGGCCTTTTAAAGCTCCGCATCGACAAGATGTGGGATGACAGCTATTCCGGCGGCGAGTTCCGCACCAACGATTTCTACGGCTACGGCCTCTACGAGGTATCTATGAAGCCTATCAAGAACAAAGGCGTTGTATCCTCCTTCTTCACCTACACAGGCCCCTCTGACGGCAATCCCTGGGACGAGATAGACATTGAGTTCCTTGGCAAGGACACCACAAAGGTTCAGTTCAACTACTTCACCAACGGCAAGGGCAACCACGAGAAGCTTTATGATCTGGGCTTTGACGCCACAGAGGAATTCCACACCTACGGCTTCCGCTGGGCGAAGGACTCCATCACCTGGTATGTTGACGGCAAGGAAGTACACAAGGCTGACAAGGACATCCCTGTTACTCCCAGCAAGATCATGATGAACGTATGGAACGGCATCGGCGTTGACAGCTGGCTGGGCAAGTACGACGGCACCACTCCTCTTACCGCTGAGTATCAGTGGGCAAGGTTCACAGCTGAATAATAAAGCATACAAACAGCAAAGGTCTGCTGCAAACGAAATTTGCAGCAGACCTCTTTTTTGCATATAAAAAAGCGTGCCGCCAAGAAAAGGCACAAAGGCGGCACACTGCGAAACTGCTATTTTTTCTTTACACTCTCCCTGCCGTACTTCCGGCAGAAGGCCTCAATATCCTCAGAGGAACGCACAAGCTCGGAGCACAGGAGCTTCTTGCTGACGGGATCGTAAAAACCGATAACAGTCTCCCCGGTACAGGTGCTGGACTCGGTCCTGATCTCCAGCCCCTCACAGCCCTTCGGGGGAGCTGACGGCTTGTATTTCTTAAACAGACTCATTTGCTTGTGGAAAGCTCGGTAATGATCTGGATGAAATCATCCACATTATCAAAGTCCTTATACACCGATGCAAAGCGCACATATGCCACGCTGTCCAGCTTCTTGAGCCCGGCAAGTACTCTGTCTCCGATCTCGCTGGTGGTAGTCTCGGTCTGCATAGCGTTGGCGTATGTATTCTCGATATCATCTACCAGCTCATTGACCTGCTCAACGCTCACTGGGCGCTTCTTGATAGCAGTCTGCAGGCCCTTGAAAAGCTTCTGACGGTCGAAGGGCTCAAAGCTGCCGTCTCTCTTATACACCATAAGCAGGGGCTTCTCGACCACCTCATAGGTAGTGAAGCGCTTGCCGCAATTCGTACACTCACGCCTTCTGCGCTTCTTACCTTCGCTGGGGCGGGAATCTATTACCTTTGTATCTTCAAAATTGCAAAACGGACATCTCATGATCATTTCTCCTTGGTACGGTAACCGGATATGATAAACAGCATATTGTACTGTCCACAAGTGAATTATACCATAAATTGTACAGTTTGTCAAGAGCCGTCGATATTTCGTAACTCTGTAAAGTTCGCCTGCATATAATACAGCAGAGGCGGATGCTTCACAGCTGCGCCGTCGGGAGGCAGGACAGAACATCTTCGGAACAAAACTTTCCCGGAGGCGATTAAACCTAAGCGAAATTGCACATAATAAGCTCAGAGATCAAAAAGCAAAGGAGTGCATCAGCTTGACAGTACACAGAGGAGAGATATACTATGCGGATCTGAGCCCGGTCGTCGGATCGGAGCAGGGCGGCCTGCGGCCTGTACTGATAGTCCAAAACGACATCGGGAACCGTTATTCTCCGACGGTCATAGCGGCAGCGATCACCAGCAGGCTCGAAAAGCCGAAAATGCCCACGCACATAAAGGTCGGCGGCGGATGCTGCGGACTTACCCGCGATTCGATCGTACTGCTGGAGCAGATCCGTACATTAGACAAGCGCCGTCTGAAGGAACGCATGGGCGAGCTTGACAACGCCGTGATGTCGGCAGTAGATACAGCTCTGTCGGTATCGATGGGGCTGTCGTGAAGCGCAGCGGCGGTACAGGTAAACATAATGCCTGCCGCCGCTGAAATAAAAAAAGAAGAAAGAATAAATAATAACGGACGGTCAGGCTATAACCTGCGGTGATACCTGATCCGGGATCTGTGCGAATATGCACACCCCATTTATTATTTACTCTTTTTTCTTTTATACTCAATATTTAAGAATCAGCAATATTATTGATTTCCTGAAGCCGGCTGCCAGGTCATACGGAAATAGTTCTCACGGTACTGCTTAGGTGTCATACCTGTACGCTTGCGGAAGCAGTATATGAAGTGGCTGTGTGAACTGAAATTCAGATAGTTGCCTATATCAAGGGGGGTATAATCCGAGAATTTCAGCATATTCTCAGCAGCCTGTATCCTTCTGGCCATAATGTAATCCGAGATGGTCACGCCGACCTCCTGCCTGAACAGCTTGGACAGATACTGCGGTGTGAGCCCCAGCTTATCCGCAAGATCCTGCACGCGGATGCCCTTATAGATATTCTCGTAGATCAGGTCCAGGCAGACCAATATATGCTTGGAATAAGCCTCGCCCGAATTGATCTTCTGCATACGGCGGGCATACTCCAGAAAGGTCTCTCTATGGATCTCGGAAAGCTGATCGGCAGTGGTGCTCTCATCAAGACGGTTGATATATATATCGCTGATCGTATAGGCTGTCTCCATAGGCATACCCGCTTCAATGCAGAAGCGCGCGATAAGAGCGATGGTTATAACAAGGTGATATTTCATATTCCTGATCGGATCCTTGCTCAGCTTTCCATAGCCCTCCACAGCCAGGGGAGTATAAAGCTCCTTTACGCGCTCGATATTGCCTGAGCTGACGGCAGCGTAAAACTCCAGCTCCTTCTCATACGGCGAATGGAGCAGGCCATTCTCGCGCTGATAAAACTCCCGGTAATTCAGTTCCTTGCTTATGCTCACTTTCGTCACCCTCTTCTTGAACGATGATCGCAAACGAATATCTCAAACATATCTATTATATCACAGAATTAATGTAACATCAAGTGCTTTTTTGCTGTAAAAAATTACCTCTGTCCGTAATATGACAAACCGCACCGGGCAAAGCTTGCCCGGCGCAGTGCCATGATAATAAGGAGATATTATGAAATTGGTTTGATCAAATCGGGCAGGATCAGCTCTTCTTGTCAGCTACCTGCTCCTGAGCTCTCTGGATAAGGGTATCGAGAGCCTTCTTGTTGGCCTGAACAGTCTCGGTCCAGCTTGCGGGATCGGAAGGATGCATGGTCTTCTTGATGATCTCGTCAGTTATGCTGGAAACATCAGAGTTAACGCCGGCTGCGAACTCGAATACAGGATGCTCAGCAGCCATAGCATAGATCTTGTCGCGCATCTCGATCATCTCATCGGTCCAGCCGTAATCATTCTTCAGCTGATTGATAGTGATCTCCTTAGCCTTGGGATCAGCCTCGGCATAACGTGTGCAATCGAGCCATGCAGCAACGCCCTCGGGGTTCTTGGCCTTCTTGCAGATGCAGAAGCCGTGAACTCTTGACGGGATATACTGTGCATCAGAATCCTTGTCGCAGGGAACGGGAACGAACATAACCTCACCCTTGGAGATGTCACCGAAGGGAGCAGTTACAGAAGGAGCATCCTCGATGGCCCAGAAGCCGATAGGATAGAACAGAGTCAGGCCGGAAGCAAGGCCGGTGCCCCACTTATCCTTACCGCCTCGAACGTTCCAACCGTTTTCGTGCTTAGGATAAACAACGTTGTTCTTCTGAAGCTCAAACATCATTTCCTGAACTTTAGCGATCTTGGGATCCTCGATGTTGTTAACGATCTCGCCGTCCTTCATGCCGACCAGCGGAACACCGGTGGATTCGGTAAGAGCGTTCTCATAATACCATGCGTCGAGGGCATACTTATCGTTCTCGGGATCAACGAAGTTCTTGCACATCTCGGACATAGTTTCCCAGTTCCAGTTGCCGTCAGCATACATCTCAGCGGGATCCTCGATACCGAGCTCTTCGAGAACGGTCTTGTTATAGATCCAGATATAAGCAGGGTCAACACGGGATATACCTACATAGTGCTTGCCCTTGTACATAAACTGGTCGGAAGCGCTCTTGATATCCTTCCAAAGGTCAGAGTTGAAGTCAACGTAGTCATCGATCGGCTCGATCATTTCCTTGATAGCGCCCTTGGGGAACATATCCATATCGTCTGCTCCGCAGAAGTCGGGAGCATCATCAGCCATGATAGCTGCTGCCAGGTCATCGAACTTTTTTTCCCAGGTAGTCGATATATACTCTATTGTGCCGTTATACTTGGATTTGAAGAGTGCCAGGTCAACGCCGATCTCCTTGTCCTCGCTGGAGGTGGGGTTGATGTCCCAGAAGGAGAACCACTTGATATTGGTGTTCTCGAGCTTTCTGTCCTCGGGCTTGCTGTCGTTGGCTATGTCGTCAATGACCTGCTGCTGGCTTTCGTCAAGTTTCTTTTCAACGGTAGTAGTGGTCTCGGCAGAAGATGTATCGCTGCCGCTGTTTCCGGAACTGGAACTGTCGCCGCAGGCAGTTACTGAAAGCGCCATAAGCATTGCAGCTGCACCGGCTGCAAATTTCTTCATATTTCTCATTTCTATTTCCTCCGAAAAGTCATAACAAAAAATCGTTTCCTCTTTACGGTCGAACTATTGCTTCCCCGCGCGGACGGGGAAGCAATGCAGGACCTGTATTTTTGGAAAGGCTTACTTTCTCTTCTTGCAAGCTACGATAGCTGCTGCTGCAACAGCTGCTGCTGCAACTGCGCCGGTAGCTGCTGCACCGGTCTTTGCGGGCTTATCGTCGCTCTTCTTCTCCTCTGCGGGAGCGGGATCATCCTTCTTCTTTTCCTCAGCGGGAGCAGGATCTGCCTCAGAACCGTCATCTGTAGGCTCTACGTTGAAGTCAACGGTGATCTTCAGAGTACCGCCGTTGAACTTGCCGGCCTCATCCCAGCCAGCAACTTCGGGTGCAGCCTTAGCCTTGAGCGTTTCGGTCTTTTCATCAATTACGTCGTTAGGAGCAACGAGGAGACGTAAGTTGCCCTCTATGGGGAACTCCTCAGCTACTGTAACATCCTTAATGGTGTCGAGCTCGGTAACTTTGCCTTCAGGATCGGTAAATGTTGCCTCAAGCACCTTGATAGCGTAAGGATAGTTGTCAGGCAGATTGCAGACCATAAGGCCCATGAAGCCCAGAGATCCCTCACCCGACATAGACTTGTCAGCCAGGATGTCGCTGATCTCATACTCGATGCTGATCTTGCCCTCATCATCAATGCCGCACCAGTCGCCCTGGTTCCAGCCTTCCCACTTGTTGTTCATAAAGAAGCCCATACCGCCGATGCTGTAGTAAGCGTCATTGATCTTTGCATCCTCCTCGTCGGGATGTACAACATCAAGGAGCTTGGTAGTTGCAGCCGATGCTGAAACTGCCATCATAGATGCTGCCATAACTGCTGCTGCCATTCCTGCAAATACTCTTCTGATTTTCATAAGTGATTCCTCCATTTTCAAATATGATCTGCCCGTCTCCTTCTCGGGCTTTTCCGTCAGAAGGGGCTATTCCCCTTCGCTGTTTATATTATAATATATGTTAATATATTATAATACCATATATTTAATATTAGTATCATAGTTTTATCTACAATATCGCAGATTTACCGAAAATACCAAGGAAATGTAATTCGTATCATCTGCTTAATGTCAAAGTCCTATCATAAGCGTCTGTAACGCGCCCTGAGATAAGGGTGCCTGACCTATGTCAAAACGCCTTATATAGCCGTTTCAGGCGATTGACCTTCACTATTAATATCCGCCGCAGCCAATATTTCAGCCGCAGCGGATATTAAAAATTTATGGTGGAGGTCGATAATATCTATGCTGTCAGAGGTACTTTACCAGCTCGGGAAGTATCCCATCAAGTCTGCCGTCAACAAGGCCGAAATCTACCTTCTTATAGCTCCAGGCGCTGCGTCCGATGCCGAACTTCTCGAAGGCGGCGTTGATGTCCTTGTACCAGTTGAGCTCGTCCTCCGGGGAGGCCTTCTCGATAGCACCGTACTCTCCGCAGTAGAGCGCACAGCCTCTCTCCTCGCAGAGCTTTGCTGCGCCGCAGAAGCGTCTGATGAAATAATCAGCGTCAAAGCCGGTGTCGGGGACGTCGAGATAATCCTGTATGCGGGTAAGGTCCAGTTCCTTTATCTTCTCACGGTACTCTTTGATATCGCCGGGATAGCTGATGCGGAAATCGGGGTTCATCTCCTGTACCCAATAGGCCGCCTGGTGAGTGAATAAGAAAGGATCATAGCAGTGGAAGTTATATACGATCTTGTCATCATAGGGCTTTTCCAGATCTGCAAGAGCATCCACCGAGTTGTTCCAGTATCCTCCCACGAGGATAAATGTATCAGGAGCAAACTTCCTGATCCTGGCGATAACAGTCCTGATGATGCGGTTCCAGGTATCTGAAAGCTCCTTATCATTCACCTCGTTGAGCAGTTCAAAGGCGATGCGCTGAGGTCTGTCGCCGAAACGCTCAGCTATGCGGTCCCAAAGCTTATAAAACCTCTCCTGGAGCGCCTCCGACTCAAAGAAGCCGGACTCGCCGTAAGCCACCTCATAAGAATAGCCAAAAGTCTTATGTACGTCGATTATCATATTGATACCGTACTTATCGCACCACTGATAGGCCTTCTCGAGGTACTCCATACCTGTCCCGATAGGCTCGCCTTCAACGGTCTCAAACACGGTATAGTCCACAGGGATACGGACGTGGTCGAGTCCCCAGCCGGCGATAGTCTCGATATCCTTCTCGGTGATAAAGCTATCCAGATGCTCCTTATCTGATTCATACTGGGAGAGCCAGCCGCCGAGGTTGATGCCTTTCATAAAGCCTTCAAATCTTTTCATAACATATCTCCTTTACTGTTTCTCGGATAAATTTCTGATATTTCAATTTTATTACTGTCATTATCTTATGTTACATTTATTATATACCGATTAAATTTGATTATATATCACATTGATAATAAATATATCACAAACATAATGCAACGGAGATACAGTCATAATTCCGGCAGCTTTCAGGTCAAAACAGGGAACCAGTTTGCAGCGAAGATCACAATAACAGCAATACCCGCCATATCCAAAAACGGCGCTTGCCATTGGATACAGCGGGTATTATCCTTGATACTGAGCAGAAATATTGATCTGTCGGGACGCAGCAGCTCACCCCTGCTGTCAGTCCTGATCCCGGGCCGCTTCCTCAGCGGCTTTAGCGCGGTAGGTCAGCGTCATAAGACTGTCCCCGAGGTGAACGTTCTCCACCACGATATCGTCGTGATCTATTGAAAGGTCATAGTGGGAGAAATTCCAGAAGGCTTTTATTCCCAGCGCTACCAATCTGTCTGCGATCTCCTGCGTGTTTGCCTTGGGTATGCACAGCACTGCTACCATCGGCTTCTTCTGACGGCAGAACTTCTCCAGCTCGTCAGTATGCATGATAGAAAGCTCCCCTGCTTTTTCGCCGGTAAGGGAACGGTCGATGTCGAAGATGCCGACAAGCTCGCATCCACGAGTTGAGAAATTGATATGTGCTGCGATGGCACGGCCAAGGTTGCCCGCGCCGATCAGTATAGTCCGGAAGCCCTTGTCAACGCCGAGTATCTTACCGATCTCAGCGTGAAGATCTCTTACATTATATCCGTAGCCCTGCTGACCGAAGCCTCCGAAGCAGTTGAGGTCCTGTCTTATCTGCGAGGCGGTGATCTTCATCATATCCGAAAGCTCCCGCGAAGAGATACGCTCAGTCCCCTGTTTCAGGAGCTCCCCCAAAAATCGATAGTATCTCGGCAGTCTTTTTATTACCGAAGGCGATATTGAACTGTTCTTTGCCATAATAGCCTCTTCCTGTACATTGATATTTTTATAACAATATTATAGCCCACATCGCCGGTTTTGTCAAGGGGTTTTCTCACCCGCCGCGGTCCATCTGTTCCCGGTATGAAAAAGGCACCGCTCCGCAGAGCGATGCCTTATATCAGTTATTATTTTACATCGGGCTGCCGCACTGCGAGCAGAATCTGGTTCCGGCAGGCTCCTTGCTTCCGCACTGTGTGCAGAAAACGACTGTCGGATCTATAACAGCCTTATTGAGAGTCGGCGCTGGTGCAGGTGCAGGTGCTGCCGGTATCGGAGGAGGTGCAGGGATCGATAATACAGGTGTCGGGGCAGGCATTTCAAAGGGCTTAACCTGAACAGGTTCCGGGATGACCGGCCCGGATACGGTCTCCGGCTCGGCAGCAGGCTCCTCAACGATCTCCGCTGCGGCGGGAACGGCCTCCTCGGCAACAGGGGCGATCTCCTCTACGGGCTCCGGAACAGGCTCCGGCTCAACTGTCAGCTCGGGCTCGGGTATGGGTGCGGGAACAGGCTCCGGTTCAACTATCGGCTCGAGCTCGGGTATAGGTGCGGGAACAGGCTCCGGTTCAACTACCGGCTCGGGCTCGGGTATGGGCGCGGGAACAGGCTCCGGTTCAACTATCGGCTCGGGCTCGGGTATGGGTGCGGGAACAGGCTCCGGTTCAACTATTGGCTCGGGCTCGGGTATGGGCGCGGGAACAGGCTCCGGCTCAACTATCGGCTCGGGTTCGGGCATAGGAGCGGGAACAGGCTCCGGTTCAACTATCGGCTCGGGCTCGGGTATTGGTGCGGGAACAGGTATCGGTGCAGGTGCCGGGGGTACCGGGACAGGCGCAGGTGCCGGAGGTACCGGGACAGGTGCAGGTGCGGGAGGTACCGGGACAGGTGCAGGTGCGGGAGGTACCGGGACAGGTGCAGGTGCGGGAGCTGCAGCAGGCGCAGGCTGCTTGGCTCCGCAATTAGGGCAGAACGCCACAGCTATATCTATCTGAGAATTGCATCCCGGACATATCTTTATGCCCTTTATTGCGTTGAGCTCATCGTTCAGGCGCACAAGCTCCTTGAGCAATGCGTCTATATCTCCGGCAAGGCGCTGTACATCGGCATTATCCACCTGATCGAGACAATGGAGTTTTACTATCCGGCCTATCTCGGTGTATTTCCTGTTGATCTCTGCAAGCTTGCCGTTGATCTCTCCGTTTACTCTTGCCAGCTCGTTCCTCATATTGTTCTGAGGTTTATCGAATATTCCCATGGTGTTATACCCCCTTATATTTATCGATCCGTTCCTTCGTCGGGTTCTCCGCCGTCCTGACCGGATCCTTGTTCAGTTTCTTCTTCCTGCGGGAGCTCTTCCTCCTCGCCGGAGTTTCCTTCGCCGTCCTCACCGGGCTGATCTCCGGGCTGTTCTTCTTTCTCGGAAGGTATCTCCTCCTCAGGCTCTTCTACCGCCGTGGTGGTAGTCACAACAGGCGTCTGCTCCTCCTCGGGAGGTCCGCTTTCTCCGCCTGAAGTCTGTTCTGATTTCTTTTCCTCCTCCGTCTTCTGCTCCTCCTGCTTCCCGGGCTCCTTGCTGTTATCAGTGTCCTTCACGGAAGTATCGGTCTTTTCCTCCGTAGTCTTAGCCTTTTCGGCATCCTTGCTCTTATCCTTTGCAGGCTCAGAGGTTTTTTCCTCCGTCTTCTTTTCTTCCTTGACCTTTTCGGTCTTTTCCTCGGAAGGCTTATTATCCTTTACAGTCCCGGCCTTTTCTTCCTCGGACTTCTCATCAGTTTCCTTATCGGCAGTCTCTTTTTCCCCGGCTTCCTTTTCAGCCTGTGCTTCCTTTTCAGCCTGTGCTTCCTCCTCAGCCTGCCTGATGAGGTCTTCATTTATCCTGATATCCTCAGACGGATCCTCACCGGCGCCGTCAGCCTCAGCGATCTTTGAACTGCTGATGATCTTCTCCAGCTCTTCCTCGGACATCTTTCCGCGGGCGACCGCCTTAGTGCTCTCCTCCGAGAGGCTTATCATCGTATTTATATAATAGTGTCTGAGTATCTGGTCATAGCTCCAGCCGTGATCTGCGTAGAGCTTTGCTCCCCACTGCGGCATACCCACGCCGTGGCCGTAGCCGTAGGTCTTGAAGCTGAAAACTCCGCCGGAGTAGCTTATCTCGAATGCGCTGGATTTGAGTCCCAGTATCTTTCTCATTGCGGCGCCGGAGACCTTGGCCTTGCCGCCGTCGATGCTGAGATCTCTCACATACTTCCCACTGTGTACTGACTCAACAACGAACCAGTTTTTCACGTTATCCGAGAGGGTGAAGCCCAGTTTGCTTTCAAGGGCATCCCTGACCTCCGACTCGCTGAATCTCGTAACGGTGCCCCAGTTAGGATCCTCCTTATCATACTCGCTGAGCGCCGGCTTCAGGTAGGCATATTTCGTTCCCCAGATCAGCGAGCAGTCTGCAGTATATCCTGCAGACGATGCGGCATACACGGTATTGCAGATGCCGCCGTTATAATACACGCACTGCCCCTCCACTGCCGAAACGCATCTCTCGATCTTTGGCGTATAATCCGGTTTCAGTGCCACTGTGGGTATCACATCAACCGTATCGTTGAATCTCAGATGTGAATACGCCGCCACGACCTGAGCCTTGATGGCTTCCTCGTCCCAGCCGTCGCCTATCTCGTTATAGACCATCATACACAGCATCTTGTGTGCTTCCATAGTGACAGTCTTCCCGGAGATAAGGTCATTCACGGTATAGAACTCATTGGCGACCGAACGTGTTTTGGTGTAATTGAGCTTATCGAATCTCAGGTCATAGACCTCAGTTCCGTCCTCGGGGATCACTACATTGAAGTCTTCCACCGGAGCGCTCTTTGCGTCCTCGCTTCCGCTGTCGGCTGCTGCTTTTTTGGCGACGGAGGTCGTAGTCACCGATGACATCGCATATTCATTTATCCCGGCCTTACGGTAGTAAGCCAGTTCCAGCTTTTCCGCAGCTGCGGGAGATGCCTTCACCTGCATGGCAGCAGGAGCATCAACAGTTTTCGCGGGGAGAGTTTCGACTATACCGGACTTGACCGGCTCGTTTTTATCCGTTTTTGGGAAAAGCGCACCCACAGCCAGAGCTGCGCTGAGCCCTACTGCAACGGCAGTTATTCTCGGTAGTCCGGCCTTCAGTTTATCTTTCATAAGTCTTCCCTTCATCTGATCATTGTAAGCGGATGAGGCCCTTTGCGAGCGATGCACAAGCTATCCTTACAGATGCATACACCTAAATTAATTTTATCAGTTATGCTAAAAAAAATCAAGGCATACGCGAAGTACGCCCTGATTTTTGTTATCTTATACAAACCACAATATCTTGTTTTAGTGATATTGCACATCACCAATTTTTGAAGTATCTTGCTCCGTTAAACTCAGTGCAGAAGCAGAGGCTCTCGAACCAGGAGGCAGCTGCGGCGCTGGAATACTGGGGGCTGTAATAGAAGGTCGCTCCGTTCACAAGATATGCTCCCTCGCCGGAAAGTGCCCGGCGGACGCAGTTTACAGTATCGTCATTCGGAGGCAGCGTGCGGGTGTAGTAATTATTCACCGCCGTGAACTGTCCGGGAGCGGTGAGAACGCCCGTTATGGTATCGGGGAACTGCTCCGACTTCACACGATTGATTATAACATTGGAGATAGCGAGCTTCTCCTCGGTGCTGCAATAGCCCACCTCGCTCATTACCACACAGCACATCATATCGAACTCATCGTCAGTGTACTTTATAACGTCTCCCGACGGTGCGGATGCTGTTGTTGTGGTAGTCTCAGCTGTTGTGGTGGTCTCTGCTGCTGTTGTTTCCGAGGATGCAGCAGTCTCAGCCGCAGTGGTCGTAGTCTCCGCAGTTGTTGTAGTAGTCTCTGCCGTTGCAGCAGTAGTCTTTGCCGTTGTGACAGTGGTCTGTGCAGTCGTGACAGCGGCCTTTGACGCCGCAGACGAGGCGGTTGTCTCAGATGACACAGCTGTTGTCTCCGGGACCTTATCCGTCAGATACTGTGACATTATATATCCGTCTATGCCGTCAACATTCACGGCACACCACTCATTATCGGCAGTCTTAGCCCATGCCTCTGCCTTTACATCGCGGTCGAGGATATAGATTATATCATCGTCATAAGAGGGGCCTACCCGGAAGAACACCTGGTCTGTGGTATAAAGATCGCACTTTTCGATCTCGGTGAGCTCAAGCTCGCTTTCCTGCTGTTCAGCGGTGGTAGCAGTAGTGATTTTTTTTACCGAACCGGTCTTGGCATACTCATTGATCGCCGCCTTGCGCCACTGCATGACCGTTTCGACAGATAAACCTTCTGTCTCGGCTGCAGCAGTCTGCCTGGGTGCCTCGGTGACCTTCTCCGGCTGGACCTGTTCAGCTGCGGCAATATCCTCGGCCTTGGGAGAAAGCTCCTCCCTGCTGCCACAGATGCCGTAGGCTGTCGCAAAGCCGGATGCAAACATAACTATTACCGCGCCGAACACCGGCAGCGTCTTCATAGCCGAAAGCTTTAAAAGCCGTTTGTCACCGTTTGGATCCTGTGTCTGCTTCATCAACTTATCATACCTTTCCTGCAGCTGTCAGGCTGCACTCCCGCGCACAGCGGGATCATATAAGCACCGGCCGGCCGCCCGTGGTATCAGTAAGACCAGCCGAGATACTTTTTGCTGTTGCCCCAGACATTCCTCCACACTCTCGGGAAGTAGATGTCCTTATCAGGTCTCTCCTTATACGATTCAACGATAAGGTCGAGATTATCCTTGGCAGTCATTTTCTTGGCGATGATGACCCATCTCATATCTGCGACCTCATTGGAGCAGGTGGAGAGGGTTATATAATCGTCATCTTCCGTACACTCAACATCGCAGGAATACCAGCTCTGCTTTCTGACGTTAGAGATCCACTTGTCAAAGGAGTAATCGCCCTTATCAAAGTTTCTGTATCTCCAGTAGTCGAAGATCTCGATATCGTCCTGAGTGTCATCGGC
Organism: Ruminococcus sp.; assembly: GCA_017526445.1. Classification (GTDB taxonomy): domain Bacteria; phylum Bacillota; class Clostridia; order Oscillospirales; family Ruminococcaceae; genus FB2012. The sequence continues at coordinate 3,292 of JAFXRI010000104.1, read as the reverse complement.
AGCTGCAACAAAGCAGCCTATTATAACATACTTTTCGTTGTTGTCATAGATAGTGTTGAACTCGATCATCGGGTGCTTCTTGACCATATTCACGCTTTCCTTGTACTCGGCAAGGTGTGTGAAGGAGGTCCCCAGTCTTCTCATATGGTGGCCGTAGATGACCACATTATCAGGCTGCCCCTTCTCGTCGATGGGAATATAGCAGTCAACGAAAATGCTTCCCGACTCATAGAGGTTGCCGTCGATGTCGCGTCTGAGGTAATAATCGTTGCCGGCATCTATATCGCCGTCATACTTTCTCTGAAGAACGGGGAAGTTTATATACTCGTCGCCGCTGTCATTTACAAATCCGGGGATCTTGATCCAGCCCACGACGTCGCTGTTTCTTGCAAGAAGATCATTGGCCCAGCTCTGGACCTTTCTCTCCTTGGACTTCTTTTCAGTTGCCTTGGGTATGCCCTGCCCGTTCGAGGAAGGATCCTCGGTCTCGGACGCATCTGATTTTTTGCCCTCGCCGTTGATACCGGTATCAACGCCGTCAAGCTCCAGCCCGTCATCCCAGTTCGGCTCATACTTAACTATTCCCTGTGCGTAGTTGAGCTCAGCCTGGTCAGTCTTCAGGAAGTCAGTAAGCTCGTTGATAGAGAAAGCAAAGAGCACGATCGAAAATACGAAGATGATCTTCCTGACGATCTCAGCCGCATTGTCGCCCTTCCAGGGGATAAAGTATTTTAAGAATCTTACAAAGAAATTTGAATTGTCCTCAGAGGACAGATTTTTAACTTCATTAGCCATAGACATTACATACCCTCGCTTTCTTTCAGCAGCTTCTCCAGCATCTCAAATGTGCGCTGCGCGGTCATCAAGCGTATCGTTTCCCTGTCCGTGTCTGCATATCCTTCATACAGTCTGAGGTCCGAAACGGCCTCGCTGTCTTTAAATCTGACTGATACATACACCGTACCGACAGGCTTTTCCTTTGTCCCTCCGGAGGGGCCGGCGATCCCGGTCACTCCCGCCGAGGCATCGCTTCCCATAAGCTCCATAACGCCCCTGCTCATTTCCGAGGCGACCTGCGGTGAATACACGGTGTGCTCAGCAAGCGTACTTTCCTTAACGCCGAGAACTCTTTGCTTGACATCCTCGGTATAGCTGACGACTCCTCCCCTGAACACAGCGGAAGCGCCGGGAACGCTTGTGAACTTTTCAGCGAGGAGCCCGCCCGTACAGCTTTCGGCTGTCGCGAAGCTCACGCCCCTTGCTATCATATATTTTACAACACGCTCTGTAACAATGTCAATACTTTCTGTAACCGTTTTGTCACCTTGAGCAAATTTGCCCGGGGGACTTCCCGGATTATGCTTCACATTGCACATAAAAATCACCTCATTTTTGAACAATTTGAAAATTATACAGTCGGAGACAAACAATCTCAGACTTATTATCTGCATTTTCGTACAGGCTGTCCGGAACATCATCTGGTCAGCTGCGCTTTTTTATAAATATAAGGGTAAGATCCGCGCTTTAAGGCGTTAAACCCCGGAACTGCGCACATTATGTCTTATACCGTGTTGAAATGTGCGTCAGCGTGACTGTACGATTTTTTGTACATATCATTTTCCACTCGATTCGGCGGCTTTTCAGCTTCTTTTTTAACTATCCGATATTCTGTACTCTTACAAAAGCTGTATAAAATTCGGCTTTATACATATCCGGCGGCATTTCACCGCAATTATTGAGTCCAAAAAAGCGTATCGGAATTCTTTTGAAAGTGAAAAGCCTTTACACCGCCGTTTTTGAGCCGTTTCGGGCGTTTTTGCCCTTTCCGGAAGCTATCCGCTCAGTTGCGGTTGGAAGCTGTTTAATATCGTCGCATAAAGCACCCGGACTTTACAGGCTCAGACGGCGCATCACTGCGCTGTGGGCAGGATCGGAACCATTTGTTATAAGTATTTTCTTATGATCTTGCGCTCGGTGCCCTCTACTGCCTTACGGATCAACGGCTCAAAATCAAAGGATCCCTGAGCCTTGACCACATCATCAAGCACCGGCCTTGTCTTCGGATGCTTGGGAGTAAATACCGTACAGCAATCCTCATAGGGCTGTATCGAGGTCTCAAAAGTATCGATTTTTCTGGATATTTCCACGATCTCCGACTTGTCCATACCGATACAGGGACGGAAAACAGGTATGCGGCAGACGGCATCGGTGCAGACCATAGCGTACATTGTCTGACTGGCGACCTGTCCGAGGCTCTCGCCGGTTATCAGGCAGGAGCAGTCCTCGGCGGCTGATATGCGCTGGGCGATCTCCATCATAAGTCTTCTCATAATGATAGTGAACAGCTCCTCGGGGCAGTTGTCCCTGATAGCCTCCTGTATCTCGGTGAAGGGAACGCAGTGGAAGGTGATGTCTCCGCAGTACTCAGCGATCTTTGAAGCGAGCTTCTCCACCTTCAGTCTTGCGCGCTCGGAGGTATAGGGGGGCGCCTCGAAGTGTATCGCCTGAACGACCACGCCCCTTTTGGCGATCATATATCCTGCCACCGGCGAGTCGATACCTCCGGACAGCAGGAGCATACCCCTTCCGCCTGTGCCGACAGGTATGCCGCCCGCTCCGTCTATACGCAGGGCGTTTATAAAGGCGTGCTTCTCTCTGATCTCAACGGTTACAGTAACGTCCGGCTCACGGACATTCACCGACAGCTCCGGGAAGACCTCCAATATCTTATGCCCCAGCTCGGAGCAGATCTCCGGCGACTTATATGGGAACTTCTTATCGGCACGCTTTGCATTGACCTTGAAAGTCTTCGCTCCCTCAAAGGCCTGAGCGAGGTATTCCATAGTATCATTAAGTATCGCATCCAGAGACTTTTCCACCTCGAGGGCGCGGGTGAGTTTGGCGATGCCGAACACCTTTTTCAGACGCTCGACAGCCTCGTCCATATCAATGTCCTCATCCAGCGGCTCCACATAGATCGTTGACTGTGCCCTTGTGACCTCGAACCTTCCGAGGTCGGCAAGTCTCCTTTTTACATTCTTGCTGAGCACACTTTCAAAGTTGCTCTTATTGAGGCCCTTCAGGGCGATCTCTCCGTATTTGCATAAGATCAGTTCCTTCATTTTCTTTCCTCTGCTTTCCTGAATAATATTTATTTAAGGCAATACCGCACAACCCCTGTGCGTCAGATGCGATGTCCAGATTTTCGTCAGATTGCCTAAATTCGACGCAGGTTTGCTGGCGCAAGTCAAGGAGAATTTGGGTAATATGACGGAAAGCTGGCAAGCAGATG
>JAFXRI010000103.1 GCA_017526445.1 Ruminococcus sp. | reverse complement strand
CGTGACTGTCAGGACTATCGATACCGTAAGAGCGGGGGAGGTCATCCTCCTTTGCTGTGAGGAACAGAGCATGATCGAAGCAAACGATGAGCTTGCTGTCCCGGTGATCTATGAGGACAGCGAGCTTGTCGTTTTTGATAAGCCCTCAGCTATGCCGGTACACCCTTCTATGAGGCACAGGACGGATACGCTGGCTAATCTTTTCTCGGCCAGATACCCCGGGACCGTGTTCCGCGCCGTCAGCAGGCTCGACCGCGATACCTCGGGCTGCGTGCCGGCAGCGAGATCCCAGCTGGCCGCCTCGGTGCTGTCGGGGAGGATAGAGAAATCCTATCTGGCAGTATGCTGCGGTGTCCCTCCGAAGAACGGGAGAGTGACCGCCCCCATCGCAAGGGAGCAGGGATCGGTGATAAAGCGCTGCGTCCGCGAGGACGGAAGGTACGCCGAGACGGTGTATGAGGTCCTTTCCTCCGACGGGAAGTATTCCCTCTGCCGCGTAGTGCCGCTGACGGGAAGGACGCATCAGATAAGAGTGCATTTCGCATATATGGGATGCCCGCTGGCAGGGGATGACCTCTACGGCGGCAGCAGGGAGGATATAGGCAGACAGGCTCTGCACTGCGCGGAGATATGCTTTGTCTCTCCCGCCGACGGAGAGAGACACAGAGTGAGCTCGCCCCTGCCGGAGGATATGCGCCGGCTTGTCCGCCGGGGGCTGTGAGCAAAGGCCCGCAGCTGCGCCGCCGGCTGTTCTGCATAAATCTTTACTTTTTTGACAAATTTCGGCTTTTGTGCGTTTTGTCTTGACATCGGACTGTGTTTGGTGGTATAATATATAGGTAGTTCCTTAATTCTGACGGTATCAGGGCTGAGGGATATACGGCTATCTCAATCTTTGCCGCGTACAGAAAGGTCGAGCAAGTATGGTCAAAAAAATAATCACAGCAGCCTGTGCTACGGTCATTTGCTTTGCTTCAGGCGGCTGTGCGGATATATCCTCATCATCGGAACACGAAAGCAGTTCTGAGACGACGGGATCGGCTCCGGAGGAGAGCAGAGCTCCCGACGTGAGCAGCCGTGAAGAGAGCCCGGCTGAAAGCATCGCCCAGGGCGGACTCCCGACCGGTGAGAAGCTCAAGGCAGTCAATGAGATATATAAGGGCGGCAGATATACTCTGGAATGTACCCTCACCGGAACGGATATCGACGGTGAGATAAAGATAAAGCGCATCGTGAACGGCAGCGAGATATATCAGCTCCAGTCCGAAAGGCTGGGCGAGCACGGCTCGGTCACTCTCGGAGACAAAAGCTATGACTTTGACTATGTGTGCGGTATGTACCGCGAGACTCAGGGCGAGCCGGAGCTTAATGTGATCTCGCAGATCGTGAAGCAGAATGTCCCCAGGACCGAGAACCATATCGACAGCAAGGATTACGATGTGGAGCAGTACACCTTTACCGGAGATACCTATATCACGGTGATGGATTTCTTCTTTGATAAAAAGGACAGCCATCTTGTAAAGTATGTCACCACCTATTCTGTCGAGGGACAGGACGATATAGTGGAGACAAGGGAAGTAACAAGGCTGGACACTGAGGTGGATGAAAGCCTTTTCAATGCGTATTTTGCAGATCAGCTGGTGAACTTCGACTCTATGAGCGAGCAGCAGAAGGAAGGCTTCTGCCGGGGCCTTATCGCCGGCTGGGGGATAACGTCCGGTGAGATGCACGATATGGGCATTGCGGCTGATAAGCTGGGAGAGATCGGATACGACGATCTGTTCAGGCTCATACATACCTGTGGAAAGACAAGAGACCAGCAGACAGACAACAGCTCTGAGATCGATAGCTCCGCTGCGGAGGAAAGCCTGTCGGAGAGCGAGCAGGACAGCAGCCTGCCCGACAGCGGGAACGAAAGTTCCGCCGAAGGAAAAGACAGCTCTGAGCAGAAAGAGCAGGGCTGAGAGCAAAAGTCGATAACGTCCCGTGAAGGGGCGGGAGGATAGATATGAATATTTTGAAGCTTCTTAAACCGAAGGCTGTGATAGATTATGTCTATGAGGACAACTCGGTGAGACAGGCTATCGAGAAGATGCGCAACCACGGGTTTACTGCGGTACCGGTCATCGACCGTGAAGGACAGTATGTAAAAGCCCTTGCGGAAGGCGATTTTCTGTATTTTATGCTTGACAACAACATTTTTGATATAAGGGACCTGGAGCATTACCGCGTTTCGGATATACCGAGAAGAGTGCGCTCTAATCCCGTTTCGGTCACGGCTACGGTGGAAGAACTGGTGCTGCTGGCCATTAATCAGAACTTTGTTCCGGTCATTGATGACAGGAAGATATTTATAGGGATCGTCACCCGAAGCGATATCCTCCAGTTCTGCCACGTCTCCCTCAGCGACAGCTGAATATTGCCGGAGAGGAAATATGACAGTGAAATATTGCTGCCGGCGGCTTTTACGCACCGGCAGTCATAAATAAAAGGAGTTTTTCATAATGAACAGAATGAACCGCCGCGGCGGCGCGGCACTTGTAGCGGTGCTCATAATCCTTATACTTGTTGCTGCCGGTACGGCTATCATGATCGTTACCGGAAAGGGCAAGATACAGGAGACCAGCAATATCCCCGTTATAGCCCACGACGACAGCAGCAGTAAGGCTGATGACACCCAGTCGGGCACGGTCCCGGACAGCGAGTCACAGGCCGAGCCTGAATCCAAGCCCGAGCCTGAGCCTGAGCCGGAGCCGGAATTCCCCGAGCCCCAGAAGGCCGAGAAGTTCAAGGAAATAGATTTCAAGAAGCTGGGCCTTTCCTGTAAGTACGGCCTGCTTATGGATATCGACAACAACGAGATCGTTGCCGGCATCAACTACGAGAAGAAGATATATCCCGCTTCGCTCACCAAGGTCATGACGCTTATCGTCGCAATGGAAAATATTGACGACAAGAAGGTCAAGTACAAGTTCACCAGCAAGGAGATCTCCAAGCTGGTGGAGGAGAATGCATCCCGCGCAGGCTTTGAGATCGGCGAGAGCGTTTCCTTTGAGGACCTGATGTATGCGGCTATACTCCCCAGCGGCGCTGACGGCACTGTGGGACTGGCTAATGTGGTAGCAGGTTCGGAGAAGAAGTTCGTTGAGCTGATGAACAAGAAGGCTGAGGCTATGGGACTTACAGGTACTCACTTCACCAATACCAGCGGCCTGCACGACAAGAACCATTACTCCACACTGAAGGATATGGGCATCATCCTCTCCTATGCGCTGAAGGATAAGACCATCAAGAAGGTCCTCACCGCAGACACATACACCACATCCAAGACCAAACAGCATCCCGAAGGCATAACTCTTTACAGCATCGTGGCCAGCAGGCTCATGGGCTGGTTCGTTGATTTGGACGGCGACGGAAACGCAGAGGGAAGCCTCCTGGGCGGAAAGACCGGCTTTACCGATGAGGCAGGCTTTGCACTGGAGACTATCTACAAGTACAACAAGAAGAACTACATCTGCATAACCACCAAGTCTACCAGCGACTTCAACTCTGTTGCCGATAACCTGGCGATATACGAGAACTATATCAAGAAGTAAGGCCAGGAAAGCACCCGGATTTTTAAACAGTACCGGACGCCCGCAGCGTAAAAATGCGGGTGTCCTTTTTTTTGCATCGGGGCGTAAAAAAAATGCAGCGGTACTTGCAATTTGCGGTGAAAGGTGTTATAATATCCTTGATCGTATATTTTTAGATTTAGATGAAGAACAAAAAAGGGGAAGTATGAAAATGAGATTCAAGTTTACCGACAGCCGTCCGAGGCTGTGGTACTGGCTGATGTGTGCTGCGGCAGCAGTTTCGCTGTTCGGCGTGGGCATATTCGGCGAGCTCGTTGTGGCATCGGAAAAGACCGGGCTGACTGTGACCTTCGCGATATTCCTGGCAGTGTTCACACTGCTGACCGGCTTCTGCGGATTTATTGCTTTCAAAACCTACCGCAAGTGTGAGAAGCCAGTGGCGGCTAAGCCGATAGCCTTCGCTCTGGCAGCGGCCTTCGTGTCATATGCGATCTCGGAATTCTGCATGAATGCGCTGATATTCAAGCTTTATCCGCTTTATAACCTGCTGGGATATGCGATGTATGCTGTGCCCTTCCTGCTGGGTGCTGTCATCTTCAAAAAGCCGAAGATATGGTTCTGCGTGCTGGAGTTCGTGTTCAGCTTTTACTCGCTGGCACAGTATTATATAACCAAGTTCAGGGGCGCTCCCATAAAGTTCACCGATCTTATGAATATCCAAAGCGCTGTGGAGATAAGCGATGAGTATAAGTTCTTCGTTTCCTTTACGGTGGTCGTCGTGCTGCTGGAAACGGCAGGGCTTATGTTCATTACGATACGCACTAAGCTGGTGACCGAGACGCTCCGCCCGAGGATGATAACTCTCGGCAGCTGCGCTGCTATGACACTGCTGTTTTTCTCCATTACCGGCTATACCTACGACTACGGCATCAGGAACAGAGTCATCTGTCTGAATTTCTCCGGGGCTGAGGAGACCCGCACCGCCAGGAGCGTCGGCAGCCTGCTGATGTTCTATTACGACGGAGTGTATAATCACGTCAACGTTCCCGCAGATTACAGCACCGAAACAGCGGAGCAGCTCATCGACAGCTATGAGCAGGGCGATACCTCAGAGGTAGGCAAGCCTGTCATAATTGGCATACTCAACGAGAGCTTTGCGGATTTCTCCCATATCGCACCTATAAAGACGGATGTGGATTATCTCGAGAACTGGCACTCTCTTACTGAGAATACCGTCAAGGGCTATGTCACAGTATCGCCTTACGGCGGTTACAGCTGCAACTCGGAGTTTGAGTTCCTTTCGGGGAATACTATGCATTTCCTCCCCCTCGGCTCGGCAGCATATACCAACTATCTCGACTCGGCACAGGATTCGATAGTTACCTCGTTCAACGATATGGGATTCGAGACTGTTGCGTTCACTCCCTGCCGCAGGGGACTGTGGAATATCGGGGAGGCTTATAAGTTCCTGGATTTCAAGAGATGCTATTTCTCGGATACGATAAATCTCAGATCGAAACAGAGATATAATGACGAGCCTGCTGACGAGGCAGTGTTCGACAGGCTCTGCTCCGTGGTGGATCAGAGAAACCCCCATAAGGGCGCATTTTATTGGGTCACAACTATGCAGAACCACGCCCCCTTCAATGTGGATGTTGACGGCGGACTGAAGCTGGAGGAGCCCTATGACCTTTCGGCGGAAAGATACCTGAACTCCATAAGACTGTCAGACCAGGCCTTCGGCAAGCTGACAGAGCATTTCAAGGATTATGAGGAGCAGGTAGTCATCGTTATGTTCGGCGACCACTATCCCCATATCGAGGGCTACGCCGACGGACTTTACGGCAGCGCTCTGGCTGATCTCGGGGTGGAAGACTACTCCCGCATACACCAGACACCTTTTATAATCTGGAGCAACAAGCCCATCGAGTCAAAATTCATCGAGGATATAAGCCTCAATTACCTCGCAGATGAGGTGTTCAAAGCGGCAGGCCTGCCGCTGTCTCCCGTTCAGCAGGAGCTGGAGCACGTCCGCGAGCAGATCCCGATAATCTCCGGCTTCGGATACAAGACCTCCGACGGGAAGTGGCATCACACCGGTGATGACGCAGGAGATTATACGGATATACTCAATGATTATGCAACAATGCAGTACTACCGTATGTTCGACGAGGACAGACGGATACTTAAAAACGCAGCAGGTACGAACTGAGTCAGCAAAGAAAGGCGGTATGACTATGCCATTGAGAGAATCTGGCGAAGACTATCTGGAAACCATCCTTATCCTTCAGCAGCGCACAGGGTATGTGCGTTCCATCGATGTTGCCACAGAACTGGGGTATTCCAAGCCGAGCATCAGCCGCGCAATGGGGATACTCAGGGCTGAGGGCTTCCTCACCGTCGGCAAGGACGGACAGCTCATTCTCACAGAGGCGGGAAAGAAACGCGCCGGAGAAGTCTATGAGAGACACCTGCTTCTGACGAGATTTCTCGGCGAGGTGCTGGGAGTCAGCGCCGAAAATGCCGAGGAGGATGCCTGCAAGATCGAGCACGTTATCAGTCAGGAGACCTTTGAGAAACTCAGGAGCTTTGTTGATAAGGCCGAATCCGGTATCGGCGGTTAGGGGGGAAAGGGTATGAAATGTATTTACTGCGGACGCGAAAACCCTGATGGCGCTACTTTCTGTGAGTGCGGCCGTCCGCTCAGGCTCGGGAACAGTCCACAGCCTGAGCAGAACTATCAGCCGGCCGGGAATTCTCCCTTTGCATATCAGACTCTTGACTCGGTCAAGCGCAAAAAGTCTGTCCCGAAGCTGCCGATAATTATTCTCCTGATGGCACTTATCGGTGTGGGCGTGTTCTTCGGTATTCGCTGGATGAATGCCAGGGGCATCACCGACGAGGACTCCTGGGAGACTATAAATAAGCCGACCTATTCCATAACGATACCCACATCCCTTGATGAAGGGAAGATGCTGGAGCTGCCGAGCTCGGTGTACAAGTCGCTTGACTTCTATACCGGACGCGAGGCGGGAGTGTATATATCAGCCTATTCGATGACCGATTACGAGAAGAGCCTTGTAGAGGGCAAGACGCCTGCGGAGCTGATAGCAATGAACAAGCGGACGATCACGATAAACGGTCAGAAGCTGGTGCCCAAGGTAAGGAACAACTACTTTTACATGGAGTATTCGGCGACGAGGAAGAACTATGTAGGCAAGAGCGATGACATCTGGGTTATCAGCGCCGAGCTTTACAGCGGCGGAGCAGCCTATTGCGTGGAAGCCTACTGCGCACAGGAGGATAAGGAGAAGTATCACGAGTCGATGCTCAAATGGATAGACAGCTTCAAGCCTAACTGAGGATCACAGCAGAATGAGGGCTTGATCCGCAGGGACCTGTTGTATGCCTGCAAAGTAAAGCTCCGCTCGGTGCTCACACAGAAGATTATAGGGAGACTAAACCGGTCTCCCTATCTTTTGTATGCGGATAAACATATCCCAGGTATGCGGCTCTTGCTCTGTTATGCTTGACAAAACGCGCATTTTGTGGTAAAGTTATTGAGTGGTATTGTGCCGCAGCGATCTTATTTGAAAGGGTGTGGGAGAATGGATAACGAACTTGCGGCTCTGCTTCTGAAGCTCGTGGCCGGGAGCGCGATAATCATGGTGTTTATCGCCCTTGCCTGTATCGTTACTCCCAAAATAGCCAAGGCTATCTCGAAAAGACATCCCGAATGGAACAGTCCCGAAAGGGTGGACGATGAAAATGAGTCTGGAGAGCAGCCCCCTCAGGTCAGAGGTGCTTACGATGCCCAGAAAGAGGAATACGACCTGAATTACAAGATATACAATAAAGATATATATGGAGTTGATTTTAAACATGGCAAAGAAAAACGAAAAAAAAGTTGACGCGATAACCTCTATGGATGAGGACTTCGCTAAGTGGTACACCGATATCTGCAAGAAGGCTGAACTGGTAGAGTACACCAGCGTTAAGGGCTGTATGGTAATAAGACCGTACGGCTATGCGATCTGGGAGAATATCCAGCGCATCCTCGACACCAGCTTCAAGGAGCTTGGCCACGAGAATGTTTGTATGCCGATGTTCATTCCCGAGAGCCTGCTCAACAAGGAGAAGGATCACGTCGAGGGCTTTGCTCCCGAGGTGGCCTGGGTCACTCACGGCGGCAGCGAGAAGCTGGAGGAGCGCCTCTGCGTGCGCCCCACTTCCGAGACTCTGTTCTGCGAGCACTATGCCAATATCGTCCATAGCTACCGCGACCTGCCCAAGCTCTACAATCAGTGGGTGTCTGTTGTCCGCTGGGAAAAGACCACAAGGCCCTTCCTCCGTTCGAGAGAGTTCCTCTGGCAGGAGGGACACACGATCCACGCTACAGCCGAGGAGGCAGTGGAGGAGACCGAGAGGATGCTCAACTGCTATGCCGACTTCTGTGAGAAGAGCCTGTGTATGCCTGTGGTAAAGGGAAAGAAGACCGAGTCGGATAAGTTCGCCGGTGCCGTTTCCACCTATGCCATCGAGGCTATGATGCACGACGGAAAAGCGCTCCAGGCCGGCACCTCGCACTATTTCGGCGACGGCTTTGCCAAGGCCTTCGGCATCCAGTTCACCAGCAAGGATAACAAGCTCGAGTATCCGCACCAGACCTCCTGGGGAATGACCACCCGTCTGATCGGTGCTATCATAATGACACACGGCGATGACAACGGCCTTGTGCTGCCTCCGGCAGTTGCTCCCGTACAGGCTGTCATCGTACCTATCGCACAGTTCAAGGAAGGCGTGCTGGAAAAGGCCGGCGAGATATATGACAAGCTGAAGGCTCAGGGCATCAGAGTAAAGCTGGACGATTCTGATAACTCCCCCGGATGGAAGTTCGCCGAGTATGAGATGCGCGGTGTGCCTGTCCGTATCGAGATCGGTCCCAAGGACATCGAGAACGGCCAGTGCGTAGTTGCCACCAGATACAACAGCGAGAAGCAGACTGTCTCCCTTGAGAACGATCTGGATACCCTTGCTGCAAAGATCATTGACCTGCTGGAGAACGAGATACCCAAGGGTATGTTCGACAATGCCCTCGAAAACAGAAAGAACCGTACTTACCAGTGTACCTCTGCCGACGAGATCAACCAGGCTCTCAACGAGAAGGGTGACGGCTTCATCGAGGCTATGTGGTGCGGTGAGGAAGAGTGCGAGGACAAGATCAAGGAGCTTACAGGTGTGGGCTCGCGCTGCATCCCCTTCGAGCAGCACAACATCTCCGACAAGTGCGTCTGCTGCGGCAAGCCGGCTAAGCATATGGTGCTTTGGGGCAAGGCTTATTGATAGCGGTTGATAATCGACGACTGTATGAAAACAGGCGCCTGCGATGTGCGGGCGCCTGTTTGTTATGTCCTGCGGCGGGGAGAAAATACGTCCTGCTGCCGCGGACAGATGTATTTGTGCATTGTGCATTGAGAAAGGGCTCCGTTTCACATCAATATGTGAAATGTAATGATTTTTTGCAGGAAGGGCAAAAACAACTTGCAAAATCCCGGCAAGGGGTATATAATAATAAAGGTCTGACCTGAGGCGTTATCCTGCGCAGATATGCGCGATATGCTCTGCAGGTCAATACAGGAAATATTCGGAGGAATTTGTGATGCAGCTCAGTGAAATGAATAAGGCACAGCTTGAAAAATTCAGAGATGATGTGAAAGCAGAATACGATGGCTACAAGGCTCTCGGCCTCTCCCTTAATATGGCAAGGGGGAAGCCCTCGTCGGAACAGCTCGATCTGGCTATGAAGATGCTGGCAGCAGTAAACAGCTACGATAAGGACTACAAGGCCTCTGACGGCACCGACTGCCGCAACTACGGCGGGCTCGACGGCATCGTTGATGCAAAGAACCTTTTCGCACCGATGCTGGGCGTAAAGAATGAGGAACTCATCATCTGCGGAAACTCCAGCCTTAATATAATGTACGATATGATAATGCGCTGCTACGTCTTTGGCGTGGACGGCGTCCAGAAGCCCTGGAAGGATCTGCCCAAGGTAAAGTGGCTCTGCCCCGTGCCCGGCTATGACAGGCACTTCGCTATCACCGAGCAGTTCGGCTTCGAGATGATAAACATCCCTACCGATAAGAACGGCCCCGATATGGATATGATCGAGAAACTGGTGGCCGAGGACGATTCCGTCAAGGGTATATGGTGCGTGCCTATGTACGCAAACCCCACCGGCATCACCTACTCGGACGAGGTGGTAAGGCGCTTTGCGGCGCTGAAGCCTGCGGCTAAGGACTTCCGTATCTTCTGGGATAATGCATACTGCATCCACCACCTGACGGATACTCCCGACAAGCTGCTGAACCTCCTGGAGGAGTGCAAGAAGCTCGGCAGCGAGGATATGGTATATGAGTTCGCATCCACATCGAAGATCACCTTTGCCGGCGGCGGAGTCGCAGTAATGGCAGCATCGGTCAGAAACGTGGAGTATATCAAGTCGCTGATGACCATTCAGACGATCGGTTACGACAAGATCAACCAGCTCCGTCACGCCAAGTTCTTCGGTTCCTACGAGGGACTTATGGCTCAGATGGATAAGCATCGCGCTATCATCGCTCCCAAGTTCAAGGTAGTTCTTGACGCTCTCGACGCTGAGATCAAGCCTTTGGGCATCGGCAGCTACACCAAGCCCAACGGCGGCTATTTTGTAAGCTTCAATACCATAGACGGCTGTGCAAAGCGCGTTGTATCGCTGTGCAAGGAGGCAGGCGTGGTAATGACAGGAGCCGGAGCCACCTATCCCTACAAGAAGGATCCCCACGACTCCAATATCCGTATAGCTCCCACCCTTCCGCCGGTATCCGAGCTGGAGCAGGCTATGAAGGTATTTGTATGCGCAGTAAAGCTGGCAAGTGCAGAAAAGCTGCTGGCTGAATGACAGCTGATAACAAAGGCACCTCTTTTGAGGTGCCTTTTTGAGTATTATGGAGATGATATGCGGCTGGTCCGGACCGCAATGCTGAGTCAGGCCGGCGATTGACAGCCGCGCAGGGTTATAGTATAATCATTGTATGGTACCGCCGGGATCTCCTGCTGCGGTGCCTTTGAACTGAATGATAAGGAAGTGATGTGATGCAGGGATATAACTGCATCGCCGTGCTGCATCCGGGCGGCAGACGCTGGCTGATGTGCAGGCGGCTGAAGGATCCCTACAAAGGGCTTTATAACCTTGTGGGAGGAAAGATCGAGGAAGGTGAGGACCACCTCGCCGCGGCGTACAGGGAGCTCTTTGAGGAGACTTCTCTGACACGGGATGATATTAGCATCCGGCGGCTGATGAGCTTTGACTATCCTCTTGACGGCTGCTATGTGGAGATCTATGCCGGCAGACTATCCCGCCCTGCGGAGGTCAGCGGCACAGAAAACGAACTGGTGTGGATGCCCCTTGATGAGAACTTCTTTGATATGAAAAAGTACGCCGGCGAGGGCAACATCGGGCATATCTACGAGATACTGAAGCTTCATCCTGAAATATAAGGGCGTGACGGTATGAGATACGACAATATTATCAAAGCGGGCTTTATCAGCCGTCCCAACCGGTTTATCGCGGAGGTCGCTCTGGAGGGACGCACCGAGACCGTCCACGTTAAGAATACAGGGCGCTGCCGTGAACTGCTGATACCCGGCTGCGAGGTATGGCTGACCGAGCCCGGCAGCCGGGGCAGGAAGACGAGATTTGATCTTGTCGCAGTGAGAAAAAGCACCGGAGTGATCTTCAACATCGACAGCCAGGCCGCCAACAAGGTAATGCGTGAATGGCTTGATAAGCAGGGCTTTGACAGGGTGACTCCCGAATACACCTTCGGCAGCTCACGGATAGATTTCTATATGGAGCGCGGCGGTGAGAGGTTCCTTTGGGAGGTCAAGGGCTGCACTCTTGAAACCGACGGCATAGGTTATTTCCCCGATGCGCCCACCGAGCGGGGAGTGAAGCATATCCGCGAACTTATCAGAGCCGGCTCGGTGGGATACAGCGCAGCGATAGCCTTTGTCATCCAGATGGACGGAGTATATGAGGTGCGCCCCAATATAGCCACTCATGCCGCCTTCGGGGAAGCGCTCGACGAGGCAAGGGCAGCAGGAGTAAGGGTGCTGTTCTTTCCGTGCCGTGTCACTCCGGACAGCATTGAGATCACAGAGATGACAGAAGAAGCTTCTCAGCTGGGGCAATACCCGCCGGAGCCCGCAGGCTCTGAGTGAAAGCCGCAGGCATCCCAGCTGTTGCCAAATGTCAGCTGTCAGGTCTCCGTGCTGCGGACAAACCTTATGCTGATAAGGTCAAGTCCTCCCAGACCGAAATGCAGCCGCATCACGGTGAAGCGTGAGAACAGGGGGAGCTTGTTCATCGTGTAGCTGACGGGCTTTCCGCCGGTGCCGTTCCAGGTGAATGAGCCGTAGGGCGTCCCGAGACGGAAAACGGTCACGGGCATCTGTGCAAGCTCGCTCTGAGCGGAGCTGGCGGTTATCACTGCATCGTAGAAGCCCAGGTCGGGGATATCCAGTGTGAAGCTGTAGTCCTTGCCTCTTGCGGTCTTTACATTGCTGAGGTCAATGGTCAGTTCGCTGTCAAGGAGGAATACTCCTCCGTCCTCGCCTTCAGCGTCAGAGGATTCAGTCCTGCCGATGATCTCGACTTCTTCATCCCGGCCCAGCAGGCGCTTCATAGCGTGGGTGCTGAGCAGGAAACCGAGAGTATTTTCAGCGCAGCGCACCAGCTCGGCGCGGGTGAGCGTTCCGTCCGCAAGGGCGGCTGCTGTGTTGTCAGTTCCGTGTTCGCCGTCGGCACAGACCATATATACATCGTTCTGAGCCATGACCATTGCCGCAAGATCGCTCTTGTCGGGAGCCTTTCCGCGGCGGTTGATGTTCGCCCACCAGTCGGTCATAACAAAGCCGTCAAACCCCCACTGGTCCCGCAGGATCACAGTGTTGAGGTCATAGCTCCCCGCAGTCCAGAGACCGTTGACCTTGCCGTAGGTAGTCATCACCGATCTGCATCCGCCCTCGGTCACGGCGATCTCAAATCCCCGCAGATATATCTCCCGCAGGGCTCTTTCGGAAACCACGGTATCAAGAGTATGCCTGCCGGTCTCCTGATTATTGCCGCAGAAGTGCTTGATAGTTCCCTCAACTCCCTCGCTGTGGAGCCCTTTCAGCTCTGCCGAAGCCATCGAGCCGGTGAGGAACGGATCCTCCGAGAAATACTCAAAGTTCCTGCCGTTGAGGGGGTGGCGGTGTATGTTCATTCCCGGCCCCAGCAGGCAGTCCACTTTGTTGGCGTGCATCTCCCGTCCTGTCAGGGAGAACAGCTCGGTAACAAGCTCGCGGTTGAAGGTGGAGGCGATAAGCGTACCTATGGGCAGACTGAAAGCCTTTGCACCGGTGTCGAGCCGCATCCCCGAAGGGCCGTCGGCGCAGCATCCGCAGGGAACGCCCAGCTCCTGCAAACGCTTTGATACACCACCGAAGGCGGCGGCAGTGCCGGGAGTGACCTTCGGAGAGCACATCCCCTCGCCGCGCACAAGGCAGATGAGGTCGTCATCCGTAAGCTGTGAGACGAACTCGTCCAGAGTGTTTTTGCCGCAGGCAACGTCAGCGAGACTGATGCCCCTGTCCCCTGTAAAGGGGATATCCTCGGGGAGGTTTTCAGTCCGCCTTAGCTCCTCGTCAGTCTCGTTCAAGGGTACGGGCTCATAGGCTTGCTTGCCGTCCTTGTTTATTAGGCGCTCAAAAGGCTCGTTCGGCGCAAGAGCCTGAGAATACTGCCCGAGGATCATATCCGTCTCTGGCCTGAAGCTGTAAATGCCGGTGACCTCGGCAGCGTTTTTGCCGAGACAGAGAACATAGCTTCTGTCGGCGGGCAGCAGCAGGCAGCTGCGATGTCCCGTGATGCCTGAGTCGTCATAAATGGCAAGATCGCGGTATTTTACAGTGACGGACAAGGTCTGCGACTCGCCCGGGTCGAGGGTGCGCGTCTTTTCAAAGCCGCAGAGGACTCTTTTTGGAGAGCCTATCGTCCCCTCGGGAACGTCACTCTGCTCGCAGTATATCTGAACGGTCTCCTTGCCGGGACGGCTGCCGGTATTTGTAACGGAAGCGTGCACGACAAAACCGCCGCTGATGCTCTCGACGCTCTCTGCCCGGCTCTCGAAGCTTGTATAGGATAGACCGAAGCCAAAGGGGAAACGCACCCTTTCCGGGGCAAAGGTCTCGAACCAGCGGTATCCGACGTAGATGTCCTCGCGGTAGATATTAAAGTCCTTTCCTCCGAAGCAACTGTCGGAGGGGTAGTCCGCCAGAGAATATGCTATGGTATCGGGCAGCCTTCCCGAGGGAGAAACATCCCCCAGCAGCAGACGGGCAGCACCGGTACCGCCTGTCATCCCGCCGTGCCATATGTACATTACAGCCTCGGGGGAGAAGCGGTCAATAAAGCTCATATCGATTATATTTCCCACATTCAAAAGCACTATCATCCTGTCAAAGTGCTCCCTTACGGCGGCGAGCATTTCCAGTTCTCCGCCGGAGAGCTGATAGGAGCCGGGGACATCGGTGTTGTCCATCTCCTCGCCGGCGGTCCTGCCGATAACTACCACAGCGGCTGCGGAGGTCTCGGCTGCTTTTGAAACAAAGTCAGGGTCAAGGGGCATCTCCTTCTGCGACCAGGGCTCGCTGCCCCAGCCTTCGCCGCTGTCATAGGGGTTTTCATCTACCCATTTACGGTAGCGTGAAAGCAGCTCTTCGTTAAGATTCTGGCCTGCTTCGATAAGCCCGTCGGCGATGTTGGTGACCTTGTCCACATTCACCAGGCCGCCGGAACCGGTGCCGCTCTTGTAATAGTCCAGCTGCGTTCTCCCGAAGAGAGCGATCTCTTCACTGCGGTCAATGGGCAGGGCATTGTTTTCGTTGCGCAGCAGTACTGCGCCTTCGGCGTTTACCTCTGCCGCCTTTTCAAGGTATTGGTCCCAGTCAAGTTTCAGCATAGTATTTCTCCTTTCACGATGGCTTCTGATAAATCAGTGTTGAACTGAACAGCTGCCGTATTTTTTACCGGTCATACGGGGTGTTAAGGCAATACCGCACAACCCCTGTGCGTCAGATGCGCAGTCAGATTTTTCGTCAGAGTGCATAAATTTGACGCAGGCGGGCTGACGCCCGGCAAGGAAAATTTGTGTGCTATGACGGGAAATATGCAAGCAGATGACGT